>DASTRO010000088.1:0-10114 GCA_035761165.1 Gemmatimonadaceae bacterium | reverse complement strand
CCGGCCCCATGAGCGACGACGGCCCGCGCATCGATCCCCGGGCCGTCGTCGCTCATGGGCGTGGTGCCGACGCCGACTCCGGGCCCACCGGGTCCCATGCGTCGTCGGCGTCCACCGACCACCGCGCCGCGACCGGCCGCGCGGACACGAGGCGGGCGACGCGCGACGCCGTGGCCGGGCCGCCCCGCGACGCCGCCCGCGTCCCGATCCGGAACTGGCCGACCATCTCCTGCATCGTCGCCGACTGGCTCGCGAGCTCCTCCGCGGAGCTGGCCGAGTCCTCCGATCCGGCCGCCACCCGCTGCGTCGTGCCGTTCAGTTGCTCGAGCGCCGCCGAGATCTGTCTCACGCCCAGCGCCTGCTCCTGGCTCGTCGCGACGATCTCGGCCAGCACCCCGCCGACGCGTGCCACCTGCGTGGTGATCTGCTCGAAGCGTGCGGCCGCCTCGGCCTTGAGCGTCACGCCTTCCTCCGCGGCCGAGACGCTGCCCTCGATGAGCACCGTCGTCTGCCGCGCCGCCTCGGCGGCGCGCAGCGCGAGGGCACGCACCTCGTCGGCGACCACCGCGAACCCGCGCCCGGCGTCTCCCGCCCGCGCCGCCTCGACTGCCGCGTTGAGGGCGAGCAGGTTCGTCTGGAAGGCGATCTCGTCGATCGTCCGCACGATCTTCGCCGTGGCGTCCGCGGAGCTCTTGATGCGCTCGATGGCGCCCGAGAGCTGGTCCATGCTGGCGCTGCCCGCCGTCGTGCTCGCGTGTGCCTCCTCGGCGATCCCGTGCGCCTCCTGCGCGCCGTCCGCGCTCTGCCGGGTCGTGCGCTCGAGCTCCCGCAGGCTGGCGCTCACCTCCTCGAGGCTCGACGCCTGCTCCGCAGCCCCGGCGGCGAGCGCCTGGCTCCCCTCGCCGATCTGGCCGGCGGCCGAGGCGACCTGCGTGCTCGCCTCCAGCACCTGCCCGAGCGCCTCCTCCAGATTCGCCGTGGCGCCGTTGAGTGCGTCGCGGATCCGGGCGAAATCGCCGACGTGGTGCCCGGTCATCCGCACCGTCAGGTCGCGCTCGGCCACGCGCTGGAGCACCGCCGCGGCCTGGTCGATGGGGCCGATCACCGCGTCCAGCGTGCGGTTGATGCCGTCCACCAGCTCGCGGTACACCCCCTCGTGGCGCTCGGCGTCGCCGCGCTCGGCCAGGTGGCCGGCCTCGGCGGCCGTGACGAGGTGCCGCGTCTCGTCGAGCAGCCGTTGGATGTTGGCCCGCGCCGCGACGAAGGCGCTCATCGTGGACTCCGTCTGCGCGACGATGCCGTTGACGCTGCTGGCCAGTGCACCGACCTCGTCGGCCGAGTCGACGTGCAGCGGCTCCACGACGGCCCGCGCGGTGGCGGACAGGTCGCCGTGCGCCATGCGGTCGATGGCGGCTTCGAGATCCGCCACGTACGCCGTGCGGAGCTCCTCCACCCGCCGCGCGACGAGGCCGATGGGGCGCGAGATGCGACGCGCCAGCGCGGCCACGCCGAGGATGGCGCCGAGCACGACGAGGATGGCGGCGACGAGCGCGGTCCGCTGCTCGCGCGCGTGCGCGGCCGCCTGGCGCGCGAGCGCGATCTCGACGCGGGCGCTCGACCGAGCGGCGAGCTGGTCCAGCAGCGCGGCGGCCTGGCGGAGCGAGCCGCTCACGCCGGCGCTCGCCCGTGCCGCCCCACCTGCGGCGGAGCCGGCGAGCCCGCGGAGCGCCTGCTCGTAGCGCGCCGTCAGCCGCCGGTGCTCGGCGTCGAAGCGATCGACGAGCGCGCGCGCGTCCTGGTCGGGGGCGACGCGCCGCAGGGAGTCGAGGGTCGCGACGACCGCCGTCCCCGCGGCCCGCGCAGCGTCGCCGTGGGCCGCGCGGGCCGACGGATCGGCGCCGTCGAGAAGGGCGCCCTGCCACTCCTGCACCTGGGCGAGGAAGCTGAGCGCGGTGGCCATCGCCAGCCGGCGGCTCTCGATCTCACGGTCGAAGATCCGGTCGTACGCGGCTTCGGTGCGCTGCCCGCCGACGATCAGCGCGCCGATGAGGAACGCGCACGCGCCGACGCCCCCGATCGCGGTGAGCGTCAGCTTTCGTGAGATGGACGAGCTCAGCACGGGATGACTCCTCCGGTCGGCGACGTGAAGAGGGTGGGCGCCCGATGAGGACGGGCACGGCGGTCGCGGCTGGTGGCGCGCGCCCCACATCTCCTGGTATCGGCCACAAGAGCGGGCAGGTGAAGCGGTTACGACCGGGGAGGGGCCGCCGGTGGAAGCCCCGCGGTCCGGGCCCGGCGGCACACGGCGGCGGACGCGGCGTCGCTACATTGCCGGGGCGCACCGCGCGCGATCGCACCGTTCCGTGGCCCCGCATGCCTCCCGTCCGCACCGCCACCGCCCACCCCGTCCCACCCGCCCCGGCGCACCCGTCGGGCGGGTCGCCCGTCGCCGACCGGCTGCGGCTCGCCGCCGCGGCGGCGCTCTTCTCCACCGGCGGCGCGGCCATCAAGGCGACGACCCTCACCGCCTGGCAGGTGGCATCGTTCCGCTCGGGCGTGGCGGCGCTCGCCGTCCTGCTGCTCGTGCCGGCGGCGCGACGCGGCTGGAGCCCGCGGGTGGCGCTGGTCTCGGTGGTCTACGCGGCCACCATGGTCCTCTTCGTCTCGGCCAACAAGACGACCACGGCGGCCAACGCCATCTACCTGCAGGCCACCGCGCCGCTCTACGTGCTGGTGCTCGCGCCGTGGCTGCTGCGCGAGCACGCGCGGCGCGCCGACTACGTGGCCATGGCAGCGATCGCCGTGGGGCTTGTGCTGGTGCTGGGCGGCCATCCCCCGGCAGCGGCGACGGCGCCGAACCCGGCCCTCGGCAACGTGCTGGGTGCGGCGAGTGGGGTCACCTGGGCGCTGACGCTGCTCGGGCTCCGCTGGCTCGGCCGGGGCGAGGCAGGGGCCGGCGCGACGCTCGCCACCGTCGTCGTCGGGAACGCGCTGGCCTGCGTCGCCTGCCTCCCCTTCGCGCTTCCGGTGGCCGGCGCGGGCCTGGTGGACTGGGCCGTGGTCGGCTACCTCGGCGTCGTCCAGATCGGCCTCGCCTACCTGCTGATGACGCGCGGGATCCGCGGCGTGCCGGCGCTCGAGGCGAGCATGATCCTCCTCGTGGAGCCGGCGCTCAATCCCGTGTGGGCGTGGCTGCTGCACGGCGAGGCGCCGGGGCTGCTGCCGGTCGCGGGGGGCGTGCTGATCCTCGCGGCCACCGTCGTGCGGGCACGGGCGAGCGCCTAACCCGACAGCCCCACCGCCGACCGCTGCTCGGCCGGCCGCTGCTCGGGGCGCGCCGCGGTCGTGAGGCTCATCGCCGTGCCGATGAGCGCCAGGTGGGACAGCGCCTGCGGGAAGTTGCCCACCTGGCGCCCGACGCGCGGGTCGTACTCCTCGGCCAGCAGGCCGACGTCGTTGCGCAGCGCCAGCAGGCGCTCGAAGTGTGCCCGCGCCTCGTCGTGCCGCCCGAGGAGGGCGAGGTTGTCGGCCAGCCAGAAGCTGCAGGCCAGGAAGGCGCCCTCGCCCGGCGGCAGACCGTCCGCCGTCGTCTCCGTGCGGTAGCGGAGCACGAAGCCGTCCGCCGTCAGCTGGCGCTGGATCGCCTCCACCGTGCCGCGCACGCGTGGGTCGCTGGCCGGCAGGAAGCCGACGAGCGGGATCATGAGCAGGCTGGCGTCCAGCTGGCGGCTGCCGTAGGCCTGGACGAAGGCGCCCAGCTCGGCGTCGTAGCCGTGGCGGCAGACCTCGGCGTGGATGTCGTGCCGCAGGTGGCGCCAGCGCGGCAGCGGCGCCTCGAGGTCGAACTGCTCGGCGCTCTTGATGGCCCGGTCGACGGCGACCCAGGCCATGACCTTGGAGTGCGTGAACTGCTGCCGCGCACCGCGCACCTCCCAGATCCCCTCGTCCGGCTCGCGCCAGATCTTGGCCAGGTGCTCGACGAGCGCGCACTGCAGGTTCCACCCCTCCTCGCTCGCCGCCAGCCCGCCGAGGCGCGCCTGGTGCAGCGCGTCCATCACCTCGCCGAAGACGTCGAGCTGGCGCTGGCCATGCGCCGCATTGCCGACGCGCACCGGCGCCGCGCCCTGGTAGCCGGGCAGCCAGTCCACCTCCCACTCGCGCAGGTGCCGCTCGCCGGCGATGCCGTACATGATCTGCAGCTGCGTCGGGCTGCCGGCGGCGGCACGCTGCAGCCAGTCGCGCCAGGCGCCGGCCTCGTCGTAGTAGCCGGCGTCCATCAGCGAGATCAGCGTCAGCGTGGCATCCCGCAGCCAGCAGTAGCGATAGTCCCAGTTGCGCGTGCCGCCGAGCTGCTCCGGCAGCGACGTCGTCGGCGCGGCGACGATGCCGCCCGTGGGGCGGTAGGTGAGCGCCTTGAGCGTGATGAGGGAGCGCATCACCGCGTCGCGCCACTCCCCCTCGTACGTGCACCGCGCCGACCAGTCGCGCCAGAACGCCTCCGTCTCGGCCAGCGCGCGGCGCGCGTCGAGCGGCGGCGGTGGGTCCAGGTGCGACGGCCCGTAGGCGAGTACGAAGCTCACCGTCTCCCCCGCACGCACGGTGAACTCGCCGACGGTGGTCAGCCGCTCGCCGCGCAGCGGCACGTCGCCGCGCAGCACCACCATGTCCGGGCCGGCCACGGCGCGGACGCTGCCGCCGTCGAAGCGCGTGACCCACGGCACGATGGAGCCGTAGTCGAAGCGCAGCACGAGCTCCGTGCGCATCGCCACCGTGCCGCGCCGGCCCACCACCATCCGCACCAGGTCGGACTCGCGGCTGCGCGGCGGCATGAAGTCGATCAGCGTCACCGCGCCGTCGGCGGTCTCGAACTCGGTCTCGAGGATCAGCGTGTCGTCACGGTAGCGGCGCGTGGTGCGCGCCCGCACGTCCGTCGGCGCGACGAGCCAGCGTCCGTGCGCCGGCTCGCCGAGCAGCGCGGCGAAGCAGGCGCCGGAGTCGAAGCGCGGCCAGCAGAGCCAGTCCACCGAGCCGCCCCGCGAGACGAGCGCCGCGGTCTCGCAATCGCCGATGAGCGCGTAGTCCTCGATCGGCGCGGGCCCGGTGGGCGCGGGTGGGGTGCCGCCGGGTGGCGTGGCGCCTGCTGGGGTGGCGCCGGGTGGGGTGGCGTCGGACGATCTGGCGTCAGGCATGGCGGCGGCGGGCGAGGTGCGGGGCGAGCAGCAGGGCGAGCGCGGTGACCGGCACGATCTGCAGCGCCTGGATGAGCAGCGCGACGCCGACGGCGGCACTGTGCGGCAGCCCGAAGGCGGCCATGACGAGCGCGTAGACGAGCTGGAACACGCCGACGTTGCCGGGCGTCGTCTGCACGACGAAGGCGAGGTTGACGGCGAGCATGGCGGCCGCGCTGGCCGCGAACGAGGCCGGGAAGCCGGCCGCGCGGCTGGTGAGGTGATAGACGGCGGCCTGCCCCGCCCACGAGAGCAGCGAGAGGGCGAGCGCGGCGCCGACGCGGCGCGGCAATGCGAGCCCGGTGACGCCGTGCGCGAAACGCGCCAGGTAGGCGCGCACGGCGGGCAGCCGGCCGGCCGTGGGCGCGGCGAGGGGCGGCAGTGCGGCGCCGGGCCGTCGCCGCGCGGCGCGCCACATGAGCAGCGCGCACAGCGCCACCACCACCGCCAGCGCCGCCGCGCCCCGCCCGCGCCAGTCGCGCAGCGGGGCGGGGAGCGGGAGGACGAGCGGCGCCGCGACGAGCAGGGCGACGCAGGAGAGGAGCTCGACGAGCCGGTCCAGCGCGACGGTCGCCAGCACGGTGGCGCTGGAGACTCCCTCGCGGCGCGCGACGAGCATGACGCGCGCGGCCTCGCCGCCGTTGGCCGGCAGCACGTTGTTGAGCCCCGACGCCACCACCGCGCCGCGCAGCGCCGTGCCGAGCGACGGCGCGCCGGAGGCGCGGAGGAAGAGCCACCAGCGCGTGCCGCGTGCGAGCAGCGAGAGGAGGTTGACGATGGCGGCCGCGAGGAGCACCGCCGGCGACGCATGCCGCACCGCCCGCCACACCTCGCCCCAGTGCACCGTGCGTGCGGCCGCGAGCAGGAGCAGGAGCGCCGCGGCGGTGACCGCCGCGTGCAATGCGCGCCGCCAGCCGCGGCTCATGGTGCGGACGCGCTCATCCCGCGCCGCCCGTCACGACGCGCGGCGCCGCCCGCGCTCGGCGCCCGCCTCGCCGAGGACCCGGTCGTAGACGGCGAGCACGGCGTCGACCACGGCGGGCCAGGCAAAGGCGCGCGAGCGCTCGCGGCCGGCCGCGCTCAGCCGGCGTCGGAGCGCCACATCGTCCAACAGTCGCACGATCGCGTCCGCCAGCGCCGGCGCGTCGCCCGGCGGCGTCATCAGCGCCTCCACGCCGTCGCGCACCAGCGTGCGGAAGCCGGGCGTGTCGTAGCAGACCACGGGCGTGCCGCACGCCATCGCCTCGAGGAGCGTGATGCCGAAGGAGCCGAGCACCGTCGGGCAGGCGTAGACCGCGCTCCCGGCGTAGTAGCCCGGCAGCCCGTCGGGGACGTGGCCCGCGAAGACGATGTCCGGATCGCCGGCGGCCAGCCGGTGGTAGCGGTCGCGCTGCGGCCCGTCGCCCACGACGACGAGCCGCGCCCGGCGGCCGCGGGCGCGCACCAGACGGAAGGCGTCGATCAGCGACGGCAGCCCGTTGCGGCTGTCGAAGCGCCCGACGAAGAGGATGGTCGGCGGTCCGCCGCCCAGCAGCGCGGGACGCGGCGCGCCCGGCTCGAAGACCGTGGTCTCGACGCCGTTCGGGATGATCGTCCAGTCGGCGTCGAAGTAGCGCGCCGTGGCGTCGCGCGCCGCCGCCGAGACGGCGATCGCCGCGTCCAGCCGGTCCATCAGCCGCTGGAAGTAGCGGCGGCCGAAGGCGTAGGCGACGGAGAACTCGAAG
The DNA here is from genome assembly GCA_035761165.1 of Gemmatimonadaceae bacterium. Lineage (GTDB taxonomy): Bacteria > Gemmatimonadota > Gemmatimonadetes > Gemmatimonadales > Gemmatimonadaceae > CALCHX01. Next base: position 3,162 of record DASTRO010000088.1, on the reverse strand, counting down.
TAGGCGTGGAAGGTGCCCACCACCGGGCACTCCGCCTCCTCGATGGCCAGCATCGGCAGGCTCGGCGTGAGCGGCGCGTGCACGTGCACCACGTCGTAACGGCCGCGGCGGAGGGCGCGGCGCATCGCCGTCCGCAGCCCGCGCCCCACGGTGAGCCGGGCCATCGAGCCGTTGGCGTGCACGGGCACGCTCTCGCCGATGCGCACGATGTCGGGGCTCCGCTCTCCCCCGGGCAGGTGCGACGTGATGACGTGCACCAGGTGCCCGCGCCGCCGCGCCTCGCGCGCGAAGTGGCGCACGTGCTCCGGGATGCCGCCGACGTGCGGGTGATAGTACTCGGTGACGAGCGCGATGCGCCGGCGCGGGCCCGGCGCCGGGTCCGTCGACAGCACCGATGGCGTGGGCGCCGCCGCTGCGGGCGTCACGCCAGTCGCGCCGGCCGTGGCGAGCAGGGCGTCGTGGATGGGGTGGAGGTCGCGGGGCAGAGAATCCTCGTCAGGTCGTGCGGGCCCGGCAGTCTGGTCCGCAGCCGGGTACCTCCGCAAGACTCGCGCTGCCGCACCCGCCGGGGGCGGCGGCACCGGTGCTGCCGCCCCCGCGGCCTGCGGCTGGCGGTGGGCGGGAGGCGCGTTAGCCTTCTGCCGTGCCCGTCCGCCGCTTCGATGCGCCCCGCGCGCCGCGCGCGCGCCCGACCGCCGATCGCTCCCTGCGCGCCCGCCTGCGCGGGGTGGGGCTCTGGTTCGTGACCGGCTTCGACGACATCGTCGTCGAGCGCTGCTGGGGCCGACTGCGTCGGGGCGACGTGCGCGGCGCGCTGCGCGTCTGGACCGAGCTGCTGTTTGGCTTCTGGGGGTGCGCGGTGGTCCCGCTCGCCCTCGCGGCGGTCATCGCGCTCATCGTCGCCGCGGCGCACGGCCCACGGGCGCACGGCCCACGGGCCCGCGAGCGGGAGGGCGGGACGCCGAGGCCGGCGTCGGCGTTACAGGGGGCGCGGCCGGATCGTCGCTAGGCCAGACCGGCCACGCGACCTCCCGCCACGCTCACCCTGGCTCCGATGACGCGTCCCTCCGCTTCCCTCCGGCTGCTCGGCACGCTCGCCCTCTCCGGCCTCGCCACGGCGTGCAGCCGGCAACCCCCGGCGGAGACGCAGCCCGCCGACCCGGGCCCGGCCGGCACCACATCCGCCTCGGCCACGCTCGTGGCCGCCCGACCGGCACCGGGCCTCGCCGATGCGCCGGAGGGCCTGCTGCAGCGCTGGACCTACGTCGGCAACACCACCATCTACGGCTACAGCAACGGCAGCACGCCGCTGGACGAGCCAGCGGAGGGAACGCTCCGCCTCTGGCCGACGGGCCGCTACGAGCGATCGCTCCTCGTGGCGGGTGACGGTACGGGCGCGCCGAGACGCGAGATGGGCACGTTCATGGTGACCGGGGCCGTCCTCCGCTTCGCGCCCGACCGCGGCGCGCCCCACATGCAGCGCTACGAGCTGGACGAGCGGGACGGATCGCTGACGCTCACCGACGCCCAGCCCGACCGCGATGGCAACTACCGCCGGCAGACGCTGCGGCCGGCGGCGACGGAGGAACGGTCGCGTCGGTGACCGGCGCCGGATCACCGGTCGGGCGCGAGCGATCCGCGTCGCCACCGACCGGGCGGGAGCGACGGTGGGAAGCGACTACGACGCGGCGGCGTGGAGCGCGCCGGCCGCCTCGCGCAGCAGCTGCCACGCCTCCTCCACGTGCCGCCGCTCCGTGCGCACGTTCCCGATCGCCAGCCGCAGCGTGTACGCGTCGCCGAGCCTCGTGTGCGACAGGTACACGCGCCCCGATCCGTTGACGGCCTCCATGATCGCCGCGTTGAGCGCGTCCAGCTCGGCGTCCGTGTGCCCCGCCGGCGCGTAGCGGAAGGACACGACCGAGAGCGGCGTCGGCGCGAGCCGCTCCCACTCGGGCGCCGCGTCCACCCAGCCGGCGAACTCCTGCGCCAGCGCCACGTGATAGCGGATGCGCTCCGCCAGCCCTTCCGCCCCGAACGCGCGCAGCACGAACCAGAGCTTGAGCGCCCGGAAGCGCCGGCCCAGCTGCACCCCGTAGTCCATCAGGTTCACCACCGCGTCCGGCGCGGTCGTCGTCAGGTACTCGGGGACGAGGGAGAAGGCGCGCTGCAGCACCTCCGGCCGTCGCGTGTAGAAGGCCGAGCAGTCCACCGGCGTGAACAGCCACTTGTGCGGGTTCACCACCAGCGAGTCCGCCCCGTCCACGCCGTCGAGCAGGTGGCGCAGCTCGGGGACCAGGCCGGCCACGCCGCCGTACGCGCCGTCCACGTGCAGCCAGAGGTCGTTCGCGCGACAGACCTCGAGGATCGCCGGCACCGGATCCACGCTCGTCGTGCTCGTCGTCCCCACCGTCGCCACCACCGCGAGCGGGAGGAAGCCGCGCTTGTGGTCCTCCTCCACCAGCCAGGCGAGGAGGTCGGGGCGCATGCGGAATTCGGCGTCCACCGGCACGTGCACCACGTTCTCGTGGCCCAGGCCGAGCGTGATCGCCGCCTTGTCGACGCTGGAGTGGCTGTGCGCCGAGGTGTAGACGCGCAGCCGCGGGAGATCGGTGCGCCCGGCGAGGCCGCGCTCGCGCACCGCCAGCTCCGCGCGCGCCTCGCGCGCCGCGGCCAGCGCCAGCAGGCTCGAGATGCTGGCCGTGTCGTTGATGATCCCGAACCACCCGTCGCCGAGCCCCATCAGCTGCCGCAGCCAGTCGAGCGCGTGCTGTTCCAGCTCGGTGACGGCCGGCGAGGTGCGCCAGAGCATGCCGTTCGCGTTCAGCGCGGCGGCCAGCATCTCGCCCAGGACGCCCGGCACCGAGCCGGTGTTGGCGAAGTAGGCGAGGAATCCGGGGTGGTTCCAGTGCGTGATGCCCGGCAGCACGAGGCGCTCGAAGTCGTCGAGCATCGCCGCCAGCGGCTCGCCCCGCACGGGTGGTGTGGCGGGGAGGGCGGCGCGCAGCGCGCCGGGCTCCACCGGCGCGAGGACGGGGAAGCGCTCCACCTCCCCGTCCAGGTAGTCGGCGATCCAGTCCACCGCGCGATGCGCCGCGGCGCGGAACTCGGCGACCGGGACGTCGCCGGCGAAGGAGGGGGTGACGGAGGGCGTGTCGGGCATGG
>DASTRO010000087.1:0-32478 GCA_035761165.1 Gemmatimonadaceae bacterium | reverse complement strand
GGGCGCGTTCGCGATGGGCGTCGTCGCGGTGCTCGGCACCCGTCTCTCGCCCTATGCCCTCGTCTGGCAGTCGGCGCAGGTGGTGGAGGAGGAGATCGGCGAGGGGCGGCCGCGCCTGGCACAGCGGATCGGGGCGACCGGGCGCGAGGTGCGCGCGCTGCGGGTGGACGTGATCGCCGGGACCGTGGTGGCGAACCTGGTGACGTGGGCGATCCTCGTCACCACGGCGGCCACGCTCCACGCGCGCGGCGTCACCGACGTGGAGAGCGCCACACAGGCCGCGGCGGCCCTGGAGCCCGCGGCCGGCCGCCTGGCCTACGCGCTCTTCGCCGTGGGGATCCTCTCCACCGGGCTGCTCGCCGTCCCCGTCCTGGCCGGGGGCGTCGCCTATGCCCTCGGCGAGGCGCTGGGATGGCCGCGCGGCCTGCGACGCGGCGTGCCGCGGCAGCGGCGCTTCTACGCCACGATCGTCGCCTGCCTCGCCCTCGCCGTGCTGCTCAACCTCGCCGGCGTCAACCCGATCCGTGCGCTCGTGCTGAGCCAGGTGGTCAACGGGCTGGTGGCCATCCCCCTCGTCTTCCTCGTGCTCCGCATCTCGAACGACCGGGCGGTGATGGGCGACCGGACCAACGGCCGCCTGGCCAACGTGCTCGGCTGGGTCACCTTCGGCGTCATCGCCGTGGTCGGGGCGGCCGCCGTGTGGGGACTGGCCGGCTGAGCACGCCGGCGCGAGGAGGCGAGCGGCCCCTCGCGCCGGCGTGCCGCCACCCTCACGCCAGGAAGGGCGCCATCACCAGCATGATCGTGGCGAGCAGCTTGATGAGCACGTGGATCGATGGCCCGGCCGTGTCCTTGAACGGGTCGCCCACCGTGTCGCCGATCACGGCCGCGCGGTGCGCCTCCGAGCCCTTGCCGCCGTGCGCCCCCAGCTCGACGTACTTCTTCGCGTTGTCCCACGCGCCGCCGCCGTTGTTGAGCAGCGTGGCCAGCAGGATGCCGGCGATGGTGCCGATCATGAGGAAGGCGGCCACCGCCTCCGCGCCCACCTCCGACAGATGGAAGCCGAGCGCGACGAGCACCGGCACGCCCACCGCCACCGCGCCCGGCACGATCATGCGCCGCAGCGCGCCGCGCGTGACGATGTCCACGCAACGTGCGTAGTCGGGACGCTCGGTGCCGGTCAGGATGCCGGGGCGCTCGCGGAACTGCCGGCGCACCTCGTCGATGACGTAGCCGGCGGCGTGCCCCACCGCGCGGATCGCCGCCGACGCGAAGAGGAAGACGAGCGCCGCGCCGAGCAGCCCGCCGACGAACACCGTGGGCTGGCCGATGTCCACCCCCGTCAACCGCGCGCCGTACGACCGCGCCGCGTCGATGTAGGCGGAGAAGAGGAGGAAGGCGGCGAGCCCCGCCGAGCCGAGGGCGTAGCCCTTGGTCAGCGCCTTGGTCGTGTTGCCGGCCGCGTCCAGTCGGTCGGTGCGCGTGCGCACGTCGTGCGGCTCGCCGCTCATCTCGGCGATGCCGCCGGCGTTGTCGGTGATGGGGCCGAAATTGTCCATCGCCAGGATGTACCCGGCGGTGCTCAGCATCCCGATCGTCGCCACCGCCGTGCCGAAGAGCCCGGCCGAGGGGAGGCCGGTGCGCGCGCCCACGGCGTACGAGGCCAGCACCGCCGCACCGATCAGCATCACCGGGATCGCCGTCGACTCCAGCCCCACGGCCAGACCGGCGATGACGTTCGTGGCCGCGCCGGTCACCGACTGCGCGGCGATGTCGCGCACCGGACGGTAGCGGTGCTCGGTGTAGTACTCCGTCACGACGACGAAGCCGAACGCGGTCGCCACGCCGATCACCGCGCACCAGAAGAAGTCCAGCCACGCGCCCGGCGCCGTCGGCGCGTCGAGCAGCCAGCGGCAGCAGCCGTAGAGCCCGAGCAGCGCCAGCGCGGTGGTGACGTAGAAGCCGCGGTTCAGCGCGGCCATCGGGTCCTCCTCCTCGCGCATGCGCACGCTGAGCACGCCGACGATGGACGCCAGCAGCCCCGCCGCCGCGGCGACGAGCGGGAAGAGGACGCCCCGCACGCCGAACGTCGCGAAGAGCGCCACGCCGAGGATCATCGCGCCGATGTTCTCGGCGGCGATGGACTCGAAGAGGTCGGCGCCGCGGCCGGCGCAGTCGCCGACGTTGTCGCCCACCAGGTCGGCCACCACGGCCGGGTTGCGCGGGTCGTCCTCGGGGATCCCCGCCTCCACCTTGCCGACCAGGTCCGCGCCGACGTCGGCCGCCTTGGTGTAGATGCCGCCCCCGAGCTGCGCGAACAGGGCGACGAAGGAGGCGCCGAAGCCGTAGCCGATGACGAGCAGCGGCGCGCGGTCGGCGGCCACGCCGACGGCGCGGAGCAGGGCGAAGAGCGCGGCGACCCCGGCCAGCGACATGGCGGGCACCACCAGCCCGGCCACCGCGCCGCCGCGGAGCGCCGTCCGCAGCGCCGCGGCGGTGGTGGCACGCGCCGAGGCGGCCACACGCACGTTGGTGCGGATGGCCACCCACATGCCGAGCACGCCGGCCACGCCGGAACAGGTGGCGCCGAAGAGGAAGGCGGCCGCCGTGGCCAGGGCGAGCGTCGCCGCCGGCGCCGGATCCTGCGACGACGGTGTGCGCACCAGTGCGTACAGCACGAACAGCAACGCCGCCGTGGCGGCGGCGAGCAGGGCGATCGTGCGGTACTGCCGGCGCATGAACGCCTCCGCGCCCTCGCGGATGGCCGCGTGGACGGCGTACATCCCCGCCGAGCCGGCGTCGCCGCGCAGGAGCGCACGGCCGAGCAGCCCGGCCGCGAGGAAGGTCACGCCGCAGGCGGCGAGGACGAGCGCCAGCGGCCCGCGCTCCCCGTCGGGGAGTCCGCCTCGCACCAGGGCCGCGCCGCCCGCGGCGAGGATCAGGACGAGCACCGCCGCGAAGCCGACCGCGCCGCGCCCCTCGGGGATGCGGGTGACGCCGGGGCCGGTGGGGAGTGGGGCGCCCGGTTCGCGCGGCGCCCCCATCGCGTTCACCGCGCTGGTCATCGCCGCACCTCCACGTCGCGCCGCGCCCGATAGGCTGGCTCGCCCGCGGCCAGATCGGCCGCCCGCTGGCGCGCCACGCTGTGATGGCGCCCGTAGAAGTAGTAGATGCACAGGCCCACGGCGAGCCAGATCACCAGTCGCAGCCAGGTGTCGAGCGGCAGGCCCGCCATCATCGCCACGCAGACCAGGATGCCGAGGATCGGCACCACCGGCACGAGCGGCGCCCGGAAGGGACGCTCGCGATGCGGCTCCTTGCGGCGCAGGTACCAGACGCCCGCACAGACGATCACGAACGCGAGCAGCGTCCCGATCGACACCAGCTCGCCGAGCAGCGAGATCGGCAGCGCGCCGGCCACCAGCGCGCAGATCACGCCGGTGAGGATCGTGCTCACGTGCGGCGTGCGGAAGCGCGGGTGCAGCCGGCTGAACACCGGCGGCAGCAGCCCGTCGCGCGACATCGTGAAGAAGATGCGCGGCTGGGCGAGCAGCATCACGAGCATCACCGAGCTGAGCCCGGCGATCGCGCCGATCTTGATCAGGTCGCGCAGCCGCTCGTAGCCCGTGGCCTCGATCCCGACCGCGATCGGCTCCGCCACGTTGAGCCGCGCGTAGGGCACCAGCGCCGTCAGGATCCCGGAGACGAGGATGTACAGCACGGTGCAGATGACCAGCGAGCCGAGGATGCCGATGGGCATGTCGCGCTGCGGGTTCTTGGCCTCCTGCGCCGTCGTGCTCACCGCGTCGAAGCCGATGTAGGCGAAGAAGATGACCCCCGCGGCGCGGAGGATGCCGCCGACGCCGTAGTGCCCCCACGGCCCGTCGCGCGGTGGGATGAAGGGCGTCCAGTTGTCCGCCGCCAGCCCCGGGTGCCGCAGCAGGTAGTAGCCGCCGGCCAGGATGAACGCCACGACGACGAACAGCTTGATGGCGACGATGGCGTTGTTGAAGCGCGCCGACTCCCGGATGCCGATGACGAGCAGCACGGTGACGAGCGCGATGGCCACCGCCGCCACGATGTTGAAGACGCCGGTGGCGTGCGGCAGCGCCGCCAGGTCCAGCCCCTGGGCCGTGAGCTGGTCGCGGAGCTGGGCGGTGACCGCCACCCACGAGCTGCTCCCGGGCAGCTGCACCAGGTCGAGCCCGGGCGCGTTGGACCACTGCGGCGGGATGACGATGCCGAGATCGCGCAGGAAGCTGACGACGTAGCCCGACCAGCCGACGGCCACCGTCGCCGCGCCGAAGAGGTACTCGAGGATCAGGTCCCAGCCGATGATCCAGGCCACCAGCTCGCCCAGCGTGGCGTAGCCGTAGGTGTACGCCGAGCCGGCGATCGGGATCATGGCCGCGAACTCGGCGTAGCACAGGCCGGCGAAGGCGCAGCCGATCCCCGCGACGATGAAGGCGAGGACGATGGCCGGCCCGGCGTACTGCGCGGCGGCGCTGCCCGTGAGCACGAAGATGCCCGTGCCGATGATCGCGCCGATGCCGAGGGCGATGAGGTTGTAGGGCCCGAGGGCGCGCGCCATGCCATGCCCATCCTCTCGGAAGGCGTCGGCGCGCAGCTCGTCGATGGACTTGCGGGTGAAGAGGCTCATGCGGTGGGGTGCGGTGGGGTGAGCGCGCTCCGATCGCCCCTGGTCGAGACGGCCGCCTCGCGTGGGAGCGGGCGATGCCGTCGGCCGCGGTGGACGGGGCCGGCGAGTCGGGAAGCGCGGCGCACGCCGGAGAGGCGGCGACGGACGTCAGCGAACGGACGTGGTCAGCCGCGGACGGGGGGGGGCGTCGCGTAGCGCAGCAGGCGCGCGCCCGAGACGCGGCGACACTGCACCACGTCGCACCAGCGCGTACGGTCGTCCGCCGCCCGCGCGCCGCGCGGCGCACCCGGGGCCACGCACGGGAGCTCGCTGTCCGCCAGGGGCACGACGCCGGTTGCACTCTCCGAGAGTGCGCGCTCGAGCTTGGCCAGCAGCTCGGCCAGCTCCGAGGGCTGGAGATACGACGTCGGCAGGTCGTTGTCGGCGTGGATCGTCACCGGCACCGCGGTCGGTGCGGTGGCCGCCGCGGAGACGCGCCGCAGGGCCCCCATGGCCGGGGAGGCCGATGGGAGCGCGAGGCCGAGCACGCACAGCAGGACGGGCCAGAGACGGGCGATCACATGGGCGGGCAGCGGGAGGGGGGCGCGGCACGGCCGGGGTCCCGCTCCGGCCGTCGCGCATCGCTCAGTATCAGCCCCGGGGCATGGCCCACGCAAGGCGGCCACGCCGAGCCCGCCGCCGCGTCCCGCCCGCCGCGCCGGGGATCGGCGTCAGGTCGCGGCCCCCCGCCGCTGCCGCAGGAGGTACACCGGCACGCCGAGCAGCACCACCACCAGCCCCGACATGGCCTGCGCGCGCGTCTTGTCGGCCAGCAGCAGCACGATCGCCACCGCGATCGCCAGCGCGATGTACAGCGCCGGCAGCACCGGATAGCCGATCGCGCGATAGGGTCGCTCCAGGTCGGGGCGCGTGCGACGGAGGATGAACAGGCCGGTGGTCGTCAGCGCGTAGAAGATGAGCGCCGCGAAGATCACGTAGTCGAGCAGCTGGCCGTACGTCCCCGTGAGGCAGAGGAGCGAGATCCAGATGGCCTGCAGCACCAGCCCCACGGCCGGCACCTGCCGCGCGTTCAGCGTCCCGGCCCTCCGGAAGAAGAGGCCGTCGCGGGCCATCGCGTAGTAGACGCGTGCCCCCGCCAGGATCAGCCCGTTGTTGCACCCGAAGGTCGAGATGAGGATCGCCACGGCCATGATCGTGCTGCCGGCCGAGCCGAAGATGACCTCGGCCGCCGCGGTGCCCACCCGGTCCTGCGTCGCGTGCTGGATGCCGCGCGCCAGCACGGTCCCACCCTCGGCAGTGCCGTGCAGTGGGAGCACGTTCAGGTAGGCCACGTTGGCCAGCACGTAGAGCAGCGTCACCAGCCCGGTGCCGAGCAGCAGCGCCAGTGGCAGGTTGCGCCGCGGGTGGTGCACCTCGGCCGCGGCGAAGGTGACGTTGTTCCATGCGTCGCTCGAGAAGAGCGAGCCGACCAGCGAGGCCCCGAAGGCGAGCACGAAGGCCGACGTCAGGTCGGTGCTGCCGACGAACTGCCCCGGGCCGAAGTTGGCCGCCACTGCCGTCGCGTTGCGGCCGAGCGTCAGCCCGAGCAGGATGAGCGCGGCGAGGGCGCCGGTCTTCACCGTGGTGAGCGTCGTCTGCAGCAGCTTGCCCTCGCGCACGCCCCGCAGGTTCACCCACGTCAGTAGCCAGACGCTGAGCAGGGCGACGAGGCGCTGCGGCGAGAGCCCGAGCTCGATCATCCCGCCCGGCGTCGTCACGTCCAGCTGCGGGAACCAGTCGTAGCGCACCGGTCCCACCGCGGGCACGAGTACGCCGAGGAAGCTCGCGAAGGCTACCGCCACGGCGGCGATCGTGCCGGTCTGGATGACGACGAACAGCGTCCAGCCGTACAGGAAGCCCATGAGCGGGCCCATGGACTCGCGCAGGAAGACGTACTGACCGCCGGCGCGTGGGAACATCGCGGCCAGCTCGCCGTAGGCCAGCGCGCCGAGCAGCGTGATCACGCCGGTCACGCCCCACACGACGAGCAGCCAGAAGGGCGAGCCGACGCTGCGGGCGATGTCGGCCGAGACGATGAAGATGCCGGAGCCGATCATCGAGCCGGCGACGAGCATCACCGCGTCGGTGAGCGTCAATGCCTTGACGAAGCCGGTGGAGGGCTCGTCGGCGCGTGGCTCGACCTTGGCCAGTGTGGACATGGGGCGAACGGTGGTGGGGAGGGACGGGGCGCGCCGGGCGCGCCGGACCCCGGGGCGCCGCGCCGGGGCGGCCGCCGTGGGTGAGCGGATGGCGGTCCAATGTACGGGCGCCCACCAGGCCGGGGGAAGACGGCGTCCACCCGTCTTCCCCCGGCTCGACGCGTCACTCCGGGCGCTGCATCCGCCGCCACTCCGCTTCCGCGGCGGGATCGGGACGGTGGATCATGAGCAGCCCGAGCCCGATCACGCCGAGCACCGCCGCGACGATCACGCCGACGCGCCGGGCGTCCGGCGGGAGGAAGAAGCTGAGCGCGCCCACCACCAGCGCGGCGAGCAGGATCGCCAGCCAGGGCTCGCGGCGGTACAGCGGCCGTGACGACGCCGGCGCCGGCGGCGGCGCGGCGGGGCGGACGTGAGCGGTGTCGGCCGGCGGGATCGCCGGCGTGTGCGGATCTGCAGGTGAGGTCGACATCGGAGCACTCCATGGCGGGCACGGGCCAGCGGACGCGCGTGCGCGACGCGCATCCCGGCGCCCGTGCGCGTGGGACTGGGGAATGCCGGACGGACGTCCGGCAACGGTCCGAGCGTGGAGCGCGGCGCGTGGGCGCCGGCGCTCAGCCGTGGAGTGGTGGGGCGGTGGGGTAGTAGTACGGCAGGCGCCCGCCGTGCGCGGCCTCGGCGCGCGAGCGCTGCCAGTCCGCGGCGCCCGCCCGCAGCGTCACCCGCAGCTCGCGCTCGACGCGCGTGGACGCGGGCCAGGCGCCGTGCAGGGTCGCCGGGCCGTCGACGCCGCGCGGCAGGGTGCGCAGCACGCCGGCGACCGGCGCGGTGAGCGCCGCCGGTCGCAATGCGTCGTTGGCGCTCGGCGCCTCGCGCGGCGCCAGCGACGCGCTGGAGGGCGGCGGGAGCGCGATGCTCGCGCTCGGCGGCGCCACGACGCGCGCGAGCGCGCTCGCCGTCGCGCGCGCCTCCGGCGGACGGCCGCCGTGCGGGGCGGTCGACAGCGCCTGGAGCAGCGCGAGCCAGACGAGCGCGAGGAGATGCATCGGGCTGGAATCTAACGGCCGGCGGGGCGCGCCGGCGCGCCTGTCACCGTTTCGACGGTCGCGTCGTGTCCGGCGTGGGAATGGCCGGCGGCGGCTTCACCGGATCGCCGCGCACGACGATGCGCCAGATGAGCAGGAAGACGCCGGCCGTGAGCAGCGCGTGGATCCAGCCGGGCGCCTCGAACGCGAACGTCGCGATGGCCCAGACGACCAGCATCGCGAGGGCGGTGATGATGCCGAAGTCCATGGATTGACCTGGGTGGGCGCGACCCTATATTGGGCCGCAGCCGGGGCGGAGAGGCTCACTTTTTGAGCCAACAAGTCCTTCGAGTGGGTGCAATAATCTATGCGGACGGCACGCCCCAGTGCGGGGACGCCGGCAAGCGTGGTGAGGACCTCATCCTTCGACAGGGCTTCAAAAAACCCTCTTCGTTCCCCATCATCGAGAGGCCCCGCGCATGCGGGGCCTCTCGTCTTTCCGTCGAGGACCGCGCCCGATGCCCATCGTCACCGTCACCCGGCTGCTCCGCTTCAACGCCGCACACCGCGTGCACAACCCGGAGCTCTCCGACGAGGAGAACCGCGCCCTCTTCGGCAAGTGCAACAACCCGAACTGGCACGGGCACAACTACACGCTCGAGGTGTCGGTGCGCGGGCCCATCGACGAGCGCACCGGCTACGTCGTGGACCTCGGCGCGCTGAAGCGGCTGGTCGAGGAGACGGTCGTGGACCAGGTGGATCATCACAACATGAACGTGGACGTGCCGTTCATGCAGGGGGTCAATCCCACCACGGAGAACATCATCGTCGCGATGTGGCGCCAGCTCGAGCCGCACGTCGGCGCCGGCCGGCTGGTGCGCCTGAGGCTGTGGGAGACGGAGAACAACTACGTCGAGTACGCCGGTGAGTGAGTCGGCGGCGCTGGCCGGCGCGCGTGCGGTGATCACCGGCGCCTCGAGCGGCATCGGCCGTGCGGCGGCGCGCCGCCTCGCCGCGCTCGGCGCCGAGGTCGCGCTCGTCGCGCGCCGCACCGACGTGCTCGCGCGCGAGGCGGCCGCACTCGGCCCGTGCGCCGTCGCGCTGCCGTGCGACCTCGCCGACGAGCGGGCCGTGGCCGCCCTCGCCGACGCGCTGCAGGCGCGCTGGCCCGGCGGCGCCACCGTCCTCGTCAACAGCGCCGGGCTCTTCCCACTCGCCCCCGTGGCGGAGACGCCGCCCGAGCTCTTCCGCGCGACGCTCGACACCAACCTGGTGGGGCCCTTCCTGCTCCTGCGCGCGCTGCTCCCGTCGATGCTCGCCCGCCGCGCGGGGCACGTCGTCACCGTCGGCTCGGTGGCCGACCGCCACGTCTTTCCCGAGAACGGCGCCTACGCGGCGAGCAAGTTCGGCGCGCGCGCGCTGCACGAGGTGCTGCGGGCCGAGCTGCGCGGCAGCGGCGTGCGCGCCACCCTCGTCAGCCCCGGCCCCGTCGACACGCCGCTCTGGGACGCGGTCGATCCCGACAGCCGACCGGGCTTCACGCCGCGCGCCGCGATGCTCCCCGCGGAGGCGGTGGCCGAGGCGATCGCCTACGTGCTCACCCAGCCGTCGCGCGTGAACGTGGACGAGCTGCGGCTCTCCGCCGCCTAGGGCAGCCGCGTGTTCCTCGAGCTCGTCGACCACCTGCGCTGCACACGGCCGCACGAGGAGAGTTGGCTGGTGGCCGCCGCGCGGCGGATGGAGGCCCGCCACGTCGTCGATGGTGAGCTCGGCTGCCCGGTGTGTCGCACCGAGTACCCGGTGCGCGAGGCGGTGGCCGACTTCCGCGATGGCGCCGCCGGTCCGCCGCCCGACGCGGTGGAGCGCGCCGTCGCCGCCGACGCCGCGGCCGACGACGGGCTGCTGCGCGCCGCGGCGCTGCTCCAGCTCGTGGACGTGCGCCAGCCGGTGGTGCTGGCCGGCGCGTGGGCGGCGCTCGCACCGGGGCTCGTCGAGCTCATCCCCGCCGTCTATCTGGCCGTGAACGCGGCGGAGCGGCTGCCGCTGCGCCCCGAGCTGTCGGCGCTCCGGACGCGCGGGGCGCTGCCGCTGGCGCGCGGCGCCGCGCACGCCGTCGCGCTGGATACGCTGGCGGCGGCCGACGTGGGGCTGCTGCGCGGCGCGGTGGCGGCGCTGCGGCCGGGCGGTCGGCTGGTCGCGCCCGTCGCCACCGCCCTGCCCGATGGCGTGCGCGAGCTGGCGCGTGACGAGCGCCAGTGGGTGGCCGAGCGCGTCGCCGTCGCCGCGGCGACCGCGCCGGTCCCGCTCACGCGCCGATCGTGAGCCGCGCCATTCACCCCGCGGCGTCGCACGCCGCGGCAGCTTCGGAGCACGTGACGGTTCCCCCTCGGAGACTCGCATGCGTCCAACGATCCTCCTCCTCGCCCTCGGGTCGGTCGTCGCTCTGCAGGGCGGCTGCCGCGTCGCGTCCGACGACGCCGGCGCGGCCACGATGAGCGCCGCCGACACCGTGCTGCAGCCGATCCCGGGCGCCGTGGCCGCCGGGCTGGCCAAGTACACCACCGTCCGGCTCAGCGCCGATACCGCCGCGCTGAGCCCGAAGGAACGGCAGATGATCCCGCTCCTCGTCGAGGCGGCGAAGCTGATGGACGACGTCTACTGGCGCGAGGTGTACGGCGATCGGGAGCGCCTGCTCGCCGCGCTCCCCACCGACTCCGCGCGCCGCTTCGCGCGGATCAACTACGGGCCGTGGGATCGCCTGGCGAACGACAGCGCGTGGGTGCAGGGCGTGGGGCCGCGGCCGCCGGGCTCCAACTTCTATCCGGCCGACCTGACGAAGGAGGAGTTCGAGGCCGCCGTCGCCGCCGGCCCTGCCGCGCGGGCCGACTCGCTGAAGAGCCTCTACACGCTCGTGCACCGCGACAGCGCCGGCGGGCTCGTCGCCGTGCCCTACTCGCGCGCCTTCGCCGAGCAGCACCAGCGCGCGGCCGAGCTGCTGCGCCGGGCCGCCGCGCTGGCCGAGGACCCGGGGCTCCGCCGGTACCTCACCCTGCGCGCCGACGCCCTGCTCAGCGACGACTACCGGGCCAGCGACCTGGCCTGGATGGACATGAAGGACAACACGATCGACGTCGTCATCGGCCCGATCGAGACGTACGACGACCAGCTCTATGGCTACAAGGCCGCGCACGAAGCGTTCGTGCTCGTGAAGGACACCGCGTGGAGCCAGCGGCTGGCCCGCTACACCACCCTGCTCCCGGCGCTGCAGCGCGGGCTGCCGGTGGAGGAGCGCTACCGGCGCGAGACGCCCGGCACCGACTCCGACCTCAACGCCTACGACGCCGTCTACTACGCCGGGCAGGCGAACGCCGGCTCCAAGACGATCGCCATCAACCTGCCCAACGACGAGCAGGTGCAGCTGCAGAAAGGCACCCGCCGGCTGCAGCTCAAGAACGCCATCCGCGCCAAGTTCGACGCCAACCTGCTGCCCATCGCCCGCGAGCTGATCGCCCCCGACCAGCTGCCGCAGGTGACGTTCGACGCGTTCTTCGAGAACGTGATGTTCCACGAGGTGGCGCACGGGCTGGGCATCAAGAACACCTTCACCGGCCGGGGGACGGTGCGCGAGGCGCTGAAGGAGCGGTACTCGGCGCTCGAGGAGGGGAAGGCGGACATCCTCGGCCTCTACATGGTGCAGGCGCTCGACCGGCAGGGGGAGCTCGGCCGGCACGAGCTGCGCGACAACTACGTGTCGTTCCTGGCGAGCCTCTTCCGCTCGGTGCGCTTCGGCGCCTCCAACGCCCACGGCCGGGCCAACATCGCCGCCTTCAACTTCCTCGCCGAGCAGGGCGCCTTCGCGCGCGACGCGAACGGGCACTGGCGCGTGGACTTCGAGAAGTGGGAGCCGGCGATGACGGCGCTCGCGCGCACGATCGTCACGCTGCAGGGCGACGGTGACTACGAGGGCGTCGGTGCGTTCGAAGCGAAGTACGGCACGGTGGGTCCGCAGCTGCAGGCGGATCTGGATCGCCTCGAAGCGAAGGGGATCCCGGTGGACATCGTGTTCGAGCAGTGACGGCAGCGTCGGCGTCTGGCGTCTGGGGGGGCGCTCGACGCCAGACGCCAGTCGCCGGACCCCGCCTCACTCCTCGTACAGCGAGTCGATCAGCCCCTTGTACCGCTCGTCGATCACGCGGCGCTTCACCTTCAGCGTCGGCGTCAGCTCGCCGCGCTCGATGGAGAAGTCGTGCTCGAGGAGCGCGATCTTCTTCGGCGTCTCGAAGTGGGCCAGGCCGGCGAGCTGCTTCTGGACTTCCTTGTTCATCTTCGCCTGCACCGTGGGCATCGTCAGCAGCTGCGCGCGGTCGGTCCAGAGGAGGTTCTTCAGCTTCGCCCACTTCTCCAGCTGCTCGAAGTTCGGCACGACGAGCAGCACCGGGAACTTGCGCCGGTCGCCGATCATCACCGCCTGGCTGACGTACTTGTTTGTCTTGACCTGGTTCTCGATCGGCTGCGGGGCGATGTTCTTCCCGCCGGCGGTGACGATGATGTCCTTCTTGCGGTCGGTGATGCGGAGGAAGCCGTCCTCCAGCTCGCCGATGTCGCCCGTGTGGAACCAGCCGTCGGCGTCGATCGCCTCGGCGGTGGCCTCGGGCTTGTTGAAGTAGCCCTTCATGACGTGCGGGCCGCGCGTCAGGATCTCGCCGTCGGCGGCGATCGCCACCTCCACGCCGTCCACCGGCGTCCCCACCGTGCCGAGGCGGAAGGCGCCCGGCCGGTTGACGGCGATCACCGGCGACGTCTCGGTGAGCCCGTAGCCCTCGAGGATGGTGAGGCCGGCGGCGAAGAAGAACTTGTTGATCTCCGGCGCCAGCGGCGCGCCGCCCGAGACGAAGTAGCGCATGCGGCCGCCGGTGCGCGCCTGCAGCTTGGAGAACACCAGCTTCTGGGCGAGGCGGTACTGCATGGCCAGCAGCCGGCCCGGCGTGCGGCCGGCCAGCACCTCGTCGGCCCACCGGTCGGCCACCGCGCGCGCCCAGAAGAAGATCCGCTTCTTGGCCGCGCCGCCGGCCAGCGCGTTCTCCAGCACGCGGGCGTACATCTTCTCGTAGAGCCGCGGCACCGACAGCACGAGCGTCGGCCGCACGGTCTGCAGGTCGATCGGCACCGTGTCGATCGACTCGGCGTAGGCGATCGACGTGCCGGTGTGGAGCATCAGGTAGTGCCCGGCCATCCGCTCGAAGACGTGCGACAGCGGCAGGAAGCTGAGCGCCACGTCGTCGCCCGCGAACGGCACCGCGTGCGAGGCCGCGACGACGTTGGAGTGGAAGTTGTCGTGCGTCAGCATCACGCCCTTGGGCGCGCCGGTCGTGCCCGAGGTGTAGATGAGCGTGGCCAGGTCGTCCGGCTGTACGGCCAGCGCGGCCTCGCGGTAGCGCGCCGCGCGCTCCGGCGTGTCCACCGCCGCGCCGCGCCGCTCCACCTCGGCCAGCGTGAGATCCACCCCGTCGAGCAGTTGCCCGGCGAAGGTGATGACGTGCGCCAGCGCCGGCAGCTCGTGGCGCACCGCGGCGATCTTGGCCGCCTGCTCGGGCGTGGAGACGAAGATCGCCCGCGCGCCGCTGTCGGCCAGGATGTAGCGCGCCTGGTCGGCGGGGAGCGTGGGATAGATCGGCACGTCGGTGAGCGCGGCCGTGAGGCAGGCGAGATCGCCCAGCGCCCACTCCGGCCGGTTCTCGGACAGGATCGCCACGCGGTCGCCGGCGGCGAGGCCGAGCTCCTGCAGGCCGAGTGCGATGCGCCGCACCCGCTCGAGCATCGTGCGATGCGAGATCGGCTCGTAGCGGCCGTTGACCTTCACCTGCAGCGCGTCGGGCTTGTCGTAGCGCGCCGCGGCGTCGAAGAAGAGGCGCGTCAGCGTGCCCGGCGCGGGCGCCGGCCCACCGCGGGCGGTGGCGCGGATGGCGCTGGCGGGAGCGAGCCCCGCCGGGTGCGGCGTGGTGGTCACCGGCGACTGCGTGTCGGGGGCCATGCTCCCTCCGGCGGTGGTCGGGGCGGGGCTACGGTGCGGGGGGGCGCGGGCGCACTGGGATGGTCACCTGCCGCGGCGCGCCGCGTGGCGGCGTCGTCACCCCCTCGACGGTGACAGATACCACCAGGGACTCGATGGCGGCAAGGGCCTCGCCCGCGAACGCGTTCACGCGCACCTTCCGCGCGACCGCGCCGGCGGCGTCGGTGGTGTCGAGCGGGCTCGGTCGGCCCGCGTCGTCGACGATGAAGGCCAGCGTCTGGTCGTTCGGATCCAGCGTGTCGCCGTCGACGACGATGCGGTAGCGCACGATCCACGCGCGCACCGGCGCCGGCGCCGTCTGCCCCGTGGTCGCGAGGAGCGTGTCGGCGATGCGGCCGGAGGTGTCGGCGGCGCTCGCCGGCAACCCGTAGGTGATGTCGGCCGGTTGCGCGCCGTTGACGAGCGAGTCCGGCCGCGGCACCACCCACAGCGTCTGCGGCAGGCTCGGGATGCCGTTGGCGAACGCGGTGATGCGCACCGTGTCGTTCTCCACCACGCCGCGCACCCGGTCACCCGGCTCCAGTCCGGCCGCGTCGCCGATGAACACGTACTCCACCGGGAAGCCCTCGATCGGCTCCTGGTCGGTGTTGAAGGCGACCGCGCCCAGCGGGGCGATCTCGCCGGTGGAGTCGCGCAGCAGGTCGCCGGCGACCACGGCGGGGAAGGGGAGCCGCTCGAAGCCGATCGAGAAGGGCTCGTCGGGGGAGGACGGGACGTCGGTGCAGGCCGCGGCCGCCGCCATCGCGACGCCGAGGAGCGCGGGCACCGTCGCACGCCGCTCGCTCCTGGCGCGGCGTGCGTGCCGCAGCGGCCTCACGCGAAGCGCTCCGCGAGGAGCGTCGCCAGGTTGACGTACGCCTGCGACGCCGGATCGGCCGGGTCGCGCAGCACCACCGGCTGGCCGGCGCTGAACGCGTCGGCGGCCGCCGTCGAGCGCGGCACGGCCACGTCGAAGACGAGGTTGGGCGGCAGGTGCGTGCGCACCGCCGTCGCCACGCGCTCGCACGCCGCGTTGGCGCGGTCGTACATCGTCAGCAGGATGCCGTCGAGCGTCAGCGCGTCGTTCACCGCGATCACGTCCTGGATGCCGCGCAGGATCTGCGGCGTCGTCTGCAGCGCCAGCGGCTCGCACTGCAGTGGCACGAGCACGTGCTGGCTGGCCTCGAGCACGCGGCGCGCGACCGGGCCGAGCCCCGGCGGCGTGTCGACGATGACGACGTGGCACCGTTCGCGCGCCGTGCGCAGCAGGTCGTGGACGATGTCGGTCTCGGCGACGAGCTGGTGGTAGAACGCGTGGTCCGCGTGCTCGCTCACCGAGCCGACGAGCATCACGCGCAGCCACGGGAGCGCCGTCGGCAGGATGACCTCGCGCAGCCCGCGGTCGCCGTTCAGGTAGTCGAAGAGGCCGTAGGTCGGATGTCCGGGGCGCAGCCCGACGCCGTAGCGGACCGAGCCCTGGGGATCGGCGTCGACGAGCAGCGTCTTGAGGCCGCGGCGGGCGAACGCCGCGGCCAGGTTCACTGCCGTCGTGGTCTTGCCGACGCCGCCCTTCTGGCTGACGACCGCGAGAACGTGCCCGCCGTCAGCGTGCATAGCCGGGCGGCACGTCCGGTCGGTCGTCATGTTCGTCGGGCGGCCCCCCGTCACCGTCGGTCTCGCCGGCCGGCAGGCGGAGCTGCTCGAGCGTCTCCTGCGCGTGCCGCACCCAGCGCTCCGCCTCCGCGCCGGACGGCGGGGCCGCGAGGAAGGCCTCGAGGTGCTCGATCGCCCCGGCCGTGTCGCGGCGCTTCAGCAGCAGGTAGGCGAGGCCGTAGTGCGCGCCCGACAGCGACGGCTTCAGCTCGAGCGCCTTGCGGTAGCAGCGGATCGCCTCCTCCAGCTGGCCCGTCCTGGAGTACGCGATCGCCATGTTCTGCAGGACGCGGTGGTCCTCCGGCCGGTCGCGCAGCGCCAACCGGTACGAGGTGAGCGCGGCGGCGTAGTCGCCCTGCCGCTCGAGCGCCAGCGCCTCGGACAGGTAGTCCAGCCGTTGCGGCTTGAGCTGTTGGTCGGACTTGCCGCCCGTCAGGCGGCTCCACCAGGACATGCGTCGTCGGTCGGGAGGAAGGTCGGGAGCGCCGGCGCGGCCCAGCGCCGACGGGCACCCGCGGGGGCCGCGCCGCCCCGCGCACGGGCCCGCCGCAGGCATGGACGCTGGAGGAGACAAGCTATTGTCATGCCGAAAGCTCGGCAACCGCGCGCGGCTCCCGACGACGGGCCGCGCGCTGGCCTGCTTTCTGCCCCGAGCGGCGCGACGTAAGTTGCGTCCTGTGCCGCGCGTCCCCCGGTCGCGCGACCCACCTCACCGCCCCTCCAGGAGCAGCCATGACGCCACGACGATACGCGATCGACGAGACGCGCGGCGTGCTCACCGTCGAGTGGCCGCTCTTCGGCGAGCTCTCGCGCGCGCTCGCGCTCAAGGTCGCGCGCGATTACGACCCCGAGGTCGTGGTGGGCGTCGCCAATGCCGGCGCCATCGCCGGCGCCGTCATCGCGGCGATCCTCGACCGCGAGTTCCACTCCATGCTCGTCAGCCGCCGCTATCGCGCCGAGTCGGTGCGCGCCACGCCCGCCGTGCTCGGCGCCGCCCCACCGGCGGTGCGCGGCCACCGCGTCCTGCTCGTGGACCAGACCTGCGACACCGGCGACACGCTCCGCCTGGCCACCGCGGCGGTCGTCAACGCCGGCGCCAGCGAGGTGCGCACCGCCGTCGGCTTCCGCACCGGCCCGTACGAGCCGCACTACCACGCCCTCGCCACCGAGAGCACGATCGTGCTGCCGTGGGATCGCGAGGTGCTGCACAACGGGCAGCTGCGGCCCAATCCGCTCTACGCCGGCGCGATCGGCGGGGACGGGGCGTAGGGGACGGCAGGCACCGGGCACCCGGCACCGGGCGCGCGGGACGCGGGCGAGGTCGTCCCGCGTCTCGAGCCTGGAGCCTGCCGTCACCCCCCGCGCAGCTCGGCGAGCGCCACCTCGGCGTCGTCGCCCTCCTGCAGCCGCTCGAAGACGTGGCCCACCACCGCCTCGCTGCCCACGAGGAAGCGGCAGCGCCCCGGCTCGGTGGCCGGCGGCTCCACCTCCAGCACGGCGAGCGGCGCGTCGGCGAGGGTGCCGAAGAAGCCGGCCAGCAGCCCCGTGGTGAAGTGCGCGGTGGGCGGCTCGCCGCCCTCGCGCGGCTGCCAGTCCGCCCAGTCACGCGTCTCCACCATCGTCGCCACGCCGTTGCTCGTGTCGATGGCCACGCTCCCCCACCCGTGCTCGCGGAAGAATGCCGCGGCGCGACTGCCGAAGGCGCCGAGCGGCAGCGCCGACGGGTCGCCCTCGCCGCGCGCGCGGAGCCAGTCGCGCATCGCGCCGGCGAGCGCCGTGCCCGTGGCGTAGCCGGCCTCCTGCAGTGGCGTCGCCGCCGCCGCGCCGAGCTGCGCGGCCAGCGCCGCATGCAGCGCGTGCAGCGAGGCGGGGGCGACGCCGAGGAGTGGGGCGCGGTCGGACGGCGTGGGCTGGGACATGGGGCGGGATCGGGGAAGGGAGGGGGAGGACGACGAAGTGATCGGCACGGCGCGCCGCCGCGTCAACCCGCCGCCGGCGGCGCTTGCGCCGCGCGGCGCAGCAGCTCGGCCTCGTCGATCACCTCCACGCCGAGCGTGCGCGCCTTCTCCAGCTTGCCGCCCGGCTCCTCGCCGGCCACCACGAAGCTGGTGTTGCGCGACACGGAGCTCGTCACGCGGCCGCCGGCGTGCTCCACCAGCTCCGTGGCGGCCGCACGCGACAGCGTCGGCAGCGTGCCGGTGATGACCACGGTGCATCCGCGCAGCGCGTCGCCGGTGGCCGCGCCGCGCGGCTCGACGAGCGCCACCTCGTGCCGCACCAGCTCGTCGAGCAGCGGGTGGGCCGAGGGATCGGAGAAGTAGGCCACCACCGAGCGGGCGATCGTCTCGCCGATGCCGCGCACGCCGCCGATGCGCTCCAGTGCGGCGCGCTCCGCCGCCGCGTGCGCCGCCCGCGCGTCCTCGGCGGCGTCGGCGGGTGGCGCCGGCACCGTCGCCACCCGCCGCAGCTCGGCCAGCGAGCCGAACTCCCGCGCCAGCAGCTGCGCCGCCATCGCCCCCACGTGCCGGATCCCCAGGCCGAAGAGCAGCCGTGAGAGTGGCTGCGCGCGCGAGGCGGCGATCGCGTCGATCAGGTTCTGTGCGCTCTTCTCGGCGAAGCGCTCGAGCCCGAGCAGCTGCTCGAGGCGCAGCTCGTACAGGTCCGCTGGGGTGTGGAGGAGTCTCGCGTCCAGCAGCTGCTGGATGCGCGCGTAGGAGAGGCCGCGAATGTCCATCGCATCGCGCGAGGCGAAGTGCACCAGCCCCTCGAGCTGGCGTCCCGGGCAGGCGACGTTGGGGCAGTAGATCGCCACCTCCTCCTCGTCGCGCTCCACCGGCGTGCCGCAGGCGGGGCAGTGCGTCGGCTCCGCCGTGGGCGGCGGCGGCGCGGTGTCGCGCCGCTCCGGCAGCGGCGCGATCACCTGCGGGATCACCTCGCCGGCGCGCTTCACCTGCACCCAGTCGCCGGCGCGGAGGTCCTTCTGCCGGATGAGGTCGAAGTTGTGCAGCGTCGCCAGCTTCACCGTCGCGCCGCCGATCTCCACCGGCTCCAGCTCGGCGTACGGATTCAGCGCGCCGGTGCGCCCGACGTTCACGCGGATGGCGAGGAGGCGCGTGACGGCGATGTCGGGCGCGAACTTCCGGGCGATCGCCCAGCGTGGCTCGCGGCCGCCGACCACCCCCAGCTCGTCCTGCGTGGCCAGGTCGTCCACCTTCACCACGCCGCCGTCGATCGCGAAGTTGAGCTCTCCGCGGTGCTTATCCTCGACGTCGTGAGCCCATTCGATCACCTCGTCCAGCGACAGGCAGCGCCGGCGGTGCGGCGCCACCGGCACGCCCCACAGCGTCAGCAGCTCCAGCACCTCCCACTGCGTGCGCGCCGGCAGCGGCACGCCGGGCGGCAGGGCGATGGCGTAGCCGAAGAAGCGCAGCGGGCGCGAGGCGGTGATGCTCGGGTCGAGCTGGCGCAGCGCGCCGGCGGCGGCGTTGCGCGGGTTGGCGAACACCGGCTCGCCGGCACGGGCGCGCGCCTCGTTCATGCGCTCGAAGCCGTCGAACGGCATGTAGATCTCGCCGCGGATCTCGACCAGCGGCGGGTGCCCGTCGCCGCGGAGCCGCAGCGGCACGTCGTGCACGGTGCGCAGGTTGGCCGTCACCGCCTCGCCGATGGTGCCGTTCCCGCGCGTGGCCCCCGTCTCGAGCACGCCGTCGCGGTAGGTGAGCGCCACCGCCGCGCCGTCGATCTTCAGCTCGGCGGTGTAGCCGTGTCGGCGCACGCCCTCCCCGACGAGGCGGACGAGGCGCTCCTCCCACGCGCGCAGCTCGTCGTCGTCGAAGGCGTTGCCGAGCGAGAGCATCGGCACGAGGTGCCGGTGCTTGGCGAGCGCCGTGGCCGGCTCGGCGCCCACGCGGAGCGTGGGCGAGTCCGGCGTGCGCAGCTCGGGGCGCTCGGCCTCCAGCGCCTGCAGCTCGCGGAAGAGCCGGTCGTACTCGGCGTCGGCGAGCGTGGGCCGGTCGAGGACGTAGTACTCGTGGGCGGCGCGGCGGAGCGCGTCGCGCAGCCAGGCGGCGCGGGCGGCCGGATCCGTCGGGGCAGGCGGCATGCGGTCGGAAGGAGGAGGGATGGCGCCGGAAGATCGCCGCCGCTGCGGCGGCGGGGAAGGGCAGCGGTCGGCCGCGCGGGGCGTCCGCCCGGCGCGGCCGCGCGGGGCGGACGCGTCAGCCGCCGGTGTGCGCCGCGAACTCCTCGCTGTCGTAGCGCACGACGCGGTTGCGCCCCGTCTCCTTGGCCACGTAGAGCGCGTCGTCGGCCGCCTTCACCAGCGCGTCGGAGCTGTCGATGCCCGGGTGCGGCCAGGCCGCCACGCCGCAGCTGATCGTGCGCTGGAGCGAGCCGCCGGGGATGCTGAAGGTGAAGGCCTCCACGGCGGCGCGCACGCGCTCGGCGAAGACCGCCGCCGCCTCGGCGCTCGTGCCGGGGAGGAGGAAGATGAACTCCTCGCCCCCGTAGCGGCCGATGCGGTCGATCTCGCGCGCCTCCTGCCGGAGGATGGCGGCGAACTGCCGCAGCACCGCGTCGCCCGCCTGGTGGCCGTAGGTGTCGTTCACCGGCTTGAACTTGTCCAGGTCGCACATGACGCACGCCAGCGGCTCGCCGAAGCGGGCGGCGTGGCCGAACATCTCGGCCAGCCGCTCCTCGATGTAGCGCCGGTTGTCGAGATCGGTGAGGGCGTCGGTCTGCGAGATGTGGCGCAGGCGGTCGTTCATCTCCGCCAGCTGCCGCTCGCGCTGGGCGAGGTCCTCCTGCAGCGCCTTGATGCGCAGCAGCGAGTTCACGCGGGCCTCGAGCTCGGCGAAGTTGATCGGCTTGGTGATGTAGTCGTCGGCGCCCGCGTCGAGCCCCTCCACCTTGCTCTCGGTGGCATCGAGCGCCGTCTGCATGATGATCGGGATGAAGGGCAGCCGCGGGTTGGCCTTGATGCGGCGCGCCACCTCGATGCCGTCCACCTCCGGCATCATCACGTCCAGCAGGATGAGATCGGGCGGGTTCGCGGCCACGCGGTCGAGCGCCTGCTGCCCGTTCGTCGCCGTCTCCGTGCGGTAGCCGCGCGCCTCGAGGCGGGCCTGCAACAGCTCGACGTTGTCCTGGTGATCGTCGACGATCAGAATGCGCGCGTTGTGCTTAGTCCCCATCGCCGCGTCCGAGGAACCGCTGGACTTCCGCCACGACGGCGCGTGGCTCGCACGGCTTGGCCAGGTAGCCGTCGCAGCCGACCTCCATCGCCTTCTCCCGGTCCGACGCCAGCGCGTGGGCCGTCAGCGCGATGATCGGGATGCGGCTCGTGTTCGGGTCGTGCTTGAGCACCTGCGTCGCCTCCCATCCGTCGATGATCGGGATGGAGATGTCCATCAGGATCAGGTCCGGCTGCTCCGTGCGGGCCTTGGCGATCCCCTCTTCCCCGTTCAGCGCCTCGGTGACGCTGTAGCCGAAGTGCCGCAGGATCGTGGAATAAACGATGCGGTTGTCCTCGTTGTCCTCCACCAGCAGGACCGTCTTCCCGTTGGGAGCGTTCATTCATGTCCTCACACAGCTCGCGCGAGAGAGCGGTGCGGCGGAGAGCGGCTCCACCGCGACCGGGGGATGGGACCGGCGGTGCGTGCGGTCACGATGCGATGCCGGCACGCAGCGGTCTAGGGAGTCCGGTGCGTGCTCGGCATCAGGAGCGCCGCGCGCTCAAGCGAGCGGAAAGGTAGCAAGTTCCTTACCAGCAGACGAGGGAGCGTCGAATCATGGCATTCGCGGGAAGCAGCGGCCGCGCCGGCGGCCGACCGGGAACGCGCCAGCGGGGCGCGGCGCGCGACGCCGGCCAGGGACGAGGCGAGGGGTGGCGCACCGCCCGCCCCACGGCGGTACGGGCCCGCACGCGCGGGGAGGGCGGCGGCGCCACGACCCCGGCGTCGCGCGGCCGGCCGTTCACGCGCGACGTCGACTGGCCGCGCTTCGGCGCCGCCGGCGCCGGCCTGGCGCTCGGCACGCTGCTGGGCGCGGGACTCGCCCTGTTGCTCGCGCCCCACAGTGGCGCCGACACGCGACGCATGCTCCGCCGCGCCGGCCGCCGCACCGCCGTCCGGGCATCCGACGTCTGGGACGACCTCGGCGAGGAGCTGCGCCACGCCACCTACCGCAGCCGCAAGCGCCTGCGGCGCGGCCTGCGCCGTAGCCGCTGGCGCGCCCAGGACCTCTTCGGGGGCGGCGGCGGAGGCAGTGGGGGCGGTGAGGAGCACGAGAAGCCCCCTCGGCGCCACCGCCGTCGCACGCGCCCGGCCGAGCTGGAGATCGAGCTGGAGTGAAGGAGGGCGCGGAGGGCGCGGAGGGAGTTCCGGGCGGCGCTCGAGTCTCCCACGCCGTTCCCCTCCGCGCCCTCCGCGCCCTCCGCGCCGTCAATGCCCTCGCCGTCGGCCCTCGCCGCCCGACCTCACTGCAACTCGCGCAGCGCCGCCTCCGCCTCCGCCTTGTAGTGCGCGTCGTTGTAGTCGCGCGGCGTGGCGCGGACCACCCACTCGAGCTGCTCGCGCGCCTTCGCCTTGTTGCCGACGTCGGCGTAGACGCGGCCGAGGTCGAGGCGGTGCGTGATGCGCTCGGGCTCCGCGGCCACCGCCCGCTCCATGTAGCGCACCGCGTCGTTCCAGTTCGCCTCGTCGAACACCTTGCCGCCGAGCAGGTTCTTGGCGAAGAAGCGTTCCAACCCGCTGAGCCGCATCACCTCGGCGTTCCACATCCCCATGACGTGCAGCGCGCCGGCATGGTTGGGCGCCAGGCGCAGCGCCTCCAGCGCGTGCGTGCGCACCTCGCCGGCCAGCTTGACGCGGTCCCGCTTCCCCATCGACAGCGCGTGCCGGCCGATCGCCCGCGCCAGCGAGAAGTGGCCCTCCGCGTCGCCGGGATTGGCGGCCACGGCTCGCCGGGCGTACTGTTCCGCCTTCGCGTAGAGCGCCTTGCGCTGCGCCTCATCCGGGTTGAACTCGCCCAGGTCCACCGCCTCGCGCGAGGCCTTCCACAGCGCCTCGTAGTCGCTCGAGTCGGCGGCGAGGGCGGCCTCGTAGTGGGCGAGCGCGCCCGGCGCGTTCATCGCGGCGTACTCGCGATCGCCCATCGCGATGTGCTCCGCCGCCGTCTGGGCGAGGGCGGCGGCCGGGGCGAGGGCGAGCGCGGCGATCACTGCCACACGCTTCAACATCGGAGCTCCAGGATCCAGGTGAGAACACTTCGTCCATGCCGCGCCTGCGGCCGGGTCCGGCTCGCCGTCGTTCGCGGCGCACAAGCTAGGAATACCCCAGAGGCCGGTCAATGCTCGCCCGCCGCCTGATCGAGCGGAAGCGCGACGGCGAGCGCATCCACGCCG
The DNA here is from genome assembly GCA_035761165.1 of Gemmatimonadaceae bacterium. Classification (GTDB taxonomy): domain Bacteria; phylum Gemmatimonadota; class Gemmatimonadetes; order Gemmatimonadales; family Gemmatimonadaceae; genus CALCHX01. Next base: position 9,491 of record DASTRO010000087.1, on the reverse strand, counting down.
AGGAGTGGCATGCCCTCGCCCGCGCCTATGCCGTGGGCCACGTCCCCGACTACCAGATGGCCGCGCTGCTCATGGCCATCTACTGGCGCGGACTCGATCGCGATGAGACCGGCGCGCTCACCGACGCCATGCTCCGCAGCGGGCGCACGCTCGACCTCGGCCACCTGCCGGTCGGTCGCGTGGACAAACACTCCACCGGCGGCGTCGGCGACAAGGTCTCGCTCGTCCTCGCGCCGCTCGTCGCCTGCCTCGGCGTGGCCGTGCCGATGATGTCCGGGCGCGGGCTCGGCCACACCGGTGGTACCCTCGACAAGCTGGAGGCGATCCCGGGCTTCCGCACCGACCTCGCGCTCGACGAGGCCACCGCGCAGGTGGAGCGCCTCGGTTGCGCCCTCATCGGCCAGACGGGGGAGATCGCCCCCGCGGACCGGAAGATGTACGCGCTGCGCGACGCCACGGCGACCGTGGAGTCGATCCCCCTCATCGCCGCCAGCATCATGAGCAAGAAGCTGGCGGAGGGGCTCACCGGGCTCGTGCTGGACGTGAAGCGTGGCTCCGGCGCCTTCCTCCCCGAGCTGGAGCGCGGGCTCGCGCTGGCCGGGACGATGATCGCCCTCGGCGAGGACCACGGCTGTCCGGTGGTGGCACTCCTCACGGCCATGGACCGGCCGCTCGGCCGCGCGTGCGGCAATGCGCTGGAGACGGAGGAGGCGATCCTCGCCCTGCGCGGCGAGGGGCCGCCCGACCTCATGGCGGTGACCTACGCGCTCGGCGCCGAGATGCTGGTGCTCGGCGGCGCCGCGCCGACCCGCGATGCGGCGCGGCGTCTCATGGAGGGCGCGATCTCGTCGGGGCGCGCCGCCGAGCGCTTCCAGCAGATCATCGCCGCGCAGGGCGGGAACCCCGGCGTGGTCGACGACCCCGCCGTCCTGCCCCAGGCGGCCGCCTGCGACATCTACCGGGCGGCGCGGCGCGGCTTCGTGGCGCAGGTGGAGCCGCGCGCCATCGGTCGCGGCATCATCGCCCTCGGCGGCGGGCGGCACCGCATGGAGGACAGGGTGGACCCGAGCGTCGGCTTCGTCATCACGGCGCGCCCGGGCGACTGGGTGGAGAGTGGCGAGCCGCTGGCCACCATCTTCGCGCGCGACCGCGCCGGCCTCGACGAGGGACGCCGCGCACTGCAGCAGGCCATCCGCCTCGCCGACGAGGCCGAGCCGCCGCTGCCCCTCATCTCGCACCGTGTGAGCGCGGCCGGCGTGGAGCCGTGGCCCGACGCGTGAGGCGCGAGCGGCGAACGCGCGCCACCCGGTCGGGCCGGCAGACGCGCTCGCAACTTGCGCCGCCACACCGGCCCGGTGATACTGCACGCGCGGATCGTGTCCGACGCGGTCCGCGCCCGATGATCTCCCGGTGAGCCCGACATGGCCGACATTCAACGCGACGACCCCCGCTTCCTGCGCTTCGGCGCCCTCTCGATGCTCGGCAATGCCGTCATCGTGCTCCTCGTCTGGCTGCTCTTCTTCTGGGTGGGCGGCACGTCCCGCCTGAGCGGCGTGAACGCCGTGCACGGCTGGCTCATTCGCCTGACGTCGGCCATCCCGGCGACGATCATCGTCACGGCCTGCCTGGCGCTGGCGCGGCAGCTGCTCGGGGCGGCGCGCGAGGCGCGCGCGGTCGGCACGACGCGCTGACGGCGCGCCGTGGGCGCGGCGGTGACGGGTACGGGACGTGCGAGAGACGACTCCACACTCTCACCCTGAGCACGGCATGTCCGCCAACCAGACCGAGACGGCCGGCACCCCCGGCCAGTCCGACACGACCGATAGCGTCGACAAGCGCGCCCTCGTCGACGGCCTGAACGAGGATCTCGCCCACGAGTACGCGGCGGTGATCCTCTACCGCACCTACGCGAGCGCGGTGACGGGGCCGTTCCGCCAGGAGCTGCGGCAGTTCTTCACGACCGAGATCGCCGACGAGCTGGGGCACGCGCAGCTCCTCGCCGACAAGATCATCGCGCTCGGCGGCGACCCGGTGCGCAGCGCGGCGCCGGTGAAGATGGCCCACGAGCCGCGTGCAATGCTGCAGAACGCCCTCGAGGACGAGGAGGCGACGATCGCTCGCTATGTCGAGCGGCGCCGGCAGGCCGAGGCGGCCGGGGAGCCCGGCCTCGCGGTGGACCTCGACGACGTCATCGCCGACGAGACGAAGCATCGCGACGAGCTGCGGCTGATGCTGCGGCGGTGGCCGGAGCCGCACTAGGCGCGGACGTCGGCAGGCGATGGAGGACGAGCGAGGCTCCGATCCCGGGATCGGAGCCTCGCTCGTGCGTGTGCGGCCGCTATGGGAGTTCCGACGTGTCGAATGCCGCCACGGCCCAGTCGAGCGCGATCCCCGATCCCGCCGGCGCGCGGACGACCGCGTACACGCGGGTCTTTGCGGCGTTCACGAAGAGGAAGCGACCCTCCGCCTGGTACCCGATCGTCCCGCCGGTCGCGTTCGGCACGCGGAACTTCGGGAGGCGAACACTTCCCTGATAGCCGAGGAACTGCGGCTCGTACGTGCGAAGCTCCGTCGCGGGCAGCGGATCGGGCGACCAGTAGTCCGGGGGGGGAGCGTTCACGCCCAGCACGTAGATCCGCGAGCCGTCGACCGGGTGAACCACCGCCTGGACGGACTGCACGCCGTCGAGCCGCCCGGCGAAGGTCATGTCCTCCGTGCTCACCGGCGAGGACCGGAACACGTTCCCGCTGCGGGCGAACAGTCGTGTGCCATCGCCCGAGATCCACACGTCGCCCCCGAACTCGTAGTCTCCATGGTAGGGCGAATCGTAGAGTCGGGTCGCCGTGCCGCCGCGGAGGTCGTACTTCTCGAAATCCGAGGGCGAGAGGCCGTTGCTCGCCGAGTAGAGATACTCGCCCGACGGGTGGAGCCTGATCCGGGCGCCGGCGTAGGGACCGGGCCAGGGACTCAGCGTCTCGTTGCCCGTCGCGAGCTCGATGGAGCGCGCGTCGACCCACTGGTCGGCGCGCGGGAACACGTACGCGAAGCCGTTGCCGGCGAGCACGACGTCGCCGCCGACCGACGTCATGGGGTAGACCCGCTCGACGGTGCGGGTCTGGAGATTCACGTACGACAACCAGCCGTCGTGGGACACCGCCGCATGCGTGCCGGCGGGATCGACGCCGACCGCCAGGGGTACCTGCGCGAGATCGATCGCGTGCTGCGTCTTGGCCTCGGGATCGACGATCGTGAGCCGCGACGGGTTCGCCGACACCGTGACGATGACGTTCGCGCTCGCGGCGTACTCGGCGTCGACCACGCGGTGGTCGAGGGTCCACAGCGTGGCGGGAGACGGTGCGAGCGCCTGCGCCACGAAATCGACGCCGGACGTCCTGCCGGGGCGGCTGACGGTCGCCGTGACGCGCTGGGTCCCCGCTTGTGGGCCGAGCGTCCATGCCGTCATCGCGAACCCGTTGCCGTCGGTCGTCGTCGCTCCCGGCGCGACGCTTCCCCCGCCGCTCACCACCGCGAACACGACGTCGTAGTCGGGCACCTGATTTCCGAAGGCGTCGAGGACCTGCACCTGAAGCGGCAGCAGAAGCTGGTCACCCATGTCGCCCGTCTGATCGTTGCCGTGATGGACGACGATCGACTCCGGGGGGCCGGCGACGGCGGTCGTCGTCAGCGTCGTGGGTGCGATGGCGCTGGTGGGTGGGCCACTGATCGTCACGCTCTGCGGCGACGGCAGGGGACCGAGCACCCACGCGGCGCTCACCTCACCGGCGGCGTTCGTGGTCGCGGCAGCGAAGGTGAACGTGCCGCTGGCACTGGTCGGCGTGGCGGTGAGCGGGATCCCGGCCACACCGTTCCCCTGGGCATCGACGACGCGGAGCACGATCGGCGCCGGGAGCGGTACGCCCGCGGCACCGCTCGGTGGCGGCTCCGTCACGACGACGATCCCTGTCGCCGTGCCGGCGGTAGCCATCGCCGAGAACGTGATCGGCGGCAGGTCGCCGACCCTGGCCGTCACGGTCTGCGCGCCGGACTGCGTCCCGAGGGTGAAGGTGGTGCGCGCCTGGCCGTCGCTGTTCGTGACCGCGCTGGCCGGCGAGACGGTCCCACCTCCCGTCGCGACGGCGAAGGCCACGTTCACACCGCCTACCGGCTGGCCCGCGCCGTTCAGGACCTCGACGACGAGCGGGGTCGAGAGCGTGGTGCCCACCGTTGCCTGCTGATTGTTGCCGCTGAACTGCTGCACGACGGACGGCGAATTCCCGAGGCCCGTGGGCTTGTCCCCACCACATGCCGGCAGGAAGATCGTCGACAGGAGCACGACGAGGAACGCCGCTGCCGCGCGAGCAGCGTGAGGCGGAGCGCCGAGATGTCGCACCGTTAGACGGGATGGGAGGGTAGAGGGCTAACGCTCGAGCGCCTAATGTAGGGCCCGCTACCTGCCCGGCAAGCCCGGCTGGGCGCTGCGACGCCAGGCCCGCATGGTCGCCCTCACCGGGGGACGCGTGACGGGACGACGGGCCCCGGACGACGACGGCGGGGCTCCTCGATCGGAACCCCGCCGTCGTGACCGTCCACCATCCACGAGCGCCTCCGGGGAAGCTACGCGTTCGCCTCCCGCCGAGGACCCGCGTTCACGGTGCCCTCACACGTCCAGGTTGCTCGCGAACTTCGCGTTGGCCTCGATGAACTCGCGGCGCGGGTCCACGTCGTCGCCCATCAGCGTCTGGAAGATGTGGTCGGCCTGCACCGCATCGTCCATCGTCACCTTGAGGATCGTGCGCCGCTCCGGGTCCATCGTCGTCTTCCAGAGCTGCTCGGCGTTCATCTCGCCGAGGCCCTTGTAGCGCTGGATGACCACGCCGTCACGCTTGCCGTCGCTGAGGCGGTTCGAGATCTCCTCGCGCTCCTCGTCCGAGTACGCGTAGTACTCCTCCTTTCCGCGGCGCACCTGGAAGAGCGGCGGCTGGGCGATGTAGATGAAGCCCGCGTCGATCAGCTCCGGCATCTGGCGGAAGAAGAACGTGAGCAGGAGCGTGCGGATGTGCGCCCCGTCCACGTCGGCGTCCGTCATGATGATGATCTTGTGGTAGCGCGCGCGCTCCAGCTCGAACTCGTCCTTGATGCCGCTGCCGATGGCCGTGATGATGGTGCGGATCTCCTCGTTGGAGAGCACCTTGTCGATGCGCGCCTTCTCCACGTTGATGATCTTGCCGCGCAGCGGGAGGATGGCCTGGTACTGCCGGTCGCGCCCCTGCTTGGCGGTGCCGCCGGCGGAGTCGCCCTCCACCAGGTAGAGCTCGCACATCGACGGCTCGGCCAGCGAGCAGTCGGCCAGCTTGCCCGGGAGGTTCCCCACCTCGAGGCCGCTCTTCTTGCGCGTCAGGTCGCGCGCCTTCCGCGCCGCCTCGCGCGCCCGCGCCGCCGAGACGGCCTTGTCGACGATGATGTTGCCGACCTTCGGGTGCTCGTCGAGGTACTGCGCCAGCAGCTCGTTGACGACGGCGCGCACCGCGCCCTCCGCCTCCGAGTTGCCGAGCTTCGTCTTCGTCTGCCCCTCGAACTGCGGCTCGCGCACCTTCACCGAGAGGACCGCGGTGAGCCCCTCGCGGGCGTCGTCGCCGGTGAGCGTCGTCTCCTTGTCCTTCTTGTTCAGGTTGCTCTTCTGCACGTACTGGTTGATGACGCGCGTCAGGGCGCTCTTGAAGCCCGTCAGGTGCGTCCCGCCCTCGTGCGTGTTGATGTTGTTGACGAAGGAGAAGACGTTCTCGTTGTAGCCGTCGTTGTACTGCATGGCGAGCTCGATCCCGATGCCGTCGCGCTCGGTCTCGATGTAGATCACGTCCGGGTGCAGCGGCTTCCGGTTCGAGGCGAGGAAGCGGACCATCTCGCTCAGCCCGCCCTTGGCGTGGAAGGTCTCCTCCTTCTGCTGCCCCTCGCGCTCGTCGCGCAGGACGATCGTGACGCCCTTGTTCAGGAACGACAGCTCGCGCAGGCGCAGCGCCAGCGTGTTGTAGTCGTAGACGAGGACGGTGAAGATCTGCGGGTCGGGCTTGAACCACACCTTGGTGCCGGTGTCCTTCGGCTTCACGTTGCCGAGCACCTTGAGCTTCGTCTGCGTCGCGCCGCGGGCGAAGTCGATGTAGTGCTCCTTGCCGCCGCGCTTGACCCAGATGCACAGCTTCTCCGACAGCGCGTTGACGCAGGAGACGCCCACGCCGTGCAGGCCGCCGGAGACCTTGTAGCTGTTCTTGTCGAACTTGCCGCCGGCGTGCAGCACCGTCAGCGCCAGCTCGACCCCCGGGATCTTCTCCGTCGGGTGGATGTCCACCGGGAAGCCGCGCCCGTTGTCCTCGACGGTGATCGAGTTGTCGGCGTGGATGGTGACCTTCACCCAGTCCGCGTAGCCAGCCAGCGCCTCGTCGATGGAGTTGTCCACCACCTCGTAGACGAGGTGGTGCAGGCCGCGCTCGGAGGTGGACCCGATGTACATGCCCGGACGCTTCCGGACCGCCTCCAGCCCCTTGAGTACCTGAATCTGTCCGGCGCCGTACTCGCTGCCGGCGACCTGCTCCGCAGTCTTCGCCATAATCGTCCTAGCTGAGAGAATCGCCTGCCCGAACGAAGGCCGAAACAGGGCCCGCGGGCAGACTATGAAATGTAACCCTCGGGGACGCTTGTGGCAACCCGCGGGAGCGCGCGTAAACCCTTGAAACGCCGACAGTTACCGGCGGGCTCGCGGAGCCCGCCGGTCACCCCTGCAGCTGCCAGCGGATGCGCCGGATCGGGGCACGCAGCGGCCGAGCGGCGAGCGCCCGCAGCAGCTCCGGCTCGAGCAGCGACAGCTCCGACATCCAGGCGTGCGTGCGCACCCGCACCCAGAGCGTGCCGTCGGCGCTGATCGAGCGCGGCTCGGTGACGGCGGCGATCTGCGGCCCCACCAGCGCCGGCCACTCCGGGAGCACCGCGGCCTGCTCCACGCGGTCCGCCAGCCCGCTCTCCTGGAGGACGCTGGCCAGCACGTCGCCCAGAGGCGAGGGCTTGCGCCGGCGCTCGTCGCTCACGCGTCCTCCGCCGTGGCCGCGTCCGCGGCGGCCGCATCGCCGTCGGCGGCGAGCACGCCGTCGCGGATGGCACGCCGCGCCAGGCTGGTCAGCGCCGGCGGGATGTCGGCGGCGCGAGGGACGGCGAGCAGCGTCTGCCCCAGCCCGCCGTCGGCGAGCAGGGCGAGGATGCGCCGCGCGCGCCGCGCGTCCAGCTCGGCGAAGGGATCGTCGAGGAGCAACACCGGCGCCGCGCCCACCTGCTCGCGCAGCGTGCGCGCCTCCAGGATGCGCAGCGCCAGCGCCGCCGTGCGCTGCTGCCCGGCAGAGCCGAAGAGGCGCAGCTCGCGCTCGCCGAGGAGGAGCTCGAGGTCGTCGCGGTGGGGGCCGGCGTGCGTCACGCCGCGCTTCACGTCCAGGGCGCGCCTGGCCGCCAGCGCCGCCAGCAGCGCGTCGGCGACGGCGCCCTCCGGCTGCAGCGCGGAGGTGTAGCGCATGCGCACCGGCGCACGCTCGCCGATGGCGGCGCAGAGGTGCGCCAGCTCGTCCCGCCAGCGCTCCACCCAGGCCACCCGGGCGCTCCACAGCACGGCCCCGTGCTGCGCCAGCGCCGGCTCCCAGACGGCGATGCGCGCGTCGTCGCCGCGGCCGCGCACGGCGTCGCGCAGCGCCGCGTTGCGCCGCAGGAGCGCCGCGCGGTAGTGCTGCAGCGCCGCCAGGTACGGGCGCGACGTGAGCGCCAGCGTGACGTCGAGGAAGCGCCGCCGCTCGGCCGGCGCCCCCGCCACGAGCACGGTGTCGCGCGGCGAGAAGAGCACGCTCGGCAGCGCGCCGAGCGCGTCGCTCAGCCGCGCCGCCTCGCCGCCGTCGACCACCACCTTCTTCCGCCGCGCCTGCCGGTCGAAGGCGGCCGAGATCTCGCGCCGCCGCTCCCCGATCCGTGCCTCCGCCGCCAGGTGGAAGGCGCGCTCGCCGAAGCGCACCAGGTCCTGGTCGCGCGCGCCGCGCGCCGAGCGGAGGAGCTCCAGGTAGTAGACGGCCTCCAGCAGGTTCGTCTTCCCGTGGCCGTTCTCCCCGACGATCGCGACGCCCTCGGCGGGCAGCTCGACGTCGGCGCGGGCGATGTTGCGGAAGTCGCGCACGACGAGGCGGCGCAGCCAGACGCCGGCGTCGGCGGCCGCCGTCCCTCCGGCCACCTCGGGCTCCACGGTCGCCGTGGCCGCGGCGTCGCTCACCGACCGCTCCGGCGCCGGGCGCGACGGATGCTCACCGTCCCTCGAACGCGGCCGCGCGCTTCTGGAGGAAGGCGGTCGTCCCCTCGCGCATGTCGGTGGTGGCGGCGAGCAGCCCGAAGTGGCCGGCCTCGAGCAGCAGGCCGTCGTCGAGGGTGCTCTCCATCCCCTGGTTCACCGCCTCGATGGTGTAGGCGAGCGCCAGCGGGCCGTTGGCCAGCATCTGCCGCAGCATCGCGCGCGCGGCGTCGAGGAGCTCGCCGGCCGGCACGACGCGGTTCACGAGCCCGATGCGGTACGCCTCGGCGGCGTCGATCATCTCGCCGGTGAGCAGGAGCTGCAGCGCGCGCCCCTTCCCGACGAGGCGCGGCAGGCGCTGCGTGCCACCGAAGCCGGGCAGGGTGCCCAGCTTCACCTCCGGCTGCCCGAACTTCGCCCCCTCGGCGGCGAGCCGCACGTGACAGGCCATGGCCAGCTCGCACCCGCCGCCGAGCGCGAAGCCGTTGACCGCCGCGATCACCGGCTTGGGCGACGTCTCGAAGCGGCGGAAGACGGCCTGGCCGGTGAGGGCGCGGCGGCGCGCGTCGAGCGGCGTCTGGTCGGCGAGCTCGGAGATGTCCGCCCCGGCCACGAACGCGCGTCCCGCGCCGGTGAGGATGATGCCGCCCACCGCGTCGTCCCCGCGCGCCGCGTCGATGGCCGCGCCCAGCTCGGCGATCGTCGCGTCGCTCAGCGCGTTGAGCTTGTCGGGCCGGTTGACGGTGATCGTGGCGATGCGGTCGGCGACGTCGTACGCGAGGTGGGCGAAGGACATGGGCTGGGGGGCAGGAAACGGGGAGCAGGAACCAGGAACCAGGGGGCGGGGTGCGGCGGGGGGGAGCGACGAAGTTAGCTCGCCGGATCGGATTTTGCCCTGCGCGCGGGCCATGGCGAGCGAGTGGATCCTGCGCGAGGGATCGCCGCGCCGGGGCTTCCGCTACCGGCGCGACGGCGGTGCGCGCGTGACCGACCGCGCATCGCTGGCCCGCATCGACGCGCTGCGAGTACCGCCCGGGTGGCGCGACGTGCACGTCGCCGCCAGCCCGCGCGCCGCCGTGCAGGCGTGGGGGATCGACGCGCGCGGCCGCAAGCAGTACCGCTACCACGACCGCTCGGTGCAGCGCGCCGAGCTGCGCAAGTACTACCGCGTGCGCCGCCTGGCGCA
>DASTRO010000086.1:0-4049 GCA_035761165.1 Gemmatimonadaceae bacterium | reverse complement strand
GCGCGCGATGTCGATCTGCTCCAGCTGCACGCGCGCGTAGCCCGGCGTGCTGGCCGAGGCGCCGCGCGGCGCGTAGTTGGGGTCGTCGCGCTCGCCGGGGATGTAGACGGACCAGAACTGCCCGCCGACGTGCCCGGCCTTGAGGCGCGCGAGGTCGGTCATGCCACGCGTGTGGGTGCGGAGGTCGTAGGCCCGCACGTCCATCGGCGCGGCGCTGTCCTCGCGCACGGCCCAGGGCAGGTCGTTGTGCCCGTCGACCACGGGCGACTGGGTGAGCAGGCGGTTGGCGCGCGCGAGATACGGGTCGGCGGGCTGCGCGGCGGCGGGGAGGGCGGCGCTCACGGCGAGGGCGGCGAGCAGGAGAGGTGTCGGACGCATGCCCGGAGTGTAGGGCCGGATGCGGCGGCCGGGGAAGGGGGGACGGCGAGCGAGCAGCGCCCAGCGTTCAGCGATCAGCGTAACGGCCTCGGGCTGGCGAGTGGCGGCCTGCCGAGGGTGTTGCGCTGAGCGCTCAGCGCTCAGCGCCGCTCATCCACCGCCAGTCCTTCCGCTCGCGCTCCGGCCCTACCTGGCCGTGATTCAGCAGGGCGACCAGCGTCACGCCGCCGACCACGTTGCCGAGCACCGCCGGGACGATGAATGCGCCGACCATCGCGCCCCACGTGGCGCTCCCGGCGGCCGCCAGGTAGAACGCCTCCACCGCGCCGGCGATCGAGTGGCGGAAGCCGAAGGCGGCGATCGGCGCGGTGGTGAGCCAGACGAGCGCGATCTGCGCGCCGGTGAGGCGCGTCGAGGCGATGAGCCAGGCCATCAGCGCCACCAGCCAGCCGCCGAAGATCGCCTTGTAGGCCACCAGCCAGAAGCCGCCCTCGGTGCTCGTCGTGGCCACCGTGTGGAGCGACGCGCGCAGCGTCTCCGGCAGCATCACCGTGCGGGCCGCCACCACGCCGAAGATGACCGCCCCCACCATGTTGCCGGCGAGCACGATGGCCCACAGCCGCAGCGTGCGCCGCAGCATGCGCATCGAGCGCTCGTGCAGCAGCGGGATCACCGGGTCGAGCGTGTTCTCGGTGAAGAGCTGGCTGCGCGCGAGCACCACGAAGATGAAGCCGAGCGGATAGCCGGCCGCCGAGGCGGCGTGCTTCAGGTGCTCGGGGGCGAGCGACGCGAGGTAGGCCGCGGCGACGAAGCTGAAGCCCATGGTGAGCCCCGCCCCGAGCGCCGACCACGCCAGCTCGTCGGCGGGGCGGCGCATCTCCTCCTTGGCCGCCTCCTTGACGTTGTCGTGGATCTCGGCCGCCGAGAGACGCGTGCCGACGGACGGCTCGCCGTTCGCGGGCGACTCGCGCGAGCGCCCGTGCTCGGCTCGCGCGCGCTCCCGCTCGTGCTCGCTCTGCTCGCGCACTGCGTCGCTCGCCCGGCGGCCAGGGCCGCCGAGGCGTCGCTCGTCGCGCCGGTCCGCCGGCTCGGGTGGGGTGCTGAGGTGGTCGCGCATCGGAGGTGAGAAGAACAAGAGTCGTACCGCGCCCGCGCCGTGGTTCGCGGTCCGGGTCGGGGTGCTCGCGTCTTCCCCGCAGCGGCCAGGACGGGACGACGCGAGCCTGCATCCGAGCTCGCTTGCCCTCTCCACGCCCGGCCTGTTATCCTTCCATCCGGATATGCGGATGGAATCCCCGCCGGCTCCCGGCATCCTCGACCAGCTCACCGCGCTCGCCGACCCCACGCGCGCGCGGCTGCTGCTCGTCCTCGAGCGCCACGAGCTCACCGTGGGCGAGCTCTGCCAGGTGCTCCAGCTCCCGCAGTCCACCGTCAGCCGCCACCTCAAGACGCTCGGCGACGATGGCTGGGTGACGGCGCGCGCCGACGGCGCCAGCCGCCGCTACCAGGCCGCGCCGCTGGCGGCGCCGGCGCGCCGGCTCTGGCAGCTCGTGCGCGACGAGGTGGGGGAGACGCCCGCCGCGCGGCAGGACGCGCATCGCATCCCCGGCGTGCTCGCGCAGCGGCGCAGCAAGTCCGAGGAGTTCTTCGCCTCCGCGGCCGGTCGCTGGGACGCGTTGCGCGACGAGCTGTTCGGCCGCGGCGCCGACCTCCACGCCTTGCTCGGCCTGCTCGACGACGACTGGACCGTCGGCGACCTGGGGTGCGGCACCGGGCAGGTGGCCGGCGCCCTCGCGCCGTTCGTGCACCGCGTCGTCGCCGTCGACGGCTCGCGCGCCATGCTCGCCGCCGCGCGCCGGCGCCTGGCGGGCGTGCCCAACGTCGAGCTGCGGAGCGGGGCGCTGGAGGCGCTCCCGCTGGAAGACGGCGAGCTCGACGGCGCCATCCTCTCGCTCGTCCTGCACTACACCGCCGAGCCACCGGCCGTGCTGGCCGAAGCACGGCGCGCGCTGGCGCCCGGCGGGCGGCTGCTGGTGGTCGACATGCTGCCGCACGACCGCGAGGAGTACCGCGCCGAGATGGGCCACGTCTGGCTCGGCTTCGACGAGGCGCAGCTCGCCGCCTGGCTCGCTGCCGCCGGCTTCGACCGCGTCCGCTACCGTGCCCTCCCCGCCGACCCGGCCGCGAAGGGGCCCGCCCTCTTCGCCGCGTCCGCGAGGCGCGCATGACGTCGCGACGCGCCTGCAGAACGGTGGAACAGCCTGCCACGGATGAACGCGGCCGTCTCCGCGTGATCGGCGGCAGGTAGTTCGCAGTTCAGCTCTCACCGTACGGTACTTCCAATCCCTGATCGAGGAGTCCCCACCATGGCCACCGCCGTCCAGACCGACACCACCACCATCGGCACCGAGGCGCGCCCGCCGTTCAAGGTGCGCGACCTCTCGCTCGCCCAGTGGGGGCGCAACGAGATCCGCCTCGCCGAGCAGGAGATGCCCGGCCTCATGGCGCTGCGCGCCGAGTACGGTGATACGAAGCCGCTGGCCGGCGCGCGGATCATGGGCTCGCTGCACATGACCGTGCAGACCGCCGTGCTCATCGAGACGCTCGTCCACCTCGGCGCCGACGTGCGCTGGGTGAGCTGCAACATCTTCTCGACGCAGGACCACGCCGCGGCGGCGGTTGCCGTCGGGCCGAACGGCACGGTCGAGAACCCGCAGGGGATCGCCGTCTTCGCCTGGAAGGGGGAGACGCTCGAGGAGTACTGGTGGTGCACCGAGCAGGCGCTGATGTGGCCCGACGGCCGCGGCCCGAACCTGCTGCTCGACGACGGTGGCGACGCCACGCTGCTCGTGCACAAGGGCGCCGAGTTCGAGGCCGCGGGCGCGATCCCGGCCTTCGACCCCGACAACGACCCCGAGGAGTGGGGCGTCATCCTCGGCCTGCTGCGCCAGGAGGCCGAGCGGAACCCGGGTCGCTGGACGCGGGTCGCCGCCGACATCCGCGGCGTCTCCGAGGAGACGACGACCGGCGTGCACCGCCTCTACGAGATGATGAAGGCCGGCACGCTCCGCTTCCCGGCCATCAACGTCAACGACTCGGTAACGAAGTCCAAGTTCGACAACCTGTACGGCTGCCGGCACTCGATCGTGGACGGCCTCAACCGCGCGACCGACGTGATGCTGGCCGGCAAGGTGGCGGTGGTCTGCGGCTACGGCGACGTGGGCAAGGGGTGTGCGCAGGCGCTGCGCGGCCAGGGCGCGCGCGTCGTCATCACCGAGATCGACCCCATCTGCGCGCTGCAGGCGGCGATGGAGGGCTACCAGGTCCTCACGCTCGACGACGTGATCGAGACGGCCGACATCTTCATCACGGCGACCGGCAACAAGGACATCATCACGGCCGAGCACATGAGCCGGATGAAGCACCAGGCGATCGTCGGCAACATCGGCCACTTCGACAACGAGATCGACATGGCCGGCCTGAAGAAGGTGCCGGGGATCCGGCGCAACAACATCAAGCCGCAGTACGACGAGTGGGTCTTCTCGGACGGCCACTCGATCATCGTCCTCAGCGAGGGCCGCCTGCTGAACCTGGGCAACGCGACCGGCCACCCCTCGTTCGTGATGTCCAACTCGTTCACCAACCAGACGATCGCGCAGATCGAGCTGTTC
>DASTRO010000085.1:0-12313 GCA_035761165.1 Gemmatimonadaceae bacterium | reverse complement strand
CGGTCGTGCGCGCCGACGGCGACCGGTCGGACGCTAGGTGGGGCGTACGACGAGGACCGGCAGCTCGCTGGCGCGGATCACCTTGTCGGTGACGCTGCCGAGCAGGAGGCGTGCGGCGCCGCCGCGTGCGTGCGTGCTCATCGCCACGGTGTCCACGCGCTGCTCGGCGGCCGCGTGCAGGATGGCGCGCGCCGGGTCGGGCGCCACCACCACCAGGCCATCGGCGGTGAGGCCGTCGCCGCGCAGGCGCGCGACGGCGTCCTCCGTCTCGCGCAGCGCGAGCGTCCGCTGCGTCTCGATCGCCTCCGCCTCGGCAGCCGTCCAGAAGGTCGCGTCGTACGGGAGGAACGCGGCCGCCGTGGGCACGACGCGGAGCAGCGTCAGGCGCGCCCCGAACGGCTCGCCCAGGGTGCGCGCCACGTCCACCGCGCGCAGCGCGAACGCCGAGCCGTCCACCGGCACGAGCACGTGACGCGGTCCGCGCCAGGCGGCGGCCGTCGTGGGCTCGCCGGCGTCCGCCCCCCGGTCGTGCGGCTCGTGCGCGCGCACGACGAGCAGCGGCGTGCGCGCGTGGCGCAGCAGGTCGGTGGTGACGCTGCCGAGCCAGACGCGGGAGAGACCACCCCGGCCGTGCGTCGTCAGCACGATGAGCCCGGCGCCGCGCGCCGCGGCCTCGTCGGCGACGGCCACGCCCACCGGCTCGCCGGCGAGCAGCCCGACGGTGACGCGGTGGCCCGCCTCGCGCAGCCGGTCGGCCGTGCGCTCGAGGTAGGCCTGCATCTCGTCGCGGCGCGTCCGGTCCGCGGCGGCGTCGAGCATCGGCGCGTCCTCCGTCACGAGGGGGAGGAGCATCGGACCGGGGCCATGCACCGCGGCCAGGTGCAGCGCCGCGCCATGCGCCTCGGCCAGGCGCGCGGCGACCGGGAGCGCGAGCTCGCCGAAGGGCGAGCCGTCGAGCGGGACGAGGATGGTGGCGTACACGGGCGCCCTCGCGTGCGCCGGCGGCGCACGCCGGCTCCACGCCGACTCAGCGCGGCGGCTTCACGACGCCGGTGGCCGAGTCGGGGCGGGTCGCCCCGCGGCGGCCGGCGCTGTCGAGCGCGGCCCGCGTCGCCGAGTCGGTGCTGCCGGCCGGCATGCCGCGCGCGCCGGTGGTATCGCCGGCCATCCCGGGACGACCGGTGCGGCCGCCGCTCGAGCTGTCCGGCCCCAGCATCCGCGCCGTGGAGGAGTCGGGCGCGATGCCCGGCGACTGGGCGCCGCTGTCCCCCTCGACGTAGTCCGTGCGCCCGCCCGGCGCGCTGCACGCCCCGGCCAGCGCCGCCGCGAGGGCGAGCGCCATCGCGCCGCGCCACCGGCGGCGCGTGAACCACTGCTCATGCCTGCACATCACTCACCTCGACGTGAAGCTCCTCGCACGCTCGTCCCGTCGGCGGCATCGTCGCCGGTGCGCGCCGGATCCGTCATCGTCGCCTGCAGCTCGTGCAGGGCGCGCCGCAGCTGCACGTCGCGCACGCGGGCGAGCGCGGCATCGAGCTCGCCGAGCAGCCGCCGGTGCACCGCGAGCGCCTGGCGCACGTAGACGCCGTCGAACTGCGCCCCGCGCGCGGTCCGCAGCGTGTCGAGCGGCAGATCGCGCGACAGCGCCACCGTGGCCATGGGCCGTCCGACGCCGAGCTCGTACGCGGTGGCGCGAAGCCCGGTGCGGAGCGCCGTGTAGCGCGCCACCTGGTCGGCGGCGAAGCGGCGCAGCTCGGGGTCCGTGGCCCGCGCCGCGGCGAGCCGCCCCTGCGCGATGGCGAGGGTGAGGGTGGCGTCGATCCGATCGAACAGGGTGTCCGGCGGCACCTCCCGCACCGGCGCGGCCGCGGCCGCGCGCACGTCGGGCCCGGCGCGGCAGCCACTGCCCACCAGCGCGCCCGCGAGCAGGGCGCCGGCGGCGACCTGCCGTCCGCGCACCCTCCTCGCGGGCGCCCGCCTGGCGGCCGGCATGGCCTCAGGCACCGCCGAGGGCGCCGCGGATCTGCCGCGCCCGGTCGAGATGCTGCTGCACCTTCGGGATGGCACCCTGGATCAGCGTCCGCAGCTCGGCGCGCTGGGCGCCGCTCGCCGCCCGGTTCAGCAGGTCGAGCGTGGCCTGATGGTCGCTGACCATCATGTCCATGTACATGCGGTCGAAGTCGGCGCCGGCCGCCTGCCCCTGGAGCTGCTGGGTGGCCTGGTCGAGCGCCTGCTGCAGCGTGTCCGGCTCCGCGGCCTGCGGCGTGATGTTGAGCGCCGTGACCAGTGAATCCACCTGGCCCTGCATGGCCTGGTGATCGGTCACCATGTCGCCGGCGAAGCTCTTCACGTCGGCGTTCTGCGCCTTCTCCTGGGCGATGCGGCCGGTGGCGATCTCCTTGCCGTTGGCATTGCTGATCTGCGCGATGATCTGGGCGTCGTCCATCGCGCCGGCCGGCGCCGCGGCCATCGCCCCGGTGTCGGCGCCCATGGCCATGCCACTCTCGCCGCCCGCGGCGAGCGAGTCGGAGTCGGCGGCATCGTTGCCGCCACAGGCGGTAAGGGCGAGGCACGCCGCCAGCGCGAGCGGGGCGTGTCGTGCGATCTTGGTGCGGAACATCAGGACCTCCCACGGAGTCTCGAGCAAATCGACCGGTCAGGCCGTACCGACGGACGGCACTGGACGCGCGGTCAGGAGAGGAGGTGGACCGCGTGCCAGCGGCCCGCCTGGCGCAAGGATCGTGCTGACGCGTGCCCGAGCGAACCCCGGACACTCGGAGAATCGGGCCTGCGGGGATACAAATGTTCGGGGAAATCGGTTATATTTAGAGATACGGCAAACACAAGCATACCAAGCGCTTAGCCGCGCTCTGGCGAGCCCGTGCGCGTGTCTGCCAAGCTCATCCGTATCGGTCAGCCTCGCGCCCCTCCAGCCATGGGGCCCGACCTGCTGCGCCCTGACCACACTCCCACCGGAGGCATGCCATTGTCGAAGCGTCGAGCCGCCCGTAAGTCCCGCAACCTGACCGTCATCGCCCTCGCCGCCCTGACGGCCGGGATCGCCGCACCGAGTGTCGCGCGCGTCCAACTGCGGGACGTCCCCGGCTCGATCGCCAGTGCGCCCGTCGCCGTCGCCGAGCTCCCCGCCGAGGCGGTGAGCGAGGTGGCGATGATCACCGCGGCGGCCACCGGCAAGCACCTCGGCTTCGACACGCACAGCTATCCGGGCGACCGCGCGATGCGGAAGTGGAAGGAGGCCGCGCCCTACGAGTGGGTGGGGTACTACCTTCCCTCGCCCTGCCACGAGGACGAGAGCTGGGTGGGCACGCGCCAGCGGCTGGTGGAGATGGGCTGGGGGCTCGCCGTGATCTACGTCGGCCAGCAGACCTGGGACGGCGTCCCCGCGCCGCCGCTCTCGCAGGCCAAGCGCAAGCTCGCGCGGGGTGAGCGCGCCTGTCACAAGGGGTTGCTCACCGCCGGGCGGGGCGAGGCCGAGGCCGAGGACGCGATCGCCACCACGGCGGCCGAGGAGTTCCCCGAGGGCACGGTCATCTTCCTGGACGTGGAGTACATGAACCGCACGAGCCCGGCGATGCGCGCCTACGCGCGCGCCTGGACGCGCGCCGTCCTCGCCGACGGCCGCTACCGGCCGGGCGTCTACGTCCACTCGCACAACGCGACGCCGATCTACGAGATCGTGCGCGCCGAGTACGAGGCGGCCGGCCTGAACGAGGAGCCGCCGATCTGGGTGGCCGGCGGCGCCCGCTATGCGCCCGGCAAGAGGCCGCAGGCGGCGGGACACGCCTTCGCCGCGGTGTGGCAGGGTCTGCTCGATGTGACGCAGACATGGGGCGGCGTCCGGCTCCCCATCGACGTCAACGTCGCCGCCGTGCCGTCGCCCTCGTCGCATGCCTACGCGCTGTCGCCGGAGTACGCGCTGGGAGACTGAGCGGGGAAGGAAACAGGAAGCAGGAAACAGGGAACGGGGACCAGCGGCATACGCCGGCTGGTCCCCGTCGACGTTCGGGTCCCGACGGGTGGCGAAGCGGCCACGTCGAGGGTCTGGAACGTGCGAGCGGAGGCCGCGTGTCGTCGGGGGAGTAGCGCCGTGCCGCCGGAGCGGTCTCTTCCCACTCCGGTCTCCCGCCGCAGCGCGTCCGCCCCTCCGCTCCCTGTTCCTGCTCCCTGTTTCCTGCTCCCTGTTTCCTGCTCCCTGTTTCCTGCTCCCTGTTTCCTGCTCCCTGCAGTTCATGATCATTTCCGACTTCGCCATCCGACGCCCGCTCGTCACCATCACGGCCATGCTCGTGCTGGTGGTGTTCGGCGTCTTCGCATTGCTGAAGCTCGACACCGACGAGTTCCCCGAGATCAACCCGCCGGTGGTCGCCATCGCCGTGCCCTATCCGGGCGCGTCGCCGGAGAACGTGGAGCGCGACGTCGTCGATCCCATCGAGGAGGCGGTCACCGGGATCAGCGGCGTGGACGAGGTGCGCTCGACCGCGCTCGACGGCTTCGCCACCCTCATCGTCAGCTTCGACTTCGACAAGGATGTCCAGCAGGCCACGCAGGACATCCGCGACCAGATCTCGGCCATCCGCGCCGACCTGCCGCCGGAGATGGAGGAGCCGATCCTCACGCGCTTCGACCCCGACCTGCTGCCGATCGTCTCGCTGACGCTGACCTCCAACAGCGTGAGCGCGCCGCAGCTCACGCGGCTGGCCGACCCCGGGATCACGCGCGAGCTGCGCTCGATCACGGGCGTGGCGCAGGTGAACGTGGTGGGCGGCGTCGAGCGCGAGCTGCAGGTGGAGCTGCGGCCGGGCGACCTGCAGGCCGCCGGCGTGAGCGTGGCGCAGGTGGCGCAGGCGCTGCAGCAGCAGAACCTGGCGGCACCGGTCGGTCGCATCCAGGGCGCGCTCGAGGAGAGCACCATCCGTCTGCGGGGGCGGCTCGACCGCCCGGAAGACTTCGAGCAGCTCGTCGTGGCCGAGCGCAACGGGCAGCAGATCCGCCTGGGCCAGGTGGCCGACGTGCGCGATGCCTACGAGGAGCAGCGCACGCTCGCCCTCTACGACGGCGAGGAGGCGGTCGGCATCGACGTCGTGAAGGCCACGGGCTACAGCACGACGGCGGTGGCCGAGGCGGTGCGCGCGCGGGTGGAGACGATCCAGGCGACGCTCCCGCCGGGCGTGCGCCTGCGCGTGGTGCAGGACGCCGGCGTGCGCGTGGAGCACTCGGTGCGCAACGTCCAGGAGGCGCTGCTGGAGGGGGCCGCGCTCACCGTGCTGGTCGTCTTCCTCTTCCTCAACTCCTGGCGCTCGACCGTCATCACCGGGCTCGCGCTCCCCGTCTCCGTGCTCGCCAGCTTCATCGCCGTCTGGGCGATGGGCTTCACGCTCAATACCATGAGCCTGCTGGGGCTCAGCCTGGCGATCGGCATCCTGATCGACGACGCCATCGTGGTGCGCGAGAACATCGTGCGCCACGTGGAGCTGGGGAAGGACCACTACACCGCGGCCCAGGAGGGCACCGACGAGATCGGGCTCGCCGTCGCGGCGACGACGTTCTCGATCGTCGCCGTCTTCGTGCCCATCCCGTTCATGGGCGGCATCGCGGGGCAGTGGTTCAAGCCGTTCGCGCTGACGATCGCCTGCTCGGTGCTGGTGTCGCTGTTCGTCTCCTTCTCGCTCGACCCGATGCTCAGCGCGTACTGGGCCGATCCGCACAGGCCGCCCGAGGAGCGGGCGTGGCTGACGCGCAAGCTGGACGCGTTCAACCACTGGTTCAACCGGCAGGCGGAGCGCTACCGGCGGGTGATCGCGTGGGCGCTGGACCACCGGCTGGCGATGGTGGCGATCGCCGTCCTCGCCTTCGTCGGCGCGCTGGCGCTGCCGGCGCTCGGCCTGGTGAAGAGCGACTTCGTGCCGGTCTCGGACCAGTCGGAGTTCTACGTCACCATCCAGACGCCGCCCGGCTCCAACCTCACCTACACGCGGCTCAAGGCCGAGGAGATCTCGCGGCGCGCGCGGACGATGCCGGAGGTGGCCTACACCTACACCACGATCGGCGGCCAGACGGGCGCGGTGGACAACGGCACCATCTACGTGCGGCTCGTGCCCAAGGCGGAGCGCGACCGCTCGCAGCAGCAGGTGGCGGCCGAGCTGCGCGACCGGGCGCGGCGCGTGGGCGGCGTGACGGCGGCCATCAGCAGCGGCAACTTCGGCGGCGAGAAGCAGGTGCAGGTGCAGCTCCGCGGGGCCGACCTGGACGTGCTCTCGCGCCTGGCCGACAGCGTGTTGGCGATCGTGCGCGGCGTGCCCGGGGCGGCGGACGTGGACCTCTCGACCAAGGGGCGCCGGCCGGAGCTCGAGGTGAGCGTCGAGCGCGGGCTGGCGAGCCAGCTCGGCATCACCGTGGGCCAGGTGGCGCAGGCGCTGCGCCCCGCCTTCGCCGGTATCGACGTCGGCGACTGGGAGGACCCGAGCGGCGAGACGCGTGACGTCATGCTGCGCCTCGCCCCCGAGGCGCGGCAGCGGCCGGCCGACCTGGGCGCGCTCCCGCTGGTCGTGCCGGGCCCCGATGGCACGCCGGCCACGCTCCCGCTGGCCCAGGTGGCCACCATCCGCCGCGAGCTGGGCCCGGCGCAGATCGACCACCTGGACGGCGATCGCGTGATCACCGTCGGCGCCAACCTGGAGGGCGCCTCGCTCAGCACGGTGATGCGCGCCGTGCAGGAGCGGCTGCAGCGCCTGGTCATCCCGGCCGGTTATGCGATCAGCTTCGGCGGCGACACCGACGCGCAGGCGGAGGTGTTCGGCGGGCTGCTCGCCGCGCTCGGCACGGCGGTGCTGCTCATGTACCTCATCCTCGTGCTGCAGTTCGGGTCGTTCCTGGACCCGATCGCGATCATGATCTCGCTGCCGCTCTCGCTCATCGGCGTCATGCTCGCGCTGCTCGTCACCAAGTCCACGCTCAACCTGATGAGCCTCATCGGCGTCATCCTGCTGATGGGGATCGTGGCCAAGAACGCGATCCTGCTCATCGACTTCGCGAAATGGTCCGAGGAAGGCGGGCAGGCGCGGCGCGAGTCGCTGATCGAGGCCGGGCGCGTGCGCCTGCGCCCGATCCTGATGACGACCTTCGCGCTCGTCGCCGGCATGCTGCCGGTGGCGCTCGGCCGCGGCGAGGGCGCCGACTTCCGCGCGCCGCTCGGCATCGCCATCATCGGCGGCGTGCTGACGTCGACGCTGCTCACGCTGCTCGTCATCCCGACGTTCTACGAGATCGTCGCCGAGTGGCGCGACGCGGTGCGGCGGCGGCTGCTGCGCCACGTCGGGGCACCGGCCGCCGCGGGCGAGGTGGCGACGGCGAGCGGGGTGCACGCGGCCACGCGCGCCAGCCAGGCGCCGGAGGCCGCGCCGCGGCAGCCGTAGTACCGTCGCCTCGGTCGACGAATCTTCCGGCCGCCGGCCCCGGCACCGGCCCGCATGTTGCGACCCCGTCGGAGGCCGCGCGGCGCCGACGGCGGCGTCGCGTGACGTGACGAGCGCGGCCCTCGGCCGCTCACCGCCCACGTCCACGTCCCTCGCATGCGCGCTCCCATCCGGCGCGCCGCCGCGGCGCTCGCGATCGCGGCCGGCGGCGCGCTGCCGCTCGGCGGTTGTGCCGGCCCGCAGTCGGCGTTCGCGCCGGCCGGTCCGGCGGCGGCGCACATCGCCACGCTCTGGTGGGCGATGCTCGCCGCGGCCACGGTGGTCTGCATCGTCGTGGTCGCGGCCACGGTGTACGCGCTCCTGCGCCGCCGCGGCGCCGCGCCGCCCGACGCCGCGAGCCCCGCCGCCCGCGACGAGCGCGCCGACGAGCGTGGCACGCGCGCCATCCTGCTCGCCGGCGCGGTCGTCCCGGCGCTGATCCTCACCGCGCTCTACGTCGCCACGCTCGTCGTGCTGCGCGTCACCGCGCCCGGCGCGGCGCCGGCCGATCTGGTGGTGGAGGTGGAGGGGCGCCAGTACTGGTGGGCGGTGCGCTACCCGGGGCGCGACGGCGCATCGCCGGTCGTCACCGCCAACGAGCTGCACATCCCGGTGGGGCGGCGCGTCGAGGTGCGCCTCCGCGCGGCCGACGTGATCCACAGCTTCTGGGTGCCGCGCCTGCACGGCAAGACGGACCTGATCCCGGGACGCGTCAACGTCACCTGGCTGCAGGCGGACAGCGCCGGCGTCTATCGGGGCCAGTGCGCCGAGTTCTGCGGCGTGCAGCACGCGCGGATGGCGTTCACCGTCGTCGCGCTCCCCGAGGCACGGTTCGCCGCCTGGCTGGCCGGGCAGCGCGCGCCGGCGCCCGCGCCGGCGTCACCGGCCGCGCGGGAAGGGCTGGCCGTCTTCCTCGCGCGCTGCGCCAGCTGCCACGCCATCCGCGGCACGCCGGCGCGCGGCCGGCTCGGCCCCGATCTCACGCACCTCGCCTCGCGCCGCACGCTGGCCGCCGGCACGCTGAGCAACACGCGCGGCCACCTCGCCGGCTGGATCGCCAACCCGCAGGTCATCAAGCGCGGCGCCCTCATGCCGCGCGTGCCGCTGACGCCGCGCGAGCTGCGGGCGCTGCTCGCCTACCTGGAAGGCCTGCGGTGAACCGCCGCGCGCTCTGGGCTGGTGCGGCCGAGGGGCTGTCGCGCGAGCGGCGCGAGGCGTTCGCCCGCGCCTGGGCCAGCCCGGGCGGCGCGTTCGGGCTGGTGCGCACCATCAACAACATCCCGATCGCGCGCCGCTACATGGTGGCGGGCTTCCTCTTCTTCCTCGCCGGCGGCGTGCTCGCGCTGCTCATGCGCCTCCAGCTCGGCACGCCGGAGAACACCTTCCTGGACGCGGAGACGTACGACCAGATCTTCACCATGCACGGGACGACGATGATGTTCCTCTTCGTCATCCCGTTCATCGAGGCCGTCGCGAACTACCTGCTGCCGCTGCTCCTCGGCACGCGCGACATGCCCTTCCCGCGCCTCACCGCGCTCTCCTTCTGGACGTACGTCTTCGGCGGGCTGTTCCTCTACGCCAGCTTCCTCTGGGGGCTGGCGCCCGACGGCGGGTGGTTCTCGTACGTGCCGCTCAACAACCGGCAGTACGCGCCGTCGCTCAACATGGACTTCTGGGACATCGGCCTGAGCGTGGCCGAGGTGGCGGCGATGGGCGCGGCGGCGGAGCTCATCGTCGCCATCCTGCGCATGCGCGCGCCGGGCATGCGCCTCGACCGCATCCCCCTCTTCGCCTGGGCGATGCTCGTCACGGCGGTCATGATCATCTTCGGCTTCACGCCGCTCATCGTCGGCACGGCGATGCTGGAGCTGGACCGCAAGGGGCTGACGGCGTTCTTCGTCCCCGAGGCGGGCGGCGAGCCGCTGCTCTGGCAGCACCTCTTCTGGGTGTTCGGCCACCCCGAGGTCTACATCATGTTCGTGCCGGCGGTGGGGATCGTCTCGCAGGTGGTGCAGGTCTTCAGCCGGCGGCCGATCGTCAGCTACACGCTGATGGTGCTGGCCATCGTCGCCACCGGCTTCCTCAGCTTCGGCCTGTGGGCGCACCACATGTTCACCACCGGGCTGTCGATGGTGGCGATGAGCTTCTTCACCGCGGCCAGCCTGGTGATCACGATCCCCAACGGCATCCAGATGTTCGGCTGGATCGCCACGCTCTGGACGGGGCGCCCGGTGCTGCGCACGCCGCTCCTCTTCGTCCTCGGCTTCATCGTCATCTTCCTGCTGGGCGGCGTGAGCGGCGTGATGGTGGGCGCGGTCCCCTTCGACAGCCAGGCGCACGACTCCTACTTCGTGGTCGCGCACTTCCACTACGTGCTCATTGGCGGCGTGGTCTTCCCGCTCTTCGCCGGGCTCTACTACTGGCTGCCCAAGGTGACGGGGCGGATGCTGAGCGAGCGGCTGGGGCGCTGGAACTTCTGGACGATGTTCGTCTTCTTCCACGTCGCCTTCTTCCCGATGCACGTCACGGGGCTGCTCGGCATGCCGCGGCGCGTCTACACCTACCCGGCGGGGCTCGGGTGGGACGCGCTCAACCTGGTGTCGACGATCGGCGCCTTCGGCTTCGCCACCGGCGTGGCGCTGTTCGTGGCCAACGTGCTGTGGAGCCTGAAGCGCGGCGCGGAGGCGGGGGACGACCCCTGGGGCGGCGACACGCTGGAGTGGGCGGAGACGTCGCCGCCAGCGGACGCGCAGTTCGAGTTCATCCCCGTCGTCCGCGGCCGCCACCCGCTCTGGGAGCAGGCGAGCCTCACGGCGCGGGGCAGCGACTGGGAGGCGCTCCTCGCGCCGCTGCAGGCCGGCCCCACGACCTGGCGCGGCGCGCTGGTGGTGGACGTGGTGGAGGCGCGACCACGCGCCGTGGTGCACGTCCCCGGCCCCACCGCCGCGCCCTTCGTCATGGCGGTCGGCTTCCTGCTCGTCTTCGCGGCCGCGCTGCTCGAGCACGCCCTGCTCCTCGCTGCCGGCGCGGTGGTGACGCTCGTCGCGCTCGGGCGCTGGTTCTGGCCGCAGCCGTCGGAGTCACGGGCGCTGCGCGAGGTGGAGCAGGCGACGGACGGGCGCTCGCTGCCGCTGGCGACGGCGGGCCCGATGGCCAACGGCTTCTGGGGCACCGTCGTCTTCCTGCTCGTGCTGACGACGGCGCTGGCCTGCGTGGTGTCGAGCTACTTCTACCTGAGCGACGGCCCCGCGGGGTGGCCGCCGCCGGGGAGCGGGAGGACCGGCGTGGCACTCCCCGCCCTCGCCGCCGCACTGCTCGTCGCGGCGGCCGCCATCACCTGGTGGCTGCGCCGGGCGCTGCACCGCGCCGCGGCGGGCGCGGTGCGCCTGGCCGTCGTCGCGCTCCTGGCGGCGGCCCTCGGCCAGGTCGCCGTCTCGGTGACGACCTGGAGGCGCTGGTCGCTCGAGCCGGCGCACGACGCCTACGGGTCGGCCGTGCTGGGCCTGGTGGGATTCCAGTGGCTGGTGGAGGCGGTGCTGGCGACGATGCTGGTCATCGCGCTGCTCTGGGCCTGGCGCCGCCCGCGCGACCCACGCGGCCACGCCGTGGCGCACAACGCCGCGCTGGTGAGCTATTTCGCCGCCACCAGCGGCCTGGTGGTGCTCGGCGTGCTCCACCTCTCTCCCTACGTCTGGTAGCGCGATGCGAGCCGAGGAGGAGGCGCCCGTGCGCGGCGAGGGGCGCGTGACGCTGGCACCCGTGCTCTACGCGACGCTGGGCGGCCCGCTGGCCTGGTCGCTCCACCTCGGCGTGAGCTACGTGCTGGTGGCGGCCGGCTGCAGCACGGGGCACGCGGGCGCGGGGCGCGCCGGCGTCGTCGCCGCCACGCTCCTCTGCGCCGGCGCGGCGCTGGCGGCGGCGGGCGCCTCGCGGCGGCGCTGGCGCGCGGCCGCGCCCGGAACACGCCGCCGCGAGGCGATGACCGCCCCGCACGGGCACGGCGCCTTCGTCTGGGCGGCCGGCGTGGTGCTCGGCCTCGTCTTCGCCCTGGCGATCGTGCTCGGCGGCGCGGCGGCGCTCGTCCTGCCGCTCTGCACGCCGGGGGGCAGCGCATGACGGGGCGCGACGGGACGAAGCGCGACGGGACGGAGCGCCGCAGGCGAGGGCGGCAGGCCCCGATGCGAGCCGCCGTCGCGGCCGTGGTGGTCGCGACGGCGTGCGTCGAGGGGCCGGCGGCGGAGTCGCGCGCCGTGCCCGGCGGTGACGCGGCGCTCGGCCGTGCCGCCCTGGAGCGCTACGGCTGCGGCGCCTGCCACCTGGTGCCGGGCGTGCGCGCGGCGCGCGGGATGACCGGTCCGCCGCTGACCGACTTCGCGCACCGGGCCTACGTGGCCGGCGCCCTCCCCAACGAGCCGGACGCGCTGGTGCGCTGGATCATGCACCCGCAGGCCGTGGAGCCGGGCACCGTCATGCCCGACCTCGGCGTGAGCGAGGCGGATGCCCGCCACATCGCGGCCTACCTCTACACGCTGGGCGGCGAGCCCGGCCCGCCGCGGCTGCTGCCGGTGGACTGGCTGGAGGGGAACTGAGGGCGCCCATGGGGCGCCCTCACCGTCTCACCGTCCTGCCGTCCGCTGCCGCCGGCGCCCTGCCTTCGCCTTGATCTGCCGCGCCTCGCTCGGCTTCACGTAGTGGCGGCGGCGCCGCAGGTCCTGCAGGATGCCGGCGCGCTGGACCTTGCGCTTGAAGGCCTTGAGTGCCCAGTCCAGGCGATCCGATTCGTCGAGATGGACTTCGACCATTCGCTACATCTCCTTTACCTGCGTCGGGGGGGCGCCCCC
>DASTRO010000084.1:0-9840 GCA_035761165.1 Gemmatimonadaceae bacterium | reverse complement strand
CACCTCGCGCCAGGACCGCGACGACTTGGGGGCGGGGCGGTACTCATCCCACCTCTCCTCGCGCCTGGTCCGGCGCACGGAGTCATAGGGGCCGAGGAGCCCACCCCCGTTCCATCCCAGCCCCGGCGCACGGCGCCGTGGACGCCCCGGGGAGCGATCCGCCGCCTCCGGCTCCTCCGGCGCAGCCGCTCTCCTCATGAGCGTAGATGCCCGCCCCCGGCAGACGGAGCTCCGGCGTACCGCGGAGCCGATCCACGTGCGCCAGCGGCGCGCGGCGCAGATCCGCGGTAGGCCGTTCCGCCGTTCCGGCCCCGGCGCGAGGAGCCCGGCCCCGCGCCGCGATCGATCCGCGGCCGTCTGCACGTGATCCGCGGCCGGCCGTTCCGCAGTCCAGGCGGTCGCGCCGACCCTCGCCGGCGCGCGGTGCGTCAGACCAGCTCGGCGGCCGGGCGCGCGGCGAGCAGCCCCGCCACGTCGCTCGCCTCCAGCGGCTTGGAGAAGAGGAAGCCCTGGCCCAGCTCGCAGCCGAGCGTCTGGAGCTGCGCCTGCTGCTGCGCGTCCTCGATCCCCTCGGCCACGCAGTGCAGGGCCAGCGTCGCGCCGAGGCCGATGATCGTGCGCGCGAGCTCCGCGTCGTGGCGGCCGCGCACGATGCCGTCGATGAAGCTCTTGTCGATCTTCAGCGTGTCCACCGGCAGGCGCCGCAGGTAGCCGAGGCTCGAGTAGCCGGTGCCGAAGTCGTCCACCGCCAGGCGGATGCCGAGCGCCTTCAGCTCGTGCAGGCGCTGCAGCACCAGCGCGCTGTCCTTCACCAGCGCGCTCTCCGTGATCTCGAGGACGAGCGAGGTGGCGGGGAAGCCGGAGTCGCGGAGCGCCTCCTCGACGTCGGCGACGATGCCCGGGTGCTGCAGCTGGCGTCCCGAGACGTTCACGGCGAGCGTGAACGGCGCCGCGCCCGGGGTCGCGCCCTGCGCCGACGTGGACGGTGGAGCGAGCTGCCGCCGCCACGCCGCGCCCTGTCGGCACGCCTCCGTCAGCACCCAGCGGCCGAGCGCGACGATGAGCCCCGTCTCCTCGGCCACCGGGATGAAGGTGTGGGGCGGCACCGCGCCGCGACGCGGGCTCTCCCAGCGCAGCAGCGCCTCGACGCCGGTGATGGCGCCACCGTCGAGCTGCACGACGGGCTGATAGACGAGGCGCAGCTCGCCGTTCTCCATCGCGTGCCGCAGCTCGGCCTCGAGGGCGAGCCGCTCGAGCACCGACTCGTGCATGTACGGCTCGAACACCGCGTGGCGCCCCTTCCCCTGCGCCTTGGCCTCGTACATCGCGACGTCGGCATCGCGCAGCAGCGCCTCGGTGCGCGCGCCCGGCGGGCCGTCGTCCTCCGGCTCGGCGCGCGCGATGCCGATGCTCGCGCCCAGCACCAGCTCGGCGCCGTCGATCTGGAACGGCGCGGCCAGCGCGGCGCCGGCACGCTCCGCCACGCGCACCGCGTCGGCCGTCTCCCGCACGTTCTCCAGCAGGATGGCGAACTCGTCGCCGCCCAGGCGGGCCACCGTGTCGCAGCCGCGCGTCGCGTTGAGCAGCCGCTCGGCCACGTGCACCAGCAGGCGGTCGCCGGCGGCGTGGCCGAGGGAGTCGTTGACCGTCTTGAAGCCGTCCAGGTCCACGAAGAGCACCGTGACCCGCTCCGCGTTGCGGCCGGCGCGGCTGAGCGCGTGCTCCACGCGCTCGCGGAAGAGCACCCGGTTGGCGAGCCCGGTGAGCGGGTCGTGGAAGGCCTGGTGCGCCAGCTGCGCCTCGGCACGCTCGCGCTCGGCGATCTGGGTGCGCAGCTCGCGCACCATGTCGCCGAGCGCCACGGCGCTGGCGTTGAAGCTCACCGCCAGGAAGCCGAGATCGTCCAGTGCGCGCGCCGGCAGGCGGGCGCCGAAGTCGCCGTGCTGCAGCGCGGCCAGCGCGCGGCGCGTGGAGCGCACCCGGTACGTGTAGCGGATCGGCCCGCGCAGGGCGAGATAGCCGATGCCGAGCAGGCAGGCCGTCTCCAGCGCGATCAGCTCGAGGGGGGCGGCGGTGCCGAGCACCCACGCGTAGCCGGCGTAGCGCGCCAGCGGGTAGGTGGCGGCGCCCAGCAGGAGCTGGATGCGGGCGGCGCGCGGCAGCCCCAGCGCGTAGACGCCGCTCGCCGCCAGGAAGAAGGGGATCGCCAGGTAGCCCGCCGTGCCGAGCAGCGCCGCCGTCCCGCCGATGACGGCCGTGTCGATGGCGAGCAGCGCCCAGAAGTGCCAGGGCGCGTCCCATCCGCGGCGGCGCAGCAGGTCGGCGGCGGCGTTGGCCACGCCGGTGAGGAGCGGCACGATCAGCACCAGCTCCCAGGAGCCCGGGAAGAGGTCGCCCCAGAAGTCGGCCAGCGCGAGCAGCAGGCTGACGGCGACGAGGATGTAGCGCAGGCGGATCGACGTGCGATGCCGCGCTGCCTGGAGCAGCCACTTCTCCCGCGCGAACAGCGCATGCAGCTCGGCCGCCTCCGTCCCCGCCGCCGGGGTGGGCGCGGGGCGCGGACCGGGAGTCGGCCGCGGGCCGGGCATCGGCCGTGGGCCGGGCGTCGGCCGCGGACCCGCGGGCGCCGTTCGTGGTGGCTCAGTCATGGACGTCGATGAAGACGAGCGCCTGCTGCCGCTCGATGACGGCATGCAGCGCGTCCACCACCCGCGCGTCGGCCAGCGTGCCGCGCTCCTGCTTCAGGAAGGCCAGCGCGGCCTCCTGCGTCAGCGGCTCGCGGTAGGCGCGCTTGGAGGTGAGCGCGTCGAAGGCGTCGCAGGCGCAGAGCACGCGGCCGCCGAGCGAGATCGCCTCGCCCGCCAGGCCGCGCGGGTAGCCGCCGCCGCCCCACTGCTCGTGGTGGTCCTGCACGTACTGCAGCGCCGGCCCGATGATCGCGCGCAGCGGGGCGAGGATCTCGACGCCGATGCGCACGTGCTCCTTGACGTGCGCGTACTCCTCGGGCGTCAGCCGCGCCGGCTTGTTCAGCACCTCCTCGCGCACCCCGATCTTGCCCACGTCGTGCAGCCGCCCGGCCAGGCGGATGTCCTCCACCGTGTCCTCGTCCAGCCCCAGCTCGTGGGCCACCGAGGCGCCGAGGTCGGCCACCCGCTGCGAGTGGCCACGCAGGTGCACGTCCTTCGCCTCCTGCGCGTTGATCAGCGTCTCGACGACGTTCACGGTCAGCGCCTTCAGCGCCGCCTTCTCGCGCTCCAGCTCCGCCGTCCGCGCCGCCACCTCCTCGCGGATGCGGCGATCCAGCGTCTTGCGCTCGATGGCCTCGGCCCGCCGCCGCAGCACGCGGTCCACCGCGCCCTGCAGCTCGGCCAGCTCGATCGGCTTCACCAGGTAGTCCATCGCGCCGCTCGACAGCGCCGCGGTGGCGGTGGGCGCGTCGTTCACCGCCGTCAGCATCATCACCGCCAGGTCCGCGTCCACCGCCAGGGCGTGCGGCACGAGCTCCAGGCCGCTCATCCCCGGCATCCGCACGTCGCAGAGCACCACCTCGAAGCGCTCCTCGGCCAGCACGGCCAGCCCGTCGGCGGCCGAGCCCGCGGTGCGCACGTCGTAGCCGCGGGCGCGCAGGAACTTGGCGAGCGCGAGGCGGATCGTCTCCTCGTCGTCGATGATGAGGACGCGCGCGTTGGCGAACGCCGGGACGCGATGGGACGGCGCCACCGCCGCGGAACGCGGCGTGGCGCGGGTGGGACGCGACGGGGCGAGCGTCGGGACGTCGCTCGTGCTCATGACGACTCCAGGGTGGGCGCGGCCGTGGGCGCACCAGCGCCCGCCGGCAGAGGGAAGGTGAGACGGAAGGTGGAGCCGCGGCCCGGCTGGCTGTCGACGCCGATCGTGCCGCCGTGCGCCTGCACGATGCCGTAGCTCACGCTCAGTCCGAGCCCGGTGCCGACGCCGGCCGGCTTGGTGGTGAAGAAGGGCTCGAAGATGTGCCGCTGGGTCTCGGCGTCGATGCCGACGCCGCTGTCCGACACCTCCACCACGACGTGCCGCGCCGTGCGCCGCGTGCGCAGCGTCAGCCGTCGCTCGGGTCGGTCGTGCAGCGCGTACTCGGCGTTGACGATCAGGTTGAGCAGCACCTGCTGCAGCCGCTGCTCGTCGCCCTGCACCGGGGGCACGTCCGGGTCGAGCCCCAGCTCGACGGTGATGTCCTCGGCGCGCAGCGTGTAGGTGCGCAGCCGCACCGTGAGCTGGAGCAGCGCGTTGAGGTCCACCGCGCCCAGGCTCGCGTCGCGCTTGCGCGAGAAGAGGAGCAGGTCGCGGATGACGGCCACCGCGCGGTCGGCCTCGCGCTTGATGAGGCGCACCGACTCCAGCTGCTCGGCGTCGAGCTCGTCCTCCAGGAGGAGCTGCGAGAAGGCCGAGATGCCGGTGAGCGGATTGTTCAGCTCGTGCGCCACGCCGGCCACCAGCGACCCCAGCGCGGCCAGCTTCTCGTGCTGCCGCAGGTGCTCGGCCAGGCGCCGCTCGTCCGTCAGGTTGCGTACGCCCAGCACCTGCCCCACCGGCTGCCCGCCGGCGTCGTGGATGGTGCCGAGGGTGACCGCGGCCGGGAACTCCGAGCCGTCGCGGCGGCGGTGCACGTGGTGCACGACGGCCAGCGGGTCGGCGCTCGCCTCGCCGCCGCCCGTCCCGCCCAGCCACTGCGGCTCCTCGGGCGCGGCGGGCGCCGGCGCGATCGCCACCAGGCGGTCCACGGGGAGCCCCACCAGCTCGTCGGCGGTGTAGCCGTACTCGCGCTCGGCGGCCGGGTTGGCGTAGCGCACCCGCTCGTCGGGCGTGAGCACGAACACCGGCTGGTCCATCGTCGCCAGCGCGGCGGCCAGGGTGCGCTCGCGCTCCACCCGGCGCCGCTCCTCCTCGCCCATGAGCAGCGCGTCGAGCGCGAGGGCGACGTGCGCGCCCAGCTGCTGCAGCGCCTCGCGCACCGCCGGCGGGTGCTCGGTGCCCAGCGGCACGCCGACGGCGATGACGCCGATGAGCTGCTGGCGCGCCACGAGGGGCACGAGCAGCGCGCCGAGCGCCGGCGCCAGCGCGCGGTGCCCCTCGTCGGTCGCCTCGCGCACGTCGTCCACGTACACCGGCTCGCCGGCGCCCAGGTGACGGGCCAGGCTGCGCTCGAACGAGACGCGCAGCCCCACCAGGCCGTAGGCGTCGGGCACGTCGCTCGTCGCCGCCACGTACTCCAGCGTCGCGCCGCCGTCCACGCGCACGGCCAGCGTCATCGTGGCGTGCGGCACGACGCGGGCGACCACGCTCAGGATGACGGCGGCCGCGGTCCGCACGTCGGTGGCGCCGAGCGCCAGCCGCGCGATCTCGGCCGAGGCCTCGGCCAGCTCGCGCTCGCGCTGCTGTGCGTCGACGAGCCGCGCCAGCTCCGCCGCGCGGTGCTCCAGCGCCTCCACCAGCGAGGCGTTGCGGAGGGCGACCGCGACCTGCATCCCGAAGTCGCCGAAGAGGCGCCGATCGCTGGCGGTGAAGGGCTGCGGCTCGCGGAAGGCGAGCACCAGCACCCCGCGCGGCTCCCCCTCCACGACGAGCGGGAGCACCGCCGCCGCCGCGCAGTGTGCGGCGCAGGCGGCGGGGATCGCGTCCCCGAGCAGGAAGGTCGGCCGCGCCTCGCGCACGGCGGCGCCCAGCGCGCCGTCCCAGAAGTCCGCCGCCACGATCGACCCGGCCCGATCGCCGCCGTGGGTGTCGTAGGCGACCTCCACGCGCTCGCTCGCCGCGTCGGCCAGGTAGACGGTGACGCCGCTCGCCCCGATCAGGTCGGTGGCCACGCGCGTGAGCCCGTCGTAGAGGGCGCGCGGCCGGGTGTGCAGCGCCAGCTCGCGCGCCGCCGCGGCCAGCAGGCCGGCATGGCGCGCCATGCGCGCCGCCGACGAGTAGAGGCGCGCATTCTCCACCGCCACGGCGGCGTGGTCGGCGAGGGCGAGCAGCAGCCGCTCGTCGTCCTCGTCGAAGTCGCTGGCGGCGCGGCCGCAGACGCAGACCGCGCCGATCGACCGCCCCCCGATGCGCAGCGGCGCGGCGATGGCGTTGGGGCGGTCGACGTCCGCCAGCACGGCGGCCAGGTAGGGCCAGCGTGCCGCCTGCGCCCCCGCGTCGCTCGTCCGCACGGGCCGCCCCACGGCCACCGCGCCGCCGGCGAAGGCGAGCGGGCCGGGGAGCCGTGTGCCCGGCGGGTGCATGTTCGGCCCGAAGCTCCCCACCAGCACCAGGTCGTCGCCGTCGAGCGTCAGCACCGCCGCCACGCACGCGCCGAGCAGCTCGGCGGCATGGCGCGCGACGAGGCTGACGATGCGCTCGAACTCGAGCGACTGGTTGAGCTGCCGCACGATCGCGTCGATCGCGGGCACGGCGTCGGCCGCCGGGGACGGCGAGGTGAGCACGGGGAGGATGGAGAGCGGAACGCGGCGGGGGCGGACGCGGCACGCCGGACTCGCCCGTGCCGGCAGGACGGGCCCGATGCGGGCCCGGGACGCCGCATCGAGAGACGAGCGGCGGCGCGAGGCGGTCACGGGGACGGGAGGCACGAGGCACGAGGCGCGAGGCGCGAGGCGAGGCACGAGGCGAGGCGCGAGGCACGAGAGGGGCCTGGCCTGCCCATCCCTCGTGTCCCGTGCCTCGTGTCCCGTGCCTCGTGTCCCGTGCCTCGTGCCCGCCCCTACCTACCGGGCGCGCCGACGAGCCTCGGTGAGGGCGATGTTGATGTCGACGCTGTGCGCCTCGTACTCCGGGCGCCGCTGCTCCAGCTCGGCCGGGGCGGCCTCGATGAGGCGACGGGCGAGGGCGGCGCGGCGCGCCTCGTCGTGCTGCAGGTCCGCCACCCGTGCTGCCAGGGCGAGCCCCAGCAGGTGGTTGGGGTTGGTCTGCAGCAGCGTGTCGGCCTGCGCCTGCGCCACCGGGAGCGCCCCGGTGATCTCGGCGATGCGTCCCAGGTCGTAGCGACGCAGCGGGTCCATCTGCGGCAGCATCTGGTAGGCGGCGAAGGCCATCGGCGCCATGTTCTGCACGAACTCGCTGTTCCCCGCCTCGTACTCCGTCATGATCCGGTTGAACAGCCGGTCGGCGCGCTCCTCCGGCGACATCTGCGAGATGTCCGGCGCCCCCACGCTCGACGGGGCGCCGGCGAAGGGCCCGTTGGCCATCGGGTCCGTCGGCACGCCGCCGGTGCCCGCGGCCACGGCGGGGGCGGCGCGCGTGCCGCCGAAGTGCTGCGCGGCGACGTAGGCGCCGAAGGCGAGCAGGGCGATGGCGGCGAACGCCCACGGGAGCGCGCTGGACGCGGCCGGGGCGGCGGCGGTGGCCGGCCCGGCGCCGGCGGCCGTGCCGCAGCGGTGGCAGAACTTGGCGCCGGGCGTCAACGGCGCCCGGCACGCGCCGCACGTCGCGCCGTCCACCGGCGCCCCGCACTGCGCACAGAACCGTCCGTCCACCCGCGCCGAGCAGCTCGGGCAGGTGGCGGGACGGGAAGGATTCGGGGTCATGCGGGGAAAACTAAAGGAGCGACGAGCGCTCAGCGAACAGCGATCAGCGGAACACCCTCTAGCCGGCCAGTACTGGCCAGCCCGAGGTCGTTCCGCTGATCGCTGCGCGCTCGGCGCTGATCGCTCGCCGTCCCCTACCGCCCCGGCTCCGAGATCTTCTCGATCGTCCGCTCCGACTTCCGGTCGCTCTTCCCCTCGAGGACGATGTCGGCCTGGGCGACGATGCCGACGAGGCTGCCGCGCTCGTCGACGATCGGGATGCGCCGCACCTGCTCGCGGCCCATCACGTCCATCACGTCGTCCACGTCGTCGTCCTCCTTGCAGGTACGGACGTCGCCGCTCATGACGTCGCGCGCCATCGTGGCGTTCGGGTCGCGTCCCTCCGCCACCACGCGCAGCGCGATGTCGCGGTCGGTGACCACCCCGACGAGGTTGCGCGAGCCGTCGACGACGGGGATGACTCCCACGTCCTCGCTCTGCATGAGCCGCGCGACTTCGGGCAGGCGCGTGTCGGGCGTGACGGTGCGCGGATCGCGCGTCATGATCTCTCTGGCCTTCATGCGTCCTCCTTCGGGCTGACGGCTCTGTCGACGATCGGAGAATGGGAGCACGCAGGCGGGCAAGGCGCGTGCCGACCCGGGCCCATCCTCGCCATCGCCGGCTTGCTCCCGCCGCGGCCGGCGCCCTTAATTCTCCGTCGCTCGTGGCGTCCCGGTGCGCGTCGGGGCCCCCCCCCGACCAGCACGATCGCGCCGCCGCCGCATGCGGCCATCATCGAATCGTCGCGCGTCGGATCCGACGGCGGCCTCGCAAGCCGCCCTCCTCTTCCTCCCTCCTCCCTCGCCTCTTGCCCTCCGCCCTCCTCCCCGATCTCACCGGCGCCACCGCGGCGGACATCCGTCGCCTCGCCGACGAGCACGGCGTGCGCTTCCTGCGGCTGCAGTTCACCGACATCCTCGGCGTGAACAAGAACGTCGAGGTGCCGTCGTCGCAGTTCGACAAGGCGCTGGCCGGCGACATCATGTTCGACGGCTCGTCCATCGAGGGGTTCGTCCGCGTCGAGGAGTCGGACATGCTGCTCAAGCCCGACTTCGCCACCTTCCAGGTCTTCCCGTGGGGGGAGCCGGAGACGCGCGTGGGGCGCCTCATCTGCGACGTCGCCCGCCCCGACGGCACCCCCTTCGAGGGCGATCCGCGCCACGTGCTGAAGCGCCAGGTGGCGCGGGCGGCCGAGCTGGGATTCACGATGAACGCCGCCATGGAGGCGGAGTTCTTCATGTTCCGCCGCGGCCGCGACGGCGAGGCGACGACGACGACGCACGACGTCGGCAGCTACTTCGACCTCGCGCCGGTGGACCTCGGCGAGGACGCGCGCCGCGCCATCGTCGCCGTGCTCGAGCAGATGGGCTTCGAGGTGGAGACGGCCCACCACGAGGTGGCGCACGGCCAGCACGAGATCGACTTCCGCTACGCCGACGCGCTGAAGACCGCCGACAACATCACCACCTTCCGCTTCGTCGTGCGCCACGTGGCGCAGCAGTTCGGGCTGCACGCCTCCTTCATGCCCAAGCCCATCTACGGGCAGAACGGCAGCGGCATGCACACGCACCAGTCGCTGTTCAGGGACGGGAAGAACGCCTTCCACGACCCGGACGCCGAATGGGAGCTGTCGCGCACCGCGCTGCACTACATCGGCGGGCTGCTGCGCCACGCCCGCGGCTTCTGCGCCATCACCAACCCGCTCGTCAACAGCTACAAGCGGCTCGTGCCCGGCTACGAGGCGCCGGTGAACGTCGCCTGGTCCATGCGCAACCGCTCGCCCATGATCCGCGTCCCCGAGCGCCGCGGCGCCGGCACCCGCCTCGAGCTGCGCATGCCCGACCCGTCGGCCAACCCCTACCTCGCCCTCGCCGTGCAACTGGCCGCGGGGCTGGACGGCATCGAGACCGAGGCCGACTGGCGCGAGCCGGTGAACACGAACATCTGGGAGATGTCGTACCGCGAGAAGCGCCGCCTGCGCATCGACGACCTGCCGCACAACCTGGCCGAGGCGTGCGACGAGCTGGAGAAGGACCGGACGATCCAGGCCGCGCTCGGCGAGCACGTCACGGAGAACTTCCTGGCCGCCAAGCGCGAGGAGTGGCGGGAGTACATCACCCAGGTCACGCGCTGGGAGCTGGACGAATATCTGGGGAAGTACTGAGCGGCGAGCGACGAGCGGCGAGCGACCAGTGACGAGCGGGGTCCTCGGGCGGGCCAGTCCTGGCGTCCCGAGGGGTGCGCAGGTCAC
>DASTRO010000083.1:0-3067 GCA_035761165.1 Gemmatimonadaceae bacterium | reverse complement strand
GCGCCCGAGCTTCCGTGAGCTTCTCGGGCGAGTGCGGGCGGTGGCGCTCGGGGCGTATGCGCACCAGGAGCTGCCCTTCGAGATGCTCGTCGAGCAGCTGCAGCCCACGCGCGACCTGGGGCGCAACCCGCTCTTCCAGGTCACCTTCCAGCTCCTCAACGTCCCCGGCGCCGGCCCGGGCACCAATCGAGGCCCCGGCGCCGCGAGCCAGCTCCCGTTCGAGCTGCAGCGCTCGACCTCCATCCTGGACCTGGCCTTCAACCTGGTGGAGACGGCGGACGGCGCGAGCGGGATCGTGGAGTACGACGCCCAGCTCTTCGACGCGTCGACCATCGACCGGCTGATCGCGCACTACCAGACGCTCCTGCAGCACGTGTCGAGCGAGCCGGATCGCCCGCTGGCCCAGCATCGGATCCTCGGCCGGAGCGAGCTGGATCGGCTGCTCGTCACCTGGAACGCGACGGACACCACGCGCCCGCCCGAGGGCTGCGTGCACGAGCTGTTCGCGGCGCAGGCGGCGCGCACGCCGGACGTCGTCGCCGTCGTGCAAGGCGACCGACGCCTGAGCTACGGCGAGCTGGATCGCCGGGCGAACCAGCTGGCGCATCACCTCGGCCGGCTGGGTGTGGGGCGCGGCGCACTGGTGGCGCTGTGGATGGAGCGCTCGCCGGAGCTCGTCGTGGCGCTGCTCGGCGTGCTCAAGGCGGGCGCGGCATACGTGCCGCTGGACAGGACCTCCCCACCGGCGCGCGTGCGCTTCATGCTCGCCGACACGCAGGCCCGCGTGATCCTCACGCAGGCGTCGCTGGCCGCATCGCTGCCCGAGCATCGAGCCGCCGTGCTGGCGCTCGACCGCGACTGGCCGGCCATCGCGGCGGAGCCCGACCACGCGCCCGTGAGCGCTGCCACGTGCGACGATGCGGCGTACGTGATCTACACGTCGGGCTCGACCGGCACGCCCAAGGGCGTCGTGGTGCCGCACCGTGGGCTGGTGAACTACCTGACCTGGTGCGTGGCCGCGTACGACGTGGCGGCGGGGCGGGGCGCACCGGTCCACTCGCCGATCAGCTTCGACCTGACCATCACCAGCCTCTTCGCGCCGCTGCTCGTGGGCCGGACGACCGAGCTCGCCGACGAGCGCGACGACGTGGAGGCGCTGGCGCAGCTGCTGCGCCGCCAGGGCGGCTTCAGCCTGGTCAAGATCACGCCGGCGCACCTGGACCTGCTGGCGCGCCAGCTGCTCCCCGCGGAGGCCGCGGACCGAGCGCGTGTGCTGGTCATCGGCGGCGAGGCGCTGCTCCGCGAGCACGTCACCTTCTGGCAGGCGAACGCCCCCGACACGCGGCTGGTCAACGAGTACGGGCCCACGGAGACGGTCGTCGGCTGCTGCGTCCACGAGGTGCCGCCGGACGGCCCGGCCACCCGCGCCGTGCCGATCGGCCGGCCGATCGCCAACACGCGCCTGTACGTGCTCGACCGGCGCATGCAGCCGGTGCCCATCGGCGTCCACGGCGAGCTGTACGTCGGCGGTGCGGGCGTCGCCCACGGCTACCTCAACCAGCCGGGGCTCACCGCCGAGCGGTTCGTCCCGGACCCGTTCGCGACGCGACCGGGGGCGCGCCTCTATCGGACGGGGGACCTGGCGCGCTACCTGGCGGACGGCACGCTGGAGTACCTCGGC
The DNA here is from genome assembly GCA_035761165.1 of Gemmatimonadaceae bacterium. GTDB lineage: Bacteria > Gemmatimonadota > Gemmatimonadetes > Gemmatimonadales > Gemmatimonadaceae > CALCHX01. The sequence continues at coordinate 1,386 of DASTRO010000083.1, read as the reverse complement.
CGCGTCGACGATCAGATCAAGATCCGCGGCCATCGCATCGAGCTGGGCGAGATCGAGGCCGCGCTCGGCCAGCACCCCGCGGTGCGCGAGGCCGCGGTGCTGGTGCGGGAGGATCCGGTTCGCGGGCGGGAGCTGGTCGCCTACGTGGATGCCGATGGCGAGCCCGCACCGACCGCGCAGGAGCTGCGGACCTTCCTGGCGAGCGTGGTACCGGGCTACATGATCCCCTCCGCGTGGGTGTACCCGCCGAGCTGGCCGCTGACAGCCAACGGCAAGGTCGATCGCCACGCGCTCGCCGCGCTGGATGCCGCCACGTCGAGCGCGCCCACCGACGTCTTCGTCGAGCCGCGGACGGAGACCGAGCGGCTGCTCGCGGGGATCTGGCGCGAGGTGCTGGGCGTGACGCGCGTGGGCGTGCACGACGACTTCTTCGCCCTCGGCGGGCACTCGCTCCTCGCCACGCAGCTCGTCGCGCGAATCCAGCACGCGCTCGGCGTGGAGCTTCCGGTGCGCAGCGTGTTCGAGGCGCCCACGATCGACGTGCTGGCGCGCGCGGTGGAGGCGCGCGCCTCGATGGCGGAGGCGGAGCCCACCCTCGAACCCATTCTTCGTGCGACGCCCGATGGCGTCCCGCAGCCGCCGTTGCCACTGGAGCAGCTCTCGGACGCCGAGATCGATCGGCTGCTGCGGGAGGAGCTGGAAACCCTCACACAGGCGCGGCCCGAGTCGCGGCCGAACGGCGAATCGCACGACTGATCGCGCGTCCCGAGGCAGGGTTCCAGGCCGTCCACCCGGAGTGTCGCAGATGAGCGATGCCGTCCAGCGTCTCGCGGAGCTGTCCCCCGAGGAGAAGCGCCTGCTGCTCGCCAGGCTCCTGCGCGAGAAGGCGGCCAGGGTCAGGACCGAGCCCGCGTCCTTCGGGCAGCAGCGGTTGTGGTTCATGGACCAGCTGGTGCCGGGGAGCGCCTTCTACACCCTCGCCGCCGCCGTGCCGCTCCACTTCGCCGTCGATCCCGCCGTCCTCCAGCAGTGCCTCAGCGAGATCGTGCGCCGCCACGAGGTGCTCCGCACCACCTTCAGCGTCCACGACGGCCAGCCGGTCCAGGTCATCCACCCACCGGCCCCGCTCCCGCTCCCGCTGCCGCTGCACGACCTGCGCGCGCTGCCCGCCTCGGCCCGCTCGGCCGCCGCCGCCCAGCTCGCGGCCGCCGAGGCCCAGCGCCCCTTCGACCTCCGCACCGGCCCGCTGCTCCGCGCCCACCTCGTCCGCCTCGACGAGACGGAGTACGTCTTCCTGCTCACCGCGCACCACATCGTCGCCGACGGCTGGTCGCTCCAGCTCTTCGGCCGCGAGCTCGGCGCGCTCTACCCCGCCTTCGCCGCCGG
>DASTRO010000082.1:0-13756 GCA_035761165.1 Gemmatimonadaceae bacterium | reverse complement strand
GGCGCGGGCGCCGCTCTCTGCCTCGCGCACGATGGCGACGATCTGCTCGTCGCTGAACCGACTCTTCCGCATCGGATCCTCCCGCAATCAGGCAGGGTCAGGACCCATAATGCGCCGCCCTCAGGACGGGGGAAAGGTCAGCTGCTCCCCCTCATGACACGAGAGGCGTGGGAGCAAATCATCGCTCTCCAGGTCACACGCGATTCATTATTGGAAGCTCTCCTCACGAATGATGCGGACCGTGCCAAGTTCGCGAAGCGCGCCGCCAAGATGATGCCCAAGCCGCCGCCAGCGCCGTGAGCGTCGTGCATCCGCTGCGGCCATCGACTTGCAAACCTCGGCAGCAACGGCGACGCGTCTGGTGCACACGGGAGCGAATGCGTCAGCACATTACCGGACTCTCGCTCGGTATCGCGACCGCGATCGCCACCGCGTGCGAGCCGCCGGAGCACACCACCGGCGCTTGGCGCACGGTCGCGGATACCGTCGGCGACACGATCGTGCTGCGCGTCGTCGGTAACACCGAGCGGGCTACGCTGACGCTCGTTCCGGAGCTACGGATCGGGCGGCTCGAAGGGGACTCCGCATACGTCTTCGGCAAGGTCAGTGGCCTCGTGCCGGCGGCCGACGACGGTGTGTACGTCTGGGACGAGCTGTCGAAGTCGATCCGCCAGTATGACCCCGCCGGGCGCTTCGTGCGGCAGGTCGGGCGATCCGGTGGAGGGCCGGGCGAATACCGGAGCATCGGCGGGATGACGCTCGTCGGCGGACGGCTCGTCTTCTGGGATCGCTCCAATCAGCACGTTAGCGTCTACGATAGCGCGGGCACGCTGGTCGCGAGCTGGCAACCCGCGTATCCGCGTGGGCCGATGGGCCAGCTCTACCCCGGCATCGGGGAGCACGTCTGGTTGTGGCATCTGACGGAGAACCCGGAGTCGCACCCAGGGCGCGGCCTGCAGATCGGCTACATCGAGTACGATGTGGGCGGCGAGGCGACGGGCGATATCGTGCCTCGGCTCCGCTCCGGACGGGACGAGGGCCCGCCGACGATCCGGGCGACGGGCACGTATCGGGGCAAGCCGAGCACGATCGTGGACATGGTCCCGTTCACGGCCGAATCCGTCACGGCGTTCAGCCCCTACGGCTACGTCGTGCGCGGCAAAGGGGACGAGTACGCGATCGTGCTCGCCCGCCGCCATACGCCCCCGGTGCGGATCGAGCGCGAGGTGGCGCCGGTTTCGGTGAGCGACGAGGAGCGCGCCGATGCGAAGGCGCGCGCCACCGCGGAGATGCGGGCCATCGATCCGCGGTGGACCTGGAACGGTCCGACCATCCCGATGCACAAGCCCTTCTTCCGCCGGCTCCGGGTCGACCCGGACGGGCGCATCTGGGTCGAGCGGGCGCAGCCGAGCGTGCGGCTGTCCGATACACAGCTCATCCCGGAGGAGCCCGGCCGGCCGCCGTCGCGGTGGCGCGAGCCGATCGCGTACGACGTCTTCACCGCCGACGGCCACTTTCTCGGCACGCTCCCGGTCCCGGAGCAGGCCTCGTTCCGCTACATGCACGGCGACACGATCTGGGGCGTTGTCCGCGATTCGCTCAATGTCGATTACGTCATGCGCTGGCGGATTGAGCCGTCGCTGTCTGCTGTGCCCTGATCCGCCGCGCCGCGCTGCAGGCCCACCTCGTATCTCTTGACTTTATGCCATAGAGTGCTCTATGATGCCGGCGTACCGGATGCCCGTCGTCGCACCGCCAGGGGAGGGAGGCCGCCATGGCCAAGCGCATCGCTGCCATCGTCTTCATCTATCTCTGCGCCACCGCCGCCTGGGCCGTGCTCGGCGCCACCATCTTCGCGCGCACCTACCACGCCGGCAGCACGACGCGCGAGAGCGTCGCCGCCAGCTGGGGCACCGCGCAGGAGCAGGCCGCGCCGACCGCGACGGCCGAGCGTACCGTGCTCCGCGAGGAACGCAGCGAGGAGAATGGCCACACCGTCGTGCGCACGGTGCAGGACGTCGCCCACGACGAGCTCCCCCTCGAGCGCAGCCGCGTCAGCGCCGCCTTCGACCTCGACCACCGGCAGAAGGGGCTCCTCTGGTACAGCACCTACACCGTGGACTTCGCCGGTCGCTATCGCTTCCGCAACACCAGCACGAGCGACAGCGTGCGCTTCACCCTCCCCTTCCCGAGCAAGGACGCCGTCTACGACGGCCTCGTCTTCACCGTGAACGGCGCCCCCGTGCCGACGACCAACGCCGACGGCCTCCTCGTCGGGCGCGCCGTCGTGCCGAGCGGCGAGACGGTGGAGCTGGCGGTGGGCTACCGCTCGCAGGGGCTGGACAGCTGGCGCTACGCCTTCGGCGCCGAGGTGGCCCAGGTGCGCGACTTCGAGCTGCGGATGCGCACCGACTTCGACCGCATCGACGTGCCGCCCAACACGCTCTCCCCCACCACCAAGGAGCGCAGCGGCGACGGCTGGCTCCTCACCTGGCGCTACGCCAGCCTCCTCTCCGGCTACGAGGTGGGGATGACGATGCCGCAGAAGCTGCAGCCCGGCCCGCTGGCCGGCCGCATCAGCCTCTTCGCGCCGGTCTCGCTGCTCTTCTTCTTCCTCGTCCTCTTCCTGATCACCACGGTGCGCGGCATCGAGCTGCACCCGATGAACTACTTCTTCCTCGCCGCCGCCTTCTTCTCCTTCCACCTGCTACTCGCCTACCTGGTGGACCACATCTCGATCCACCTCGCGTTCGCCGTCGCCTCGGCCGTCTCGATCGCGCTCGTCGTCAGCTACCTGCGCCTGGTGGTGGGGTCGCGCTTCGCGCTGCGCGAGGCGGCCCTGGCGCAGCTCGTCTACCTGGTGCTCTTCTCCTACGCCTTCTTCTTCGAGGGCTTCACCGGCCTGGCGGTGACGATCGGCTCGGTGCTGACGCTCTTCGTCGTCATGCAGATGACCGGTCGCGTGCGCTGGAGCGTCCTCTTCGCCGCCCGCGCCGCCGAGGCGCGATCACGGCCGTTCGGGCCGCTGGCGTCCTGAATGGTGGGGCGGCGGAACTGCGTGCCGCGAATCACGCGGCGCGCTTTCGACGCGACCCGGATCGGCTCCGTGGTACGCCGGGGCTTCTCGCGCTCTGAGCGGGCATCAACGCTCATGGGGGACGCGGATGCTTCGGAGGCTCCGGATGCGGCGGATCGCTCCGCTCCGCACCACACCTCCTCGCGCCAGGACCGGAACTGCTTGGGGTGGGGTGCTACCCGTCCCACCCCTCCTGCGTCCATCCTGTTGCTCCTGGTCATCCTGTCTGCGCGAGCGCAGCGAGCGACGGTGCCCTGAACGACACGACGACAGGATGAACAGGAGGGACTGGATGGAAGCACGTGAGTGAAGCGGGGAACTCCTCCCGACGTCCACGCTCCTCCGCGTCCTCCGCGCCTCCGCGTGCGGCTCGGTCGTGGTCGTTGGCCCGGGCGCGAGGAGGGGTGAGCCGATCCGGAGCCCACCCCTAGTCAGTTCCGGCCCCGGCGCACGGAGCCGTGATCGCCGCGAGGAACGATCCGAAGGATCCGTGCTCCTCCGCAGCATCCGCTCCCCCCCGCCGTTCCCACCCCAACACCGGCGCACCGGAGCCGGCCCCACGCCGCGATCGATCCGCAGTCCCTTCCGCGTGATCCGCGGCAGGCCGTGCAGTAGTTGAGGAGCTCAGACGGAGTAGATGTACCGACACCCCGCTTCCTGCGCGCGGCTGACGGCGAAGATGCCGGACGGCATGACGATCACGCCGGGGAGGAGGTTCTGCTTGACGTTCGCCAGCGCCGCCTCAGGGGTCGTGCCGTCCTTGGGCGCCATCACGTTCGTCGCCAGGTAGGCCAGCGCCAGGTTGCAGGCGAGCACCGTGGCGCCGCGCTGCATCAGCGTGTCGAGCCCACCGTCGGGCCAGATGTACATCGAGGTGTACTTGTCGCCCGGCTTGTTGTTGGCGTTGAGGAACGGGTTGCGGCGCGCCGGCTGACCGCTCGCCGGGTCCTTCACCGGCTGCTTGTCGGCCGCGAACTGCGCCATCCCCGCGCCCAGCTCGTAGCGGTCCCACATCGCGTCGTTCATCACCATCGGGATGGCGAAGTGGCGGATGACGAGCACCGCGTTCGCGTCGCCGTCCTTCGTGCCGTAGACGTCCGTGTACCCCTTGAGCCAGGCGCTCGCCTGGTGGAGCACGACGCCGTCGGCCAGCTCCGGTGCATCGAACACCTGCCGGTGGCTCGACGTCAGCCGGTCCACCCACGAGAGATCCCAGCCGGGCGTCGGTTGCGACGGCGGCGCGGCGGGTGCCGGCGTCGCCGTCTGGGCGGCGAGCGCCCGGCCGTGCATCGTTGCGCCCAGCGCGGCGCCGGCGGCGGCCAGACGGGTGAGGAAGCCGCGCCGCGGCGTGAGGTCCGTGAGGATGTCGCGCATGGTGACCTCGAGGAGAGAGGGGGCCGCTGCTCGCGCCCGACCCGCCGCCACCGGCCCGTGCAGCGACGGTCGAAGGCTTCCACCATGCGAGGGAACAGACGTACACGCCAGAGCGGGTGCGTCCCGCAACGGAGAGGTAACGGCGCGCGGCTGCAGTGGCGCGAGCGAGCTGGACACGATCACTTTCCCGGCGGCCGCACGCTTTCGTTCCCGCCACCGCCATGCCCGATCCGATGTCACGCGCCACGATCTCCCGCTTCCATCGCGCCGCCCTCGCCGCGGCGCTCGCGCTCACCTCCGCCAGTGCCGCGCATGCGCAGGGCGGCGACGGCCGGCCGGCCGTCGAGCTGTCGGGGGTGCTCTACGGCAACTTCCAGTACCACGTGGAGCCGGGCACCACACCGGCGGAGGACGCACAGGTGCGCGCCGGGCTGGAGCGCAGCCAGTTCTCCCTCGAGCGCGCCTACCTGACGGTGCGCGCCGCGGCCGGCGAGCGGGCCAGCGTGCGCGTGACGTCGGACCTCTACCGCGCCGACGGCGGCTACGAGCTGCGCCTCAAGTACGGCTATCTCGACTACCGCTTCCTCGAGGCGGGCCAGACCAGCGCCTACGCGCGCGTCGGCCTGCTGCAGAACGTCATGATCGAGCACGAGGAGAGCTTCTGGCCGCGCTGGCTCGGCTCGGCGCCGCTCGACCGCGCCGGCTTCTTCTCGTCGGCCGACCTCGGCCTCGCCGTCGGCGTCACCTTCCCGCATCGCTTCGGCGAGCTGTACGCCGAGGTCGTGAACGGGCAGGGCTTCCAGCACGTCGGCGAGGCGGACGACCGCTTCAAGGACTACGCGGCGCGCCTCACCCTCCGCCCGCTCGCCAACCTCGAGCCGGCCGCGCTGCAGGCGCTGGTCGTGAGCCCCTGGTACTACCGCGGCGACACGGCGAGCATCTTCGGGCCGAACAGCGCGCTGGCCGACGCCCCCGGCTATCTCGGTCCGGTGGCCGAAGGGCGTCGGCGCGATCGCTTCGGCATCTTCGTCGGCTGGGACGACCCGCGCCTCGTCGCCGGGTTGAGCGTGGGGCGCCGCGAGAGCGACGTGGAGGATGGCGCGAACACCGCATCCTCGCCGGTGACGGTGACGCGCGTGTCGGAGAAGCTGATCGCCGCCTTCGCCGTCGTCCGTCCGCTCGCCTTCGTCGACGGCGGGCGCGACGACGCGCACCCCTCGCCGCTCGCCATCGTGCTGCGCTACGACCGCGACGACGCCGACACGGTCGCGCCCGGTCGCACGCGCTACGTGGTCGCCGGCGTGGCCTACGACCTCACGCCCGCCATCTCGGTCGCCCTCGACTATCAGGAGACGCTGCCGGAGGACGGCCTGCCGGCGACGCGGGCGAACACGCGGCAGGTGTACTTCGCGCACTTCCAGGCGAAGTTCTGACGGCAGGCTCGGGACGCGAGAGGGAGCAGGGAGCAGAGAGCAGGGAGCAGGGAGTGGGAGCGACCTCGGGACGCCACGACGTGCGCCCTTGCGCCTCGCGCCTCCGCCCTGGCGTTCCGCGGCCCGGTCCGCCAACGTCCGGCATGCGCCCACACCTCCGCCTCCCACGCCCGCTCGGCGTCGCGATGCTGCTCGCGCTCGCCGGCACGTCCGCATCGCCGCTCCGCGCGCAGCCGGCCGCTCCGGACTCGTCGCGCCTGCTCCTCGTCCCCGACCGCGTCTGGGATGGCACCGCCGACCGGCCGCACGACGGCTGGGTGGTGCTGGTCGAGGGTGACCGCATCGCCGCCGCCGGGCCCGCGGCACAGGTGCACGCGCCGGCCGGCGCGGACACGGTGCGCTTGCCGGGAACGACGCTGATCCCCGGCCTCATCGAGGGGCACGCGCACTTCTTCCTGCATCCCTACAACGAGACGAGCTGGAACGACCAGGTGCTCAAGGAGCCGCTCGCGCTGCGCGTGGCGCGGGCCACGGTGCACCTGCGTCGCACGCTCGAGGCGGGGTTCACGACGGCGCGCGATCTCGGCACCGAGGGCGCGGGCGACGCGGACTACGGGCTGAAGCTGGCCGTCCAGCAAGGCGTGATCCCGGGGCCGCGCCTCCTCGTCAGCAATCGCGCGATCGTCGCCACCGGCAGCTACGGGCCCAAGGGCTACGCCAGCGAGTGGGACGTGCCGCAGGGCGCCGAGGAGGCCGACGGCGTGGACGCGCTCATGCGCGCCGTGCGCCGCCAGATCGGCGCCGGCGCCGACTGGGTGAAGGTCTACGCCGACTACCGCTGGGGCCCGCACGGGGAGGCGCGCCCCACCTTCCTGCAGGACGAGCTGGAGCTGATCGTGCGCACCGCGCGCAGCAGTGGCCGGCCGGTGGCCGCGCACGCCAGCACGGCCGAGGGGATGCGCCGCGCCATCCTGGCCGGCGTCGAGACGATCGAGCACGGCGACGACGGCACGCCGGAGGTCTTCACGCTGATGGCCGAGCGCGGCGTCATCCTGTGCCCGACGGTGGCCGCCGGGCACGCGATCACGCAGTACGGGGGCTGGCGCCCCGGCGTCGACGCCGAGCCGCCGCGCATCGCCGCCAAGCGCCGCAGCGTACGCGCCGCGCTCGATGCCGGCGTGACGATCTGCGCCGGCGGCGACGTCGGCGTCTTCCCGCACGGCGACAACGCGCGCGAGCTGGAGCTGCTGGTGGACTACGGCCTCACGCCGGTGCAGGCGCTCCGCGCCGCGACGTCGACCAACGCCCGCATGCTGCACGTCGAGGACCGCCTCGGCCGCATCGCCCCGGGGCTGCTGGCCGACCTCGTGGCCGTGCAGGGCGACCCGACGGCCGACATCCACGCGGTGCGCCGCGTCGTGCTCGTCATGCAGGGCGGGCGCATCGTCGTTCGTCCCGGAGGCTGAACGGTCCGAGCCGCTGGAACCGCCGCGGCGAATCACGCGGCGCGCCTGCCGCTCGGCACCGCTCGGCTCCGGGATACGTCCGGGCTCCGCGCGCCCGGGCTGGCCGTGGGAACGGCGGGGGAAGCGGATGCTTCGGAAGAAGGCGGATACGCCGGATCGTCCCGCTACTCTCCACGCCTCCGCGCGCCAGGACCAGAACTGATTGGGGGTGGGCTCCCCTACGCCCACCCCTCCGCTCACCTGGTCCGGTGCACGGCGCGGTCGCGGCTGAGGAGCCCACCCCATTCATGGCAGCCCTGGTGCGCGGAGTCGTGGCCGGCGCGAGGAGCGATCCGAAGCATCCGTGCTCTTCCGTAGCATCCGCATCCCCAAGCCGTTCGAGACCATCCCAGGCGCGACACGCCCGGACCCGCACCGCGATCGATCCGCGGGCGTTTCCGCGCGATCCGCGGCCGCCGTTCGTAGTTCCGCAGGATCCTCGATCGCCGCTAGATTCGGGCATGCCGAACGAGGAACCGCGCGACCCGGCGGAGGAGATCCTCGCCGCGCTGGAGGCCGACATGACCGCGGCGGCGGGGGCGGCGTTCGCGGACGTCGTCGCCGACTACTTCGCCGGGACGCGCGCCGGGGTGGGGGCCGTCTCCACCGCGCTGACGCCGGCCGAGCTGGCCGTGCGCTTCGCCGAGCCGCTACCGCAGGGGCGGCGGCCGCTGACGGAGGTGGTGGAGCGGGTGCGGCGCGAGATCGTGCGCGACGCCAACCAGCTCTACCATCCCATGTACATCGGGCACCAGGTCTCGGCGCCGCTGCCCGCGGCCGTCTGGGCGGAGAGCGTGACCGCGGCGCTCAACCAGTCCATCGCCGTCTGGGAGATGTCGCCGACGCTCACCGTGCTCGAGGCGCAGGTGATCCGCTGGTGCTGCGACCTGGTGGGCTTCGGCCCGGCGGCGGGCGGGACGCTGACCTCCGGCGGCACCGAGGCCACCTTCACCGCGCTGCTCGCCGCGCGCGCCGCGGCGCTCCCCGATGCGTGGCGCGACGGCGTCGGCGCGGACCCGCCGGTGATCGTCTGCGGGGAGCACGCCCACTACGCCGTCACCCGCGCGGCCGGGGAGCTCGGGCTGGGCATGCGCAGCGTGGTGGTGGTGCCCTCGGACGGCTACCGCATGAGCGTGCCGCAGCTCGTCCAGCGGCTGGACGCGCTGGCGGCCGGAGGGCGGCGGGTGATGGCGGTGGTGGCGACCGCGGGCTCCACCGCCACCGGCAGCTTCGACGACCTCGACGCCATCGGCCGCGTGTGCGAGGCCCGGAGCCTCTGGCTGCACGTGGACGGGGCGCACGGCGCATCGGCGCTGCTCTCGTCGCGCCACCGGCATCGCGTGCGCGGCCTCGAGCGGGCGCGGTCGCTGGCCTGGGATCCGCACAAGATGCTGCTGCTGCCGCTCTCGGCGGGGATGGTGCTCGTGCGCGACGAGGCGGACCTCGCCACCGCCTTCTCGCAGCAGGCGCCCTACCTCTTCCACGCCGCTGCCGGTGGGCGGAGCTGGGACAGCGGGCCGCGCAGCTTCCAGTGCTCGCGGCGCGGCGACGTGCTCAAGCTGTGGGTGGCGCTGCAGCGCTACGGCGCCGACGGGCTCGGGCTGCTCTACGACCGGTTGTGCGACATGGCGCGCATGGCGCACGAGGCGATGCTCGCCCGCCCTGAGTTCGAGCCGCTGCACGCGCCGGAGAGCAACATCCTCTGCTTCCGCTACCGGCCCGACGACGCGCTCGACGAGCGGCAGCTGGACCGGCTGAACCAGGAGCTGCGCGAGCGCTACAACCGCTCCGGCCGCGGCTGGATCACGTCGACGCTGCTGGACGGCCGTCGCGTGCTGCGCCTCACCGTGATGAACCCGCGCACGGGGCCCGCCCAGCTGCAGGCGCTGCTCGACGGGCTCGCCGAGCTGGGAGGCGAGCTGCGGCGGGGGCTGGACGCCGGCGAGGCGGTGGGCGCGCCGGCGACGTCGTGATGGCTCGTGGGATCGCTCGTCGGACCGTGATCGCTCGTCAGGTCGGGACCACTCTCACGCCGGGGTCGCGCCAGGTGCACACCACTCACCGCTCCCGCCCCGCCCGCGCCGTCGCCGCGGGCCTCGTCGTCGTCGTTGCCGTCGCCGCGTCCGTCCTGCGACCCACCGTCGCCGCGGCGCAGGAATCCGCGCCGGACTCCACCGGCGTCGTCCAGCCCCCGGACCAGCCCTGCACCTACGCGCGCTGCGCACTGCGCGTGGAGGACGGCTGGTTCTCGCGCCGGCTGGTGCGCGGCCCCGAGGCCACCGTCGTCGCCCGGCTCGGCTTCGGCGGCCCGAGCCTCGCCAGCATCGTCCAGCGCTCCGACTCGGCCGTCGCGCACGCCCGCCGCTACCAGAGCGCGCAGCGCACCGGGGACATCGTCTCGCTCATCGGTACCGTCGGCACGGTCGCCGCGCTCTTCGCGCTGGACGACGAGTCGGGCGCGCGCGACGAGGCGATCGCCGTCAACATCGCCTCGGTCGTCGTCTTCGTCGTCGGGCAGAGCTTCCACTTCAAGGCGCAGCGCGAGCTGTCGCGCAGCCTGTGGTGGTACAACCGGGACGTGCTCGGGGCGCCGTAGTAGCGACGAGTGGCACGCGACATGGCGCACGAGACTGCCGATCGCATCTGTTGCGCCTCGTCACGTGCCACTTCCGTCTACGGCGCGACCTTGCGGAGCGCCGCCTCGAGATCCTGCTCGCTCCCCAGGCCGGTGTAGACCACCTTGCCGGCGCCGTCGATGACGACGACGTACGACGTCGCCGGCACGTCGTAGGCGCCGGTGGCGTTGCCGTCCTCGTCGTAGACGACCTCGAGCGGCATCGGGTGGCTGGCGAGGTGGCGCCGCACGCGCTCGGCGCTCTGGTTCACCGACACCGCGACGGCGACGAACTTGACGCGCCCGCCGTACTTCCGCGCCGCCGCCGTCATCGCCGGCTCGAGCGCCTTGCAGTTGGGGCACCACGTTGCCCAGAACTCGATCAGCACCGGCGTCTTGCCGATCCACCGGTCGAGGTTCGCCGGCTTGCCGTCCAGCGTCTGCACGGCGGCCGCCGGCGCGGCGCTGCCGACGGGGATGCCGAGGTCCTGGGCGCCGAGCGTCGCGGCGGGCAGGAGGGCGAGGGCGGCGAGCGCCGTGAGGTGACCGGCAAGACGGCGGAGCGGACGGGGCATGGGGCGGTGCGGGATGAGGGGCGAGTGATGGGCGGCGAGCGATGAGCGGCGAGCGATGAGCGGCGAGCGATGAGCGTGGAGCGGGGAAGGGATCGCGGGGGCGCGACGGCGCCCGGCGCGCGGGGCCCCCCCGACTACCACGATGGTGCTCGCCACATCCGCGCGCACCACCGGAATCCTGCCGCCATCATCAGTACGCCGCGCCGTGCCCGGGCGTTCCCTCCCCCTGGGTCATCAGATCAACAGCTTCCCCATCTCGACGAGGTACCACTCGGCCACGCCCAGCATCAGCAGCGCGAAGATGCGCTTCACCCACACCATCCACGCGCCGGCGCGCGGCAGTCGGCCGACGGCCCCGGCCGAGAGGCCGATGGCGACGAGCAGCGCGCACATGCCGAGCGAGAAGGCGAAGAGATAGGCGAAGCCGAGCACCGCGCTGTGCGTCGTCGTCACCCAGGTGAGGACGAGCGCCATCACCGGGGCCGAGCAGGGGGCGGCGACGAGCCCCGACATGGCGCCCATGACGAAGGCCCCGGCCGCGCGCCCGCCCGAGCCCGCCGTGGCCGCCCGCTGGACCAGGCCGCCGGGGAGCCGCACCGGCACCACGTCCAGCATCGCCAGCGCGGCGAGCACGAGCACGTTGGCCATGGCGAAGTAGAGCCACGGGTTCGTGCTCACCGCGCCGAACATCGTCCCCGTCAGTCCGGCCAGCAGCCCGAGCGCGCTGTAGGCGAGCGCGAGCCCCACGACATAGGCCAGCGTGAGCAGCACGACGCGCGTGCGCGGCGGCGCGTCGCCCGTGCCGGTGGCCGTCGTCTGCCCGCCGACGATCGCCGCGGTGATCGGGATCATCGGGTAGATGCACGGCGTGAGGCTCGTCAGCACGCCGGCGGCGAAGAGCACCGGGATGGCGGCGAGCGGATTGTGGGAGAGCGAGTCGCCGAGGCTGGTGAGATCCACGATGAGCGGGCGCGAGGAGCGCGGGAGAGGAACGTCGAGCGAGGCGCGACTGACGAGGCTCGAGCTGCGAGGCTCGAGGATGCCACGGCGGGAATCTATGGCGCGGCGCGGGCGGGCGCCGCCGCGGCGGCGAGTCGGGGACGACACCGTCGGTGGGACCGCATGTCGGTGGGAACCACATGTCGGGGGATGGTATGCTCCTTGAAGCCCGCGACGGTCTGCGGTCAGTGGGACGATCCCGCGCAGGCCGCATCCGAATGGCGGACGGTGGGAGGAGCGATGGCCTACGACGAGGAGCGCGGCGGCTCCGGCCGCGGCGAGTGGGACTATCCCGGTGAGGGCGCGGCACCGCGCCGCGCCGGGCGGCCCGAGCGCGCGGAGCGCAGCGCGCCGGCCGGGGGCGACTACCGCGACGCGTACTACGGCGAGGGCGGCTGGCCGGGACGGCGCGGGCCTGGTGACCGGGGCCTCACCGGGGATCTGGGCTACGAGTCCGGGCTCGGCTACGGCGGGGGCGGGAGCGCGAGCCTCTATCGCGGCGAGAGCAGCTGGGGCGGCCAGGCCGGCTACGGCGGCTCGACGACACATGGGGCGTACGACGGCGGCTTCTACGGCCGGCCGGAGGATCGCCCCGGCGGCTGGGCGCCGCCGACCGGCGCGCCGCGCAACCCCGCCGATCAGGGCTACGGGAGCGGCGGCTTCGGCGACACGGCGCCGTACGGCAGCTGGCCCGGTGCCGGCTACGGCGGTCGTGCGCCGTGGGGCGATCGACCACCGGCGCCCAAGGGGCCGAGCTACGCCGGCCGCGGGCCGAAGAACTACCGCCGCTCCGACGAGCGCATCCACGAGGAGGTGTGCGAGGCCCTCACCCGCCACCCCGGGCTCGACGCGAGCGACCTGGAGGTGCGCGTCGCGGACGGCGAGGTGACGCTGAGCGGCACCGTCACCGACCGGCGCGCCAAGCGGCTGGCGGAGGACCTGGCCGAGGACTGCGCGGGCGTGCGCGACGTGCGGAACGAGCTGCGGCTGGGGGAGCGGCGGGAGTAGGGCGTCGGGCGGGCTCGAGCACCGCTGCGCGACGGGAGCGTGTCGCGCCGGGGCGGGCGCATCCGCGACGGGAGCGGCGTCGCGGGGCGAGCGTATAGCGTCTGGCGTGGAACGTACAGAGGCGTACGGCGGGGAGCGTGGAGCGGGCAGGGGATCGTGGAGGCGCGACGGCATCCGGCGCGGGGGGCCCCCCCCGACTGCTACGATGACGTCCGCCGCCGGCGCGCCCACCACCAGAACGTCCCCACCAGACGCTACTCGCTGCACGCCCCCAGACGGTAGACGCCAGCCGCCCGCCCGGCGCCGCTGAGGGACCCGCCCACGGCGAGCGGGGCCCGGCCCCGCCGCGGCGCCACCGCTCGACGCTCGACGCTCGCCCGAGCGGTCCGCCCACGTCGCCCGGGCCGCCGACGTGCCGCGGAGCGCTACTCGACCACCCCCGCCACCCACCCCAGTCCGTCCGGCTCCCGCCCCGTCCGCAGGTAGCCCGTCACGCGGCGCTCGCGCAGGTCCACCACCGTCACAAGGTCGGCGTTCGCGTTCGCCACGAAGGCCACCGCGCCGTCCGGGCGCACGAGCACGCCGATCGGCACGCCGGTGCCCCGGCCGAACTCCGCGCCCAACATCGTGCCACGCGCCAGCGCGCTGTCCACCGGCATGGCGATCGTCGCCCGCTCCTCGAGCGCGACCGCGTCGAAGAGCCGCAGCTCCCCCGAGCGCGCGTTGGTGACGAGCGCCGTCGCGCCGTCCGGGGTGAAGGCGACGCGGATCGGGAAGTCGGCCGAGGGCAGCGTGTCGCGCGGCGTCAACGTCTCCGCGTCGAGTACCGTCACCGTGTTGGCGGCGCGATTGGCCACCCACAGCTCCGCCCCGTCCGGCGAGAGCGCGAGCCCCTCCGCCCCCGCGCCGGTGGGCGTCGTGCGCACGACGTAGCGGCCCGCCAGGTCGAGCATGGACACGCTCCCCGAGCCGATGTTGGCGACGTAGGCGCGCGACCCGTCCGGCGAGATGCGGATCATGTGCGACACCGCCTGCCCGGTGGGGATGCGCGCCACCACGGCGGCCGAATCGACGTCCACGATGGCGACCAGGCTGTCCGTCTCGATCGTGACGGCGACGTGCCGCCCGTCCGGCAGCCAGGCGACGCCGTGCGGACGGCGCAGCGGCGCGAG
>DASTRO010000081.1:0-20524 GCA_035761165.1 Gemmatimonadaceae bacterium | reverse complement strand
CCCAGCGGGCCCTTCGTGCTCAGCCCGAGCGCGATCTGAACGGATGTACCGCCGGCGCCCTGCCAGACGCGGCTCCGGGCAATTCGGCGGAAGTCGCCGGCCCGAACCGCCGAGTAGCGCAGCGCGTTGTACACACCAGCGGCGAGCAGTGCGACTGGCAGATACCACAGATACGGCCGAACACTCGGCATACCGAGGGCAGCACTGATGATCCCGCCGGCGGCGGTGATGGCCACGGCTGTCATGAGGCTGATCACCAGCACGAGCGTGAGCGATAGGGCCAGCAGCTGGGCCGCCTCGACCGCGCCCCGCGCGACTGGACTCGCGACTTCATACCGCAGCGAGACGACCACGAGCAGAATGCTCAGGACGGAGCCGAGCACCGCCAGCACGCCGTAGTCAGCGGGCCCGTAAAGCCGGGCGATTATCGGTGACGCAACGATCGTCACCAGCTGCCCAGCGACCGTACCGGTCATCAGGATGGCGACACTGCGTGCGAAATCGGTCCGGAACGGCCACCGCATCCGCCACAGTCTCGCTCGTGGGCTCGCGCCAGGCTCCGGGCTCTCGGCGGCAGGCCACGCTGAGTCACCGAGGGCGGGCGACGCCTCGTCGCCCGCTCTCGGCCCCGAGGGTCGCTTCGCAGGGCTGTTACTGCGGAGCACGACCTGGAGCCGTCACTCGATCCGCGCGCAGCGAGACACTCACCGTCCGACGCCGTAGAATTCCCGATACCACTCCACGAACCGCCCCACCCCCTCCTCGATCGGCGTCGCCGGCTGGAACCCCACGTCCCGCATCAGGTCCTCCACGTCCGCACACGTCGCCGGCACGTCCCCCGCCTGCATCGGCAGCATGTTCTTCTCCGCCGTCTGCCCGAGGCACGACTCCAGCACCGAGATCAACCGCATCAACGGCACCGGCGTGTGGTTCCCGATGTTGTACAACCGATACGGCGCCAGGCTGGAGGCCGGATCCGGCTCATCACCGGACCAGGACGGATTCGGCGGCGCCACCCGGTCCGACGCCCGCACCACTCCCTCGACGATGTCGTCGACGTAGGTGAAGTCGCGCAGCATCTGGCCGTGGTTGAACACGTCGATCGGCCGCCCTTCCAGGATCGCCTTCGTGAAGAGGAAGAGCGCCATGTCCGGCCGGCCCCAGGGGCCATAGACCGTGAAGAAGCGGAGTCCGGTGGTCGGCAGCCCGTACAGATGGCTGTACGTGTGCGCCATCAGCTCGTTCGCCTTCTTCGTCGCCGCGTAGAGCGAGAGCGGGTGGTCCACGTTGTCGTGGACCGAGAACGGCATGTTCGTGTTCGCCCCGTAGACCGAGCTCGTCGAGGCATAGGTGAGGTGCTCCACGCCGGTGTGGCGGCACCCCTCCAGCACGTTCACGAAGCCCACCACGTTGGCGTCCACGTAGGCGTGCGGGTTCGTCAGCGAGTAGCGCACGCCCGCCTGCGCGGCCAGGTTGATCACGCGGCTCGGCCGCTCCTCGGCGAACAGACGCTCCATCCCCGCTCGATCGGCCAGATCCAGGCGGACGAAGCGAAAGCCCTCGTGTCGACGAAGGCGCTCCAGCCGCGCCTCCTTCAGCGTGACGTCGTAGTAGGCGTTGAGGTTGTCCAGCCCCAACACCTCGTCGCCACGCGCCAGCAGGCGCTCGGCCGTGTGATATCCGATGAAGCCGGCGGCGCCGGTGACGAGGATCTTGGTCATGCCGTGGGAGTGGGTGCGGCGCGCCTGGCCGGCGGTCGCAGGTAGGGGGCCGGTCCGCGGCGCGGGACGACCTGTTGGGCGGCGGAGCGGGAGGGCCGGCGCAGCCAGGAAAGATAGTGACGGCCACAGCCGTCCTCTACCGCAAGACGCCGCGAATCCGCCGAGCGTCACCCGCCCGGCCACGCCGTCGGGTCGGCCGCGCCTACCCCCGCACCTCCGCCCCCGCCCGCCGCAGCCGCCCCGCCGCCGCCTCGTCCAGTCGCGCCGTGACGACCAGCACCCCGTCCTCGCTCCGCTGCTCCACCACGTCCGCCGTGCGGTGCACTTCCGCCAGCAGCCGTCCGTCCCCCACCGGAACCCGCACCTCCGTCAGGGGCCGCGCCTGCAGCACCCGCGCGAGCAGCGCCCGCCGCAGCGGCTCCAGCCCGTCCGGCTCCGCCGCCGAGACGAACACCGACTCAGGCAGCAGGTTGTGGATCCGCTCCTGCACGGCCGCCAGCGTCGCCGGCTCCAGCTGGTCGATCTTGTTGAAGACGTAGAGCATCGGCCGCTCGCGGGCGCCGATCTCGGCCAGCACCTCGTCCACCACGAAGCGCTGCTCCTCCCACGTCGGGTGGCTCACGTCCACCACGTGCAGCAGCAGGTCGGCCTCCAGCGTCTCCTCCAGCGTCGCCCGGAAGGAGGCCACCAGGTGGTGCGGGAGCTTGCGGATGAAGCCCACCGTGTCCGTCAGCAGCACCTTCTGCTGGCCGTCCAGCGGGACCTCGCGCGTCAGCGGGTCCAGCGTGGCGAAGAGGCGGTCCTCGACGAACACCTCGCGGGCCCCCGACATCCCGCGCAGGATCGACGACTTGCCGGCGTTCGTGTAGCCCACCAGTGCGGCCCGGAAGAGCCCCCGCCGACCCTGGCGCTGCACCTCGCGAGCGCGCTGGACGTCCACCAGCCGCTCCTTCAGCACCTTGATCCGGTGGTTGATGAGCCGCCGGTCCGTCTCCAGCTGCGTCTCGCCCGGCCCGCGCATCCCGATGCCGCCGCGGAACTTCTCCAGGTGCGTCCACATCCGGGTCAGCCGCGGCAGCAGGTACTCGAGCTGGGCCAGCTCCACCTGCATCTTGGCCTCGCTGGTGCGGGCGCGGGTGGCGAAGATGTCCAGGATGAGCTCGGCCCGGTCCATCACCCGCGTGGTGGTCAGCTGCTCGACGTTCCGTCCCTGCGCCGGCGAGAGCTCGTCGTCGAAGATGACGAGCGTCGCCTCGCGCTCGGCCACCAGGTCGCGCAGCTCCTCGATCTTCCCCGAGCCCAGGTAGGTGCCGGGATGCGGGCGGTCCAACTGCTGGGTGAGGCGGCCGACGACCTCGGCGCCGGCCGTGTCGGCCAGCCGCTCCAGCTCGTCCAGGTGCTCGTCCACGTGGTGCCGCGACGTGGAGCGTTTCATCGGCGCGCCGACCAGGATGGCGCGCTCCACGGGCGGGGTCAGCGAGATGACGTCGCGGGCGATGTGGACGACTCCTGTCTGGGGGTGCGGCGGGCCCCGGAACCGCTCAGCGCGGCGACGTGCCGCGCAGCGGCGTGAAGCGACCGGTCTGGTCGTAGGGCCTCGTAAAGTTACCGAGCGGCGTCGCCACGGTCAGGTCCCCCGTCACGCGGTAGTTGATCGTCCCCGAGCGCATCAGCTCCTGCCCCACCCGGCCGAGCCCGGCGTAGGTGAAGTTGATCGGGACGGTGACGACCGACGTGTCGCCGCTCTGGAAGGTGCGCTGCGTGTCGATCAGCCCGTCCGCGACCTTCACCGAATCCATGAGCAGGTTGTACGTGAAGCGCGTCGTCTCGAGGTCGAAGCTGTTGGGGTTGTAGACGGCCAGCTCGAGGTCCATCGAGCCGCCGGTCACCCCGAGGCCGTTCAGGCGGATCGCCCGGAAGTTGACCACCGGCTCGCGGAAGACGGCCCGCCCGAGGGTGGCACAGGCCGCCGTGCCCCCGACGATCGTCAGGGCGGCGAGCATGAGCCCGGCCCGCATCCGTCTGCCCGGACGCCGGCCGCGGCGCCCACTCGTGTCACTGCTCCACATCGTCACGCTCCCGCGTCGGTGTCTCTCCCGGAGATCCGGTGGCGTCCTCGGAGGCGGACGCCTCCGCCTCCCGCCGCCGCGCGCGCAGCTCCGCCCACCAGGCCAGCCGCTTCGCTATCTCCTTCTCGAATCCGAAGTTGCCGGGCCGGTACAGCTCCGTCCCGCGCAGCTTCTCCGGCAGATACTCCTGCGGGATGTATGCCTCCGGCACGCTGTGGGCATACTGGTACCCCTCGCCGTAGCCCAGCTCCTTCATCAGCCCGGTGGGCGCGTTGCGGATGTGGAGCGGGACGGGCTCGGCCGGCGTCTCGCGGGCCAGGTCGCGGGCCCGGCCCCAAGCCTCGTACACCCGGTTGGACTTCGGCGCCGTGGCCAGGTAGACCGCCGCCTCGGCCAGCGCCAGCTCCCCCTCGGGGGACCCCAGGAAGTGGTAGGCGTCGCGCGCGGCGATGGCGAGGCGCAGCGCCTCGGGGTCGGCCAGGCCGACGTCCTCGGCGGCGAAGCGCACGGTGCGCCGGGCGATGTACATCGGGTCCTCCCCGCCGTCGATCATCCGCGCCAGCCAGTAGAGCGCCCCCTGCGGGTCGCTGCCGCGCAGCGCCTTGTGGTAGGCGGAGATGAGGTTGTAGTGCTCCTCGCCGGCCTTGTCGTAGCGGGCCACGCGCCGCTGCAGGGCGTCGCGCGCCACCTCGACGCTGATCCGCCCGCCGACCCCCACGTGCTCGGCCGCCGCCTCCAGCGCGGTCAGCACGCGGCGCGCGTCACCGTCGGCCGCGCGGGCGAGGAAGTCCACCGCCGCGTCGTCCACCGCGAGGCGCAGGGCGCCGAGGCCGCGCTCGTCGTCGGCGACGGCGCGGCGGACGAGGGTGGCGAGATCGTCCTCCCCGAGCGGCTCGAGGACGAAGACGCGCACGCGGGAGAGGAGCGCGCCGTTGATCTCGAACGACGGATTCTCCGTCGTCGCGCCGATGAGGGTGATGGTCCCCGCCTCCACGTGCGGCAGGAAGGCGTCCTGCTGCCCGCGGTTGAAGCGGTGGATCTCGTCGACGAAGAGGATGGTCCCCCGCCCCTCCCCGGCCAGCCGCTCCTGCGCCTCGGCCACGATCTCGCGCACGCGCGGCACCCCCTCGGTGACGGCCGAGAAGGGGACGAAGGCGCGGTCGGCGTAGCCCGCCACCATGCGGGCGAGCGTCGTCTTGCCGGTGCCCGGCGGGCCCCAGAGGATCATCGAGCCCACGCTCCCGCGCTCGATCATCTCGCGCAGCGGCTTGCCCGGCGCGAGGAGGTGGCGCTGGCCGACGAACTCGTCGAGGGTGCGCGGGCGCAGCCGCGCGGCCAGTGGCGGCGCGGGGGCGTCGCCGGCGAAGAGCGAGGGCGCGGGCTCGCCGCCGCGGCGGCGCCGGCCGGATGGTGTCATGCGGCGCTCCGGGTCAGCGCGGTGCTCGACTGCGTGGGTGGGGGCGCGGGGAGGTCCATTCCCGGTGCGTCCCCACGGTGTCCCCACGTCGTCCCCGACTCACCCGGCCGCCACGGCGTGTGCCGCCAGGTAGCAGAGGCATCCGGCGACGAATGCCAGCGGCAGCCGCCAGCCGCGGTCCTGCTGGAACTCGGGCACGAGGTTGGATGCCCCCACGTAGAGCGTGACGCCGGCCGAGACGGCCAGGCCGTACTCGGCCACGACGGCCACCCACCGGGTGACGAACGCGCCGGCCACGGTGGCGAGGGCGAGCGTGCTGGCGGCGAGCAGCGCCTGCGCGCGCGAGGCGCCGGAGGCGAGAAAGAGGCTCGTGATGGCCAGCCCCTCCGGCATCTTGTGCAGGAAGATGGCGAGAAAGACGAGGAGGCCGAGCTGCGCGCTGACGTCGAAGCCGCTGGCGATGGCCACGCCGTCCACGAAGGTGTGCAGCAGGAGCCCGGCCAGCGCGGCCACGCCGGCGAAGCGGCTGACCTCGTGCGTCTCCTCGCCGAAGTGGAAGTGGCGCCCGAGCACGTGCTGCGTGAGGTGCACGAGCACGTAGCCGGCCAGGGCCACGAGCGCCGCGCGCTCGCCGTGCTGGGCGACGGCCTCGGGGAGGAGCCCGGCGAAGGCGACGGAGACGAGGAAGCCGGCACTCACGGCGACGATGGTCTGCAGCGAGCGCGCGCTCCACCGGTCGCGCGCGGTGAGGGCGAGCGCGCCGATGAGGTTCGCCGCGCCGGCGGCGACGGCGAAGAGCAACGGGGAGCCGTTCACGCCGGCTGCAGCCCGAGCTGCTCGACCACGGTGGCCAGCGCGGCCTCGAGCTCCGGGGCCGCGGCGAGCGGCGCGTCCGCGGGGGAGCGCGGCGGGTCCAGCCGCGCGTGCTCCACCAGCCCCTTGCCGAGCAGTACGTAGAGCCAGCGGTCGGTGCGCGAGAAGGCGTAGAGCTCGAGCACCGGGGTGAGGGTGAGCTGGTCCTCGGTGGTATAGACGGAGAGCTCCACGCCGCCGTACGAGGAGAGCGGCACCTTGAGCCGGGCGATGGCGTCACGCACGTCGGGGAGCGCGGCGGCCACGACGCCGTACGTCCGCCCGCTGCGCCGATCCTCCAGCGCCACGTCCACCGCCGGCGGGAAATTGGCGCTGAGGGCGTGGAAGAGGTCGAGCGCGCGCTCGGCGTTGGTCACGATGCGCGCCGCGTAGTGGTCGTCCTCGCGCTCGAAGGTGAAGCCGTCGAGCCCCGAGCGGAAGCGCCGCCAGACGACGGCCTCCGGCTCCCTGCCGCGGAAGATCATGCGCCTCCGGTCGGGCCGCGGTGGCGGTCGTCGTCGCCCTCGGCGGCGAGCCGGCGGGCGAGGGCGAGCAGCGCGTCCACGCGGTTGAGCGACGGGTCGTCGAGCACGGTGTCGAGCAGCCGATGCAGCAGGCGCGCCATCGCCGGCCCGGGCCGCACCCCGATGGCCCGCAGGTCGTCGCCGCCGATGGCGAGATCGCCCAACGCCAGCGGGCTGCCGCCGTACGCCACGCGCAGCGCACGGCGGTAGAGCGCGCGAACCTCGGCCGCGGGCGGCGCCGGCGCGCCGGCCGCGCAGCGCGCCGCCCACCGCGCGGCGGCCAGGCGCAGCAGGTCGCCGGTCGTGGTGCGGCCGGCGCGCGCCACCCAGCGGCGGAGCGTCGCGCCGTGCGCCGCACCGGCGCGCAGCGCCCGCTCGATCTCCTCCCCCGTCCCCTGCCAGAGCGCCACGAGATGCCGCACGGCCCGCGCCTCGCTCTTCGAGAAGCGGAGCGCGGCCAGCGCGCCGGCCAGCTCGCGCTCCGGCACGTCGGCGAAGAGGGTGGCGTAGCGCACGACGCGCCGTCCCGCGGCGCGAGGCCCGACGGCGCGCGGCAGGCGGTCGAGCGCCGCCAGCGTCTCGTCGCCCACGGCGGCCAGCGCCGGCACGAGGACGGCGAGCGCCCCGGCGTCGCGCCAGCGGCGCAGGGCCCCACCGGCGCGGCGCACCTGCTCGAACGTCTTGTCCAGCTCCTGCTTCACGCGCTCGGCCGAGAGGCGCCGCATGTGCGGCGCGCTGTCGACGATGGCCGACCAGGTGGCCGGCTCGATCTCGAACTCGAAGCGCGCCGCGAAGCGGATGGCGCGCAGCGCGCGCAGCCGGTCCTCGCGCATCCGCTCGTCGGCCACGCCGACGGCGCGCACGACGCCGCGCGCCAGGTCGCCGCGGCCGTCGAACGGGTCGCGCAGCACGCGGCGCTGCGGGTGGTAGGCGATGGCATTGATGGTGAAGTCGCGCCGGGCCAGGTCCTGTTCCAGCGACGCGCCGAACTCCACCTCGGCGTGACGGCCGTCCGTGCGCACGTCGCGCCGGAAGGTGGTCACCTCGTGCATCCGCCCCTCGTCGTCGAGCACGCCCACCGTGCCGAACTCGATGCCGAGCGGCACCGTGCGGCGGAAGAGGCGCCGCACCTCGGCCGGCGTCGCCGCCGTGGCCAGGTCCCAGTCCAGGTGCGGGATGCCGAGCAGCGCGTCGCGCACGGCGCCGCCCACGCACCAGGTCTCGAAGCCGGCATCGGCCAGCGTGCGCGCGATGCGGACGACCGCGGCGGGCGGGCGCAGGCGCTGCCGCTCCTCGGCCGAGAGCGCGATCTCGTCGGCGGCGGCCATCACGCGGCGAAGAGCTCCGCGAGCGCCCGGCCGGAGAGCCCCGCGCCCAGCGCCAGCATGAGGTCGATGCGCGCCTGCTGCGGCCGCCGGGAGCCGGCGAGGACGGCGCCCATCTCGAGCAGCCGCCGCGCCGCACCGGGGTAGCCATAGGTGGGGCCGACGCGCCCGCGTGGTGAACGCGAGGCGACGACCACCGGCAGGTCCGCGGCGAGGCAGCGCTCGATCCCCGGCACCATGGCGGGGGGGACGTTCCCCCGCCCGAGCGCGGCGACGACGATGCCGCGCGCCGACTCGCGCGCCGCGTCGAGCAGCCGGCTGTCGGCGCCGGCGAAGGCGGGGACGATGTCCACCGGTTCCGCCAGCCGCTCGGGCGACAGGGTGCGCGGCGGGGCAGCCAGCGCGCGGCGGAAGATGACCCGCCCGTCGTCGACGACGCCCATCGGCCCGAGCCCCGGGCTCTCGAAGGCGTCGAGCATGTGGGTGTGCGCCTTCATGACGTCCAGCCCCGAGAAGATGCGCCCCCCCATGAGCACGAGCGCGCCGTACGCGCCGGCGCCGGGCGTGGCGGCCACGCGCACCGTGTCGAGCAGGTTGGCGGGACCGTCCCACCCCAGATCGCTGCCGGAGCGCATGGCGCCGGTGAGGACCACCGGCTTGCCGACCGGGAGCGAGCGGGCCAGGAGGTACGCCGTCTCCTCCATCGTATCGGTGCCGTGGGTGATCGCCACGCCCTGCACCTCGGCGCGCGCCAGCAGCTCGGCGACGCGCGCCCGCAGCGCCCACTGCCGCTCGGGCGACATGTGCGGGCCGGGAAGTGCCCCCCAGTCCTCGGCCGCCACCTGGGCCACCGCCTCGATGCCGCGCGTCGCCGCCAGGATCTCGCTGCCGGAGAGCGCCGGCACCGCCCCACCGGCCGCGGGGTCGTGGCGCATGGAGATGGTGCCGCCGGTGAAGAGGAGCGCGATCATCGGCGCGTCTCGGCGCTCACCCGCACAGGACGCTGCCGCCGTTCACGTTGAGGATCTCGCCGGTGACGTGGCGCGCCTGCGGCGCGCAGAGGAAGACGATCGGAGCGGCGATGTCCTCGGGGCTCGCGACGCGACCGACGGGAATCGCGGCCTCGATGCGCGCACGATCCGGCCCCTGCAGCGGCCAGGACGTCATCTCCGTGTCCACCCACCCGGGCGCGACGCTGTTGACGGTGATGCCCCGCGGCCCGAGCTCCACGGCCAGTGACTTGACCAGCGAGACGACGGCGCCCTTGCTCGCGGCGTAGTCGGCGTGGAAGGCCTCGCCGCGCTGCGCCGCCGTGCTCGTCACCAGGACGATGCGGCCGCCGTCGCCCAGCTCCCGGGCGACGCGTCGCGTGGTGTAGAAGATGGCATCGAGGTTCGCGCGCATCGTCGCGCTCCACTGGGCGTCGTCCATCTCGGTGAGCGCGACGTCGTGCGCCGGCCACACGCCGGCATTACCGACGTAGAGGTCGAGCCCCCCGAGAAACCCCGCCGCCTCGTCCACCACCCGCTCGGCGTCGACGCGCTGCCCGAGGTCCCCGGCCACGGCGGCGGCCCGCCCACCCCGCTGCTCGATCGCGCGCACGACGTCGGCCGCCTCGGCCTCACGGCTGCGATAGGCGATCACCACGCTCGCGCCGCACTCGGCCAGCAGGAGCGCGGTGGCTCGCCCGATGCCGCGCGAGCCGCCGGTGACGAGGGCCCGCTTGCCGGTCAGGTCGATCACTCGGCGATCCCCTGCTCCACGAGGTCGCAGATCATGTGCTCCACGCACAGGTGGATCTCCTGCGCCCGGTCGGTGCGCGTGGTGGGGACGACGACGCTGTGATCGGCGAGCGCGCGCAGCGGCCCGCCGTCACGAGCCGAGAAGGCGAGCACGCGCACGCCCTTCGCCCGCGCCGCCTCGGCGGCGCGCAGCACGTTGGGCGACTGGCCGCTGGTGGAGTGGATGACGAGCAGGTCGCCGGGGCGGCACAGCGCCTCCACCTGCCGCGCGAAGACCGTCTCGAAGCCGAAGTCGTTGCCGGCGGCGGTGAGCAGCGAGGTGTCGGTGGTGAGCGCGACGGCAGGAAGCGCGCGGCGATTCCGCATGTAGCGGATGACGTACTCGGTGGCCATGTGCTGTGCGTCGGCGGCGCTGCCGCCGTTGCCGCAGAAGAAGAGCGTGCCGCCGCCCTGCACGGTGTCGCGCACCATCGTCGCGGCGCGCTCCAGATCGGGGCCGATCCGGTCGGCGGTTCGGAGCGCGAGCTCGGCGAGCTCGCGGAGCCCGGCGGTCACGGCCTCGCGGGTGACGTCGGTGGACATCGATGCGCTGTCGGAAGGATGGACGGAGTGGAGCGGCCGGAGGGTCACGCCCGACCGAAGAGCAGCTCGCGGAGGCGCCGCGCGAGCGAGCGGTCGACGACGACGGGCGGTACGGGCTCGAGCGGCTCGTCGGCCAGCAGGTGGGCCGCGTTGCGCCCGGTGAGCAGCTCGGCGGCGTCCCCGGCGCCCAGCTCACAGAGCCAGTCGCGCGCGCCGCGCAGCGAGCGGCGGTCACCATGGTTGTCGCTCGCCAGCAGGTCGAGCAGGCCCAGCGCGAGCAGCGAGCGGGCGAGCCGCCCCTTGTCGCCGCTGCCGAGGAGGAACGTGGCGTCACCCTGGAGCACGGCGCCGGCGGCGCGCCACTCGCGCGCGTGCGTCACCGAGCAGCCCCAGTAGCGCTCCGGATGCGCGAGCACGGGGACGACGCCGCTCTCGCGGATGCGGCGCAGCTCGGCCGTCGCGCCGGGGGGCACGCCGCCGTGCGGGAACTCGACGAGCACCGCCCGCGAGGCGCCGAGGCGGAGCTCGGGCGCGGTGAGGTCGACGCCGGGACGATCGAGCATGATCTCCCAACCCAGCTCCAGCGCCGGCACCCCGCCCACGCGATGCTGCAGCTCGGCGCGGAGCGCGTCGTTGCGCACGCGCGGGGCCTCGGCCGCCTGGCTGGCCCGCAGGTGCGGCGTGCAGACGATGCGTCGCACGCCGTCCGAGGTCAGCGCCTGCAGCGCCGCGAGCGACTCGGCAAAGGTGCGCGCGCCGTCGTCCACGCCCGGCAGGAGGTGCGTGTGGATGTCGATCATGCCGTCCCCCGCGAGTCGCGCGCGGCGGGACGGCGGCGCACCCGGCGCGGGTGGCGGTGTGGGCCCGTCATGCGCCGCTCAGCGCCCGTTGGCGGTGGCGATACGGGCCATCGCCGCCGCGGCCAGCGCATCGATCCGCTCGGGGTCGTCCGCGGCCAGCTCGAAGGCGTGCGTGACCAGCGCGTCGGCGGTGAGGAGATCGATCGCCGTCTCCCGGCTCCGGTCGTCGGCGTGGAGGACGCGCGTGAGCAGGCGCTCGCCGGCGGCGAGGCAGTCCTCCGGCGTCGGACGCGCGACGTCGGCGCCCGGCGCCTCGTCCAGCGCCTCGCGCAGACGCGTGCGCAGGAGCTCGGGCACGCCGTCGCCAGCCACATGGCGCGGGGCGCCGCTGCGGCCGGTGTCGCTCACGCCGCGTCCGGGAGAAGGCGGCGCACGATCTCCACCGCGCGCTCGAGGGCCACCGGCACCTGGGCCGGGTCGGGCACGCCCGCCTGCGCCATGTGCGGCTTCCCCCCGCCCCGTCCGCCGACGGTGGCCGCCACCTCGCGCACCACGGTGTCGGCGCGCAGGCCGCGGTCGCGCAGGTCGTCCGTGACGACGGCGAGCAGCGTGCCCCGCTCCTCGCCCGCAGTGCCCAAGACGGCGACCCCGCTCTCCAGCTGCTCGCGGAGGGCGTCGCCGAGCGTCTGCAGCAGTCGGGCATCGGCGGCGGGGACGAAGCGCGTGACGACACGCGTGCCGTTCACCTGGGCGGCATCGGCGATCATCGTCCGCACCTGGTCGCCGCCGCCACCGCCGCGCAACGCCTCCTCGAGGCGCCGCTCCAGCGTGCGCCGCTCGTCGACCAGCGCCTGCACGCGCCGCGGCAGCTGCTCCACCGGCGCACGCAGCGCCTCGGCGATCTCGCCGAGCAGCGCCTCGCGCTCGCGTCCGTACTCGTATGCCCGTCGCGCGGTGGCGGCCTCGATGCGCCGCACCCCGGCCGCCACCCCGCTCTCGGCCAGGATCCGGAAGAGGGCGATCTGGGCGGTGTTGCCGACGTGGGTGCCGCCGCACAGCTCCATCGACAGGCCGGGGATGTTCACCACGCGCACGCGCTCGCCGTACTTCTCGCCGAAGAGGGCCATCGCCCCGGCGGCCACCGCCTCCTGGTAGGACCGCTCCTCGCAGCGCAGCGGAACCGCGGCCCAGATGGCGCGGTTCACCCACGCCTCGATCTCGGCGAGCTGCTCCGGCTTCACCGGACCGTGGTGCGTGAAGTCGAAGCGCAGCCGGTCCGGCGCGACGAGCGAGCCGGCCTGGTGGACGTGCTCCCCCAGCACCTCGCGCAGCGCGGCGTGCAGGAGGTGCGTGGCGGTGTGGTTGCGCTCCGTGTCGCGCCGCGGCTCGTGCGGCACGCGCGCGGTCACGATGCCGAAGCGGAACTCGCCCGTCAGCGTGCCGACGGCGGCGGGCCGGTTCTCCACCTTGCGCACGTCGTCCACCTCCACCCGCCAGCCGTCGCCGACGATCTCCCCCCGGTCGCTCACCTGCCCGCCCGACTCGGCGTAGAAGGGGGACTCGCGGAGCAGGATGGCGACGCGATCGCCCCCCAGCCGGCGGATGGCCGTCACGGGGGTACGGATCTCCACGGTGGAGTAGCCGACGAACTCGGTCCCGCCGACGTCGCCGTCCGCACGCTCCCACTGCGAGAGGTCGGCCAGCTCGTCACCGGTGACGCCGAGCCGCCGCGCGCGCCGGTCCTCCTGCGACTGCTGCCGCTGCGCCTCCAGTGCGGCGTCGAAGCCCGCGATGTCCACCGTGTAGCCGCGCTCGCGCGCCATCAGCTCCGTGAGGTCGATCGGGAAGCCGTAGGTGTCGTACAGGCGGAAGGCGTCGTCGCCGCTGATTGTGCCGTGCACCGCTCGCGAGCCCTGCGTGGAGTGGGCCGGCGCCAGCTCGTTGAAGCGCGCCATTCCGCCGCCGATCGTCGCCAGGAAGCGCTCCTCCTCGGCGCGCGTCGTCTCAAGCAGGTGCTGGCGGCGCGCCTGCAGCTCGGGGTAGACGTCGCGCATCATGTCGATCACGCGCTCCACCACGTGCACCAGCGTCGGCTCGCGGCGGCCGAGCAGCCAGGCATGGCGCACGGCGCGCCGGAGGATGCGCCGCAGCACGTATCCCCGCCCCTCGTTCGACGGGAAGACGCCGTCGGCGAGGAGGAAGGCGACGGCGCGCGCGTGGTCCGCGAGGACGCGGAAGGAGGCGTAGTCCACCTGCAGCGTGACCGTCTCGCCGCCGATCGCGACCTGCACGTCGTCCGTCGTCCGCTCGCGACCGCGGTAGTCGATCCCCACCACCTCGCTCGCCCGCTCCAGCAGCGGGAGGAAGAGGTCCGTGTGGTAGTTGTTGGTCACCCCCTGCATCACCGCCGCGATGCGCTCCAGCCCCGCCCCGGTGTCCACCGACGGGCGCGGGAGCGGGAGCAGCGTGCCGTCCGCCTGCCGGTCGAACTGCATGAAGACGAGGTTCCAGATCTCGAGGAAGCGCCCCGACTCCGCACCCTCCACGAACGCCTCGGTGGAGAACTCCTCGCGGTCGAGCTCCGTCCACTCGCCATGCGCCCCGGCCGGGAAGGCCCAGTCGCGCGCGACCCGCGCCAGGTCGACGTAGATCTCCGAGCACGGGCCGCAGGGCCCGGTGTCGGCCATCTGCCAGAAGTTGTCGGCCGCACCCAGGCCGTAGATGCGCGAGTCGGGCAGCCCGGCGATCTCGCGCCACAGCTGGCGCGCCTCGTCGTCCTCGTGAAAGACGCTGACGCGCAGGTGCCGCGGGTCGAGCCCGAGCTCGCTCGTCACGAACTCCCAGGCGAAGCGGATGGCGTCACGCTTGAAGTAGTCGCCGAAGGAGAAGTTGCCTAGCATCTCGAAGAAGGTGTGGTGTCGGGCGGTGTGCCCCACCTGCTCGAGATCGTTGTGCTTGCCGCCGGCGCGCACGCACTTCTGCGCCGTGGTCGCGCGCCGCTGTCCCCCCGGCGGCTCCTCGAGGCCGAGGAAGATCTTCTTGAACGGCACCATCCCGGCGTTCGTGAAGAGGAGCGTCGGGTCGTCCGCCGGGACGAGGCTGGCGCTCGGCCGCACGACGTGGCCGTGCCGCTCGAAGTAGCCCAGGAAACGGGCGCGGATGTCGGAAGCACGCATAGGACCGCAATATACGGGCGGCCGGCTCGACGGCGAAGAGCGGGCGAGGCGGGAGGAGGATCCGGGCGGCGACGTTCGGATGATGCTGCGCGCCCGCGCACGCGTCATCGTGGAATTCGGGGGGGGCCCCGCGGGCGCCGACCTACGCGGGACCCGCCGCGCCCTGTCCGACGCCGACCGCCCGCTCGAACCCGTCCCGCCGCTCCGCCGGCACGCAGAAGTGATCGACCGCCTGCAGGTCGGCGAGCTCGCCCGGATCGAGGTGGGCGAGCGGCTCCAGGCGGCCGTCGCGGTGGACACGGTAGGTCAGGTACTCGCGGCGCCGGAGCTCCGCGTCGAGGGCATGGATGCGCTCGCGCCGCAGTGCCGCCGCCGCCCGACGCGCCGCGGCGTCCGGCCCCCACGTGCGCTCGGCGCCCGGCCGCAGCAGATGCTGGTACGGCAGCACCTCCACCAGCATCGCGGGGCGGTGTCGCCGGATGGTCTCGTCCAGCCCACGCACCACCTCCAGCTCGCCCCCCTCGACGTCGATCTTGACGAGGGAGATGGCCTCCAGCTCCAGCGACGCCAGCAGGGCGTCGCCGCGCCCCACGCAGATGGTGGTGCGGAACCCGGTTGCGGCCGGCGGACGGAAGCCGAGGACCGCCGTGCCGCTCACGTTGTGCGTGTCCGCGATCTGGAAGGCGAGCGTCCCGGTGTGATCGCCGAGCCCGATGGGCAGCACCGTGTGCGCGGTCAGCGCGTTGTGGCGGATCAGCTGGAGAGCATAGGCCACGCACGCGGCGTTGGCCTCGAAGCCGACGTAGCGAATGGCCGGCGATGCCAGCGCGGTGGCGATCACGTAGACGCCGAGGTTCACGCCGACGTCCACCACCGCGCCCGGCTGCAGTCGCTGCAGCGCGCGCAGCCACTCCACGCGGCGGCTCGCCGAGGCGTCCCAGTGCAGCAGCGTCAGGCCGGCGCCCTGCACGATCGGCACGACGACCGGGCCGAACGGTGTCTGCAGAGTGACCGGCCGGTTCGTTCGCTGTCCGAAGCGGTACGAGCGCCGGCAGGCGGCCACGTACAGGCGATCGATGCGGGAGAGCGTCCCCGACGCCCGCTCGTCGGCGCGGTGCGCGCGGCCGACGCCTACCGTGGCGCGCACGGTGCCGGCGCGCATGGCGCGCAAGCGCCCACTGGACAGCGTCGGGTACATCCTGGGCCCGGCCTCGGCGAAGCGGCGGCGCGGCACCGCGCGGCTGGCGCGGCGCACGTCGGCACCGCTCGCGGGCAAGATGCTGGCCGGCGACGCGGCACCGGCCCCGACCGGAATCCACGGCGGATCGCCGCCGGCGCCAACGACGCGACCGCCAGCGGTCCGTGCCGGTCCGGCCCGCTCGCCAGACGCTCAGTCCTCCGCCGCGTCTCCCCCGAGCGCCGCGTCCATCGCCCGCCGGATCTCGTCCGCGTCATAGCCGCGACGGGCGAGAAAGCCGTAGAGGCGCCGCCGCTGCGTCGGTGCATCCAGCCCGCGCAACGAGGCAAGGCGCTTCCGTGCGAGCTGCTCGATGACCTCGCTCTGGTCCACCCCCTCCTCCTCCCACACCTCCGCGACCGCGGCGTCGGCCACCTCGCGCGCGACGCCCCGTCGGGCGAGCTCCTGCCCCACGCGCCGCTTGGACGCGCCGGCGCCCAGTGCCTTCGACCGCGTCAGTGCGACGGCGAAGGCGCGGTCGTCCACCAGCCCCCGTTCCGCCAGTCGCGACACCGCCACCTCGGCGCGAGGTGCCTCGATCCCCTTCTGCACCAGCCGGCGCCGGAGCTCCACGGCCGAGCGGGGGCGGAAGGCGAGCAGGTCGAGGGCGCGGTCGTAGGCGACGAGGATCTCCCCCTCCTCGCGCAGGTCGGCCAGCTCGGCCTCGTCGAGCATGCGGCCGGGTCCCAGGCGGAGGCGGGAGATGGCCTCCACGGAGACCGTGACGCTCGAGGCGTCATCGAGCTCGACGAGGTAGCGCCCCTCACGCCGCCCGCTCTCGGTCAGCGTCACGATCTTCGTCATGATGGCTCCCCCTGCCCTGCGGATCGGTGCGAACGAGAAGCGCCGGGAGACGGCGATGCCATCCCCCGGCGCTCGGCGGCGGCGCGCTCAGTCCTCCGCGCCCGCCTCGGCCCCGTCCTGCGTGCCGTTGCTGCTCATGCCGAGCACGACCTTCACCTTCTCCTCGATCTCGGCCATCAGCGCCGGGTTGTCCTTGAGGTACAGCTTCGCGTTCTCGCGACCCTGGCCGATCTTCTGGCCGCCGTAGCTGTACCACGCGCCCGACTTGTCGATGATGCCCGACTCGGCCCCGATGTCGACGAGGAGCGAGGTGTGGCTGATCCCCTCGGCGTACATGATGTCGAACTCGGCCTGCCGGAACGGCGGCGCGACCTTGTTCTTCACCACCTTCACGCGGACGTGCGAGCCCACCACCTCTTCCTTGTCCTTCACCGGGCCGATGCGGCGGATGTCGAGCCGCACCGAGGCGTAGAACTTGAGCGCCTTGCCGCCGGTGGTCGTCTCGGGATTGCCGAACATGACGCCCACCTTCTCGCGCAGCTGGTTGATGAAGATCACCGCCGTCTTGGAGCGGGCGATGGCCCCCGTCAGCTTGCGCAGCGCCTGGCTCATGAGGCGCGCCTGGAGCCCGACGTGCGAGTCGCCCATGTCGCCCTCGATCTCGGCCTTGGGGACGAGCGCGGCCACCGAGTCGATGACCACCACGTCCACCGCGCCGGAGCGCACGAGGATCTCGCAGATCTCCAGCGCCTGCTCACCCGTGTCGGGCTGCGAGACGAGGAGGTTCTCCACGTCCACGCCCAGCTTGCGCGCGTACTCCACGTCGAGCGCGTGCTCGGCGTCGATGTAGGCGGCCACGCCGCCCGACTTCTGCGCGTTCGCCACCACGTGCAGGCAGAGCGTCGTCTTGCCGCTCGACTCCGGCCCGTAGATCTCCGTCACGCGGCCACGCGGGATGCCGCCCACGCCCACCGCGGCGTCGAGGTTGATCGCGCCGGTGGGGATCGCGTCCACCCGCACCTGCGTGTCGGTCCCCATCTTCATGATGGAGCCCTTGCCGCAGCTCTTCTCGATCTGCGCGATGGCCAGGTTCAACGCCTTCTTCTTGTCGTCCTGCACCGTCGAAATCGCCATTCATCCACCCGTGTTGAGCGTTTACCCGCTGGCCATGCAGGAGGGCTCGGGATCGTGAGAATCACCCCCGCATACCGCCCGAACAAAATACGAAACCGGGGGCCCGGAATCAAGCCGTGAAACCGGGTCCGGCGCGCCCCGCGAAGGCCGGGAAGGCGTCCTCCACGTGCCGCACGCGCACCCCCGTCGGCGCCTCCACGAGCACCGCCACGACGTCGAACCGGTAGGTGGCCCCGGGCTCCCCGCAGCGGTCGATCCAGACCTGCGCCGACCGCGTCAGCTCGCGCCGCTTCCGCCACCCCACCGCCTCCGCCGGGTCGCCGAAGCCGAGCCCGCGCCGCGTCTTCACCTCCACGAAGGCGACCACCCGCTCCCGTCGGACGATCAGGTCCACGTCGCGGTGCCCGCTGCGGAAGCGACGCGCCAGTATGCGCCACCCCCGGGCCCGAAGCCACCGCTCCGCCACCCGCTCCCCCACCGCGCCCAGTGCCTGCCTGGCCGAGGACATGGCGGCAAGCTACGGGCGGTCCGCACGCCCCCGGCATCCGAATCACGCAGCGGGGTGCGGAACATTGCCGCCGCCGGCGGGCCGCGCTACGGGCGCGCCGGCTGCACCAGCACCGTCTCGTACCGCACGTCCGGCGCCTGAGGTGGGCTGGAGCTCCGGCGCACCAGCCGGCCGTCCGCCTTGGCCACCCAGAGCCGCTGCTCCACACCGGCCGAGCCCGCCGTCATCACCCAGCAGGGAATCGTTCCGGCGGGCACCGTGACCGCCTCCTCGCCGGTGACGGCGAGCGTCACGGGCACGAGCGCCGCGCCAGTCGGGCCCGGTGCCAGCTCGTGCAACGTGCCCGTCCACCCCGCGCGCAGCGGGAGCAGGGTGAGCGCCGCCTCGAGCATGGCAGCGTTCAGCATCGTGCCGGGCGGCGCACTCAGCGCGATCGGTGCCTCCTCCGCGCCGGGGGCGCGGAGCGCGCCGGTGAGGCTGTCGCCGATCGCACGCACGGCCAGCCGGAGCGGACCCATGACGGCGGACCGGGCGAGGGGCGCGAGGTCGTCGCGTCGCACCCACACGCTGTCCGGCATGACCTGCCCGCGGGCGTTCGTCTCGTCCACGAGGAGCCAGGCGGGCGTGCCCTGGTAGTCGGCGGCCGAGACGGTGACGACGCGACGGGCCAGCTGGATGCTGGCGCTGTCGCGCTCCATCGTGGCGGTGTAGGTCCACCGGCCGGGCTGGAGTCGTGCGCCGTCGAGCGCGGGTGCGGCCGACGGTGCGGACTGGGCCGCGGCCGGGACAGCGACGGCCGCCGGCGCGGCGAGGAGGAGGGTGGCGAGGGCGCGACGGAGGGATCGGGCGTGGAGCACGAGGGAGAGGCTGAAGGCGGGACGCACCGCGGCACGGCTGGCGGCGTCGGCGCCACCGGCCCCATCATACCCCCGCCTCAGTCGCGCGGTCCAGCGATGCGGTCCAGCTCGTCCAGCCCGACGAGCACGTCGCGCCCCTTGGGGCTGCCGCGCTCGTCGAGCACGCCGGCGTCCACCAGCTGGTCGATGATGCGCGCCGCGCGGCCGTAGCCGATGTTGAGCCGCCGCTGCAGGAGCGAGGTGGAGCCGGACTGGTTCTGGATGCACACCTCCGCCGCCTCGCGGAACAGCTTGTCGCGGTCCCCGCTGTCGGCCGCCGGGCCGCCGTCGTCGCCGCCCGCCGCCTCGGCCGCCTGGCGAGCCCGCACCACGGCGAGGATGTCCTCCTCCTCGTCGAACGCCGCCGCCAGCGCGCGCCCCTCGGCCGAGGTGCCCTCCTGCGCGTCGCGGTACCACTGCGTCAGGCGCTCCGTCTCGTCGCTGGAGAGGAAGGCCCCTTGCAGCCGCGACGGCTCGCTCTTGCCGGGCGGAATGAAGAGCATGTCGCCGTTGCCGAGCAGCATCTCGGCCCCGGCGCCGTCGATGATCGTGCGGCTGTCCACCTGCGACGCGACGCGGAAGGCGATCCGGCTCGGGAAGTTGGCCTTGATGAGCCCCGTGATGACGTTCACGCTCGGCCGCTGCGTGGCGAGGATGAGATGGATGCCGATGGCGCGCGCCTTCTGCGCGAGCATGGCGATCGGCGTCTCCACCTCGCCCTGCACCGTCATCATGAGGTCGGCCATCTCGTCGATGATGACGACGATGTAGGGCAGCTCCCCCTTCGTGTACGTCCGGTCCTCGAAGGCGACGTCCGGGTTGCGCGGCTTGAGGAGCGGCACGCCGTCGCGCACGCGCTTGTTGAAGTCCTGCACGTTGCGGCACCCGTTCGCGGCCAGCAGCTCGTAGCGGTCGTTCATCTCCATCACCGCCCACTTGAGCACCGCCGCCGCGTCACGGTTGTCGGTGATGACCTTGTGGCGCAGGTGCGGGAGCACGTTGTAGACGGACAGCTCCACCATCTTCGGGTCCACCATCAGGAAGCGCAGCGTGCGCGGCGTGTGGCGGTAGATGAGGCTCGTGATGATGGTGTTGACGCAGACGGACTTGCCCGAGCCGGTGGCGCCGGCGATGAGCAGGTGCGGCATCTTGGCCAGGTCGGCGACGACCGGCTTCCCCTCCAGGTCCTTGCCGAGGGCCACGGGGAGCGCCGCGCGCGCCTGCTGGAAGTCGCGCGATTCCAGGATCTCGCGCAGCGTCACCATCTCGGGCGAGGGGTTGGGCACCTCCACGCCCACCGCGCCGCGCCCCGGGATGGGGGCCACGATGCGGATGCTCGGCGCGCGCATGGCCAGCGCCAGGTCGTCGGCCAGGGTGGCGATCTGGCGCACCTTCACGCCGGCCGCCGGCTCCACCTCGAACTGGGTGACGGTGGGGCCGGTCGTGCGCCCGACGAGCTCCCCGTCCACCTTGAAGGTGCGCAGCGCGGCGATGAGCTTCTCGCCCGCCGCGTCCAGTGCGCGACGATCCTGCTCGGCGTTGCGCGCCGGCGGCGTGGCGAGCAGTTCCAGCGGGGGGAGCTCCTCGGGCGTGCCGGGCGCGGCGTGCTCGCTGGCCTCCAGCTCGGCGACGATGCGCTCCTCGCGCTTCCCCGGCGCGGCGACGGCCTTCGTGCGCCCGCGCCGGCCTCCCTTCGCCGACTCCGGCTCGCCGGCCTCGTCGTCGGCCGGCGGGGTG
>DASTRO010000080.1:0-5550 GCA_035761165.1 Gemmatimonadaceae bacterium | reverse complement strand
GCCGCCGCGGCCTACGTGCGCGAGGGGTACACCAACCTGCGCGTCGGCATCCTGCTCGAGGTGGCGACGACGGTGGGCGCGCTCGTCGGCGCGACGCTGAGCGGGCACATCCCGACGCGCTGGCTCGGCGTGCTGTTCGGCCTCGTGCTCCTCTTCACGGCCTACCGCTCGCTGCGCGGCCGCGACGAGCACGCGCCGGCGGAGACGGACGACCGGTGGGCGCGGCGGCTCCGCCTCGCCTCCGACTACCCGACGCCGGGCGGGCGCCAATCGTACGGCGTGCAGGCGGTGCCGGCCGGCTTCTCCATCATGCTCGGCGCGGGCATGCTGTCCGCGCTGCTCGGCATCGGCTCGGGAGTGGTGAAGGTGCTGGCGATGGACCAGGCGATGCGCCTGCCGTTCAAGGTCTCGACGACGACGAGCAACTTCATGATCGGCGTGACGGCGGCGGCGAGCGCGGGCATCTACCTGCACGAGGGGTACATCGAGCCGCGCATCACCTGGCCGGTGA
Organism: Gemmatimonadaceae bacterium; assembly: GCA_035761165.1. Lineage (GTDB taxonomy): Bacteria > Gemmatimonadota > Gemmatimonadetes > Gemmatimonadales > Gemmatimonadaceae > CALCHX01. The sequence continues at coordinate 5,039 of DASTRO010000080.1, read as the reverse complement.
TGCTCGGCGTGCTGGGCGGCGCACTGCTCGGCGCGCGGCTGCTGCAGCGAGCGCGCGTGGCCTGGCTGCGCCGCCTCTTCACCGCAGTCGTCGTCGTGCTGGCGGCGCAGATGCTCTACAAGGGCTTCACGGGAGGGTTCTGATGGCCACGCGACCGGAGCACGGCGCGCCACCGGCCCCCACCGGGGCGTGGAGCGACGAGCGCGTGGAGCAGCTGGTGGGGCGGCTGCTGCAGGCGGGGGTGCTGATCGCCGCGCTGGTCGTGGTGGTGGGGGGCGTGGCGGTGCTCGTGCAGCACGGCGGAGCCACCCCCGCCTTCGGCGAGTTCCTCGGCACGGCGCCGGGGCTGCGCAGCCTGCTGGGCATCGTGCGCGGCGCCCTCGCGCTCGACGCGCCGGCCATCGTGCAGCTGGGGCTCGTGCTGCTCATCGCCACCCCGGTGGCGCGCGTCGCGCTCACGCTCGTCACCTTCGCGCTCCAGCGCGACCGGCTGTACGTGCTCATCACCGCCATCGTGCTCGCCGTGCTGGCGTACGGGCTGCTGGGCGGGCACGCGTGAGGACGCGTGGACGCCGTCGGCGCCTCTCCCCGGTTCCGTCGCTTCCGTAATCGATCCTTCGCGCTCCCGATGCGACTCTCACGCCTCTCCCTCCTGTCCCTCCTCGCCGCCGCCTGCACCGCGCCGGCCGCGACTCCCGCGACCCCCGCGACGCCCACCCCCGCACCGAGCACCGCGGCGCCGACGGCCCCACACGACATCCACTGGGTGCGCGCGTCGGCGGAGCACCGCGCGCTCTTTCTCCAGATCTATCGTCACGCGCAGATGCAGCTGGAGCAGGCAGCGAGCGGGCTGCCGAGCGGCGCCTGGGCCGTGATCCTCGACGCCGACGAGACGGTGCTCGACAACTCCCAGTACCAGCTCGAGCGCGCCCGTGCGGGGCTCGGCTACAGCGACTCGAGCTGGAACGCGTGGGTGCGGCGCGAGGCCGCCCCGGCGCTCCCCGGCGCGGCCGCGTTCACGCAGCGCGTGCACGCGCTGGGTGGGCGCGTCGTCATCGTCACCAACCGCGCCGAGGTGATCTGCGATCCCACGCGCGCCAACCTGCGCGCGGTGGGGATCCCGGCCGACCTCGTGCTCTGCGGCAGCGGCGACAAGAACCCGCGCTTCGCCGCGGTGGCGCAGGGTACGCCGCCCTCCACGCTGCCGCCGCTCCGCGTCGTGATGTGGGTGGGGGACAACATCCAGGACTTTCCCGGCGCCAGCCAGCAGCTGCGCACCGCGCCGGACAGCGCCCTCGCCGGGTTCGGGCGCCGCTGGATCATCCTGCCCAATCCGATGTACGGCTCCTGGGAGCGGAACCCGGTGCGGTAGCCCCGCACTCAGCGTCGGGCCGCGGCCGGGCGTAGTTTTCGGAACCACCTCCAGCTCTCCTACCGCAGCTGGCGCAGCACACTGCGCCACCTCCGGCCTCTCCGTCCACGCACCAGCCTCACTCCGCTCATGCGAAAGCTCGCCCTCGTGGCCGCCGGCGTCGCGCTGCTCGCGGTGCCGCGGCACCCGCTCGCCGCGCAGATCTTCTTCCCCACCGACGATCCCGTCATCCAGCGCATCTGGGCCATCGGCATGGACAGCTCGCACACCGAGCCGCTGGCCCAGGCGCTGCTCGACTCCATCGGGCCGCGGCTCACCGGCACGCCGGAGCAGAAGCGCGGCAACGACTGGCTCGTCGCCATGTACAAGTCGTGGGGGATCGACGCGCGCAACGAGCAGTGGGGCACCTGGCGCGGCTGGCGGCGCGGCTACTCGCACATCGACCTGCTCACGCCGCGCGTGCGCACGCTCGAGGGGACGATGCTCGGCTACAGCCCGGGCACCGGCAAGAAGGACCTCGTCGCCGAGCCGGTGATCCTGCCGCGCTTCCGTGACAGCACCGAGTTCGTGCGCTGGCTGCCGAGCGCGAAGGGGAAGTTCGTGCTCGTCTCCGCGCCGCAGCCCACCTGCCGGCCGAGCAGCGAGTGGGAGGAGTTCGCGACGCCCGAGTCGAAGGCGCGCATGGACAGCCTGCGTCGCGCCGTGGCGCAGGAGTGGGGCGGCCGCAACGTGCGCGGCACCGGCTACAACCTCGCGCTCGGCACCGGTGACCTGGGGGTGCGGATGGAGGAGGCGGGCGTCGCCGGCGTCATCACCTCGCGTCCCAAGGATGCCTGGGGGACGATCGAGGTCTTCGAGACGTACAACACGAAGGCGCCGGCGATCGCGCTCAGCTGCGAGGACTACGGCCTCGTCTTCCGCCTCACCGAGAACGAGCAGCACCCGACGATCCGCATGAACCTGGACGCCGAGCTGCTCGGCGAGCGGCCGGTGTTCAACACCATCGCCACCATCCGCGGCAGCGAGAAGCCGGACGAGTACGTCCTCCTCTCGGCGCACTTCGACTCGTGGGACGGCTCGTCGGGCGCGACGGACAACGGCACCGGCACGCTGACGATGCTCGAGGCGATGCGCATCCTGAAGCAGGTCTACCCGAACCCGAAGCGGACGATCGTCGTCGGGCACTGGACGGCCGAGGAGCACGGGCTGATCGGCTCGAGCGCGTTCGCCGAGGACCATCCCGAGATCGTGCAGGGGCTGCAGGCGCTGTTCAACCAGGACAACGGCACCGGGCGCGTGGTGCGCATCGGTGGCGGCGGCCTGCCCGACGGCGCCCAGCACGTCGCGCACTGGCTCAGCCAGCTGCCCATCGAGTTCCAGCAGCAGGTGACGTTCAACGGACCGGGGTATCCGTCCAGCGGCGGCAGCGACGATGCGTCCTTCGCCTGCTACGGCGCCCCCGCGTTCGGCCTCGGCGCGCTGAACTGGGACTACGGCAGCTACACCTGGCACACCAACCGCGACACCTACGACAAGGTCGTCTTCGACGACCTGAAGAAGAACGCGACGCTCACCGCGATGCTGGTCTACCTGGCGTCCGAGGATCCGGAGACGGTGACGCGCGAGCGGGTGGACCTGGCGGCGATGGCGGCGGCGCGCGCGGCGCAGGGCGGCAACGGGCGCTTCCGCGGCCTCACGGAGTGGCCGAGCTGCCAGAAGGCGCCGCGCAGCACGAAGGCGCGCCTGCGGTAGCGCGTGCGCGGCGACCGCGAGCCGGCGCCGGCGGCCGGCGGGGAGCGAGCCAGCTCCCCGTCGGCCGAGGCCGCGCCGCTGGCCCGACAGCTCGGGCTGTTCGACGCGACGATGATCGTGATGGGCGGGATCATCGGCGCGGGGATCTTCATCAATCCGTACGTGGTGGCGCGCGCGGTGCACTCGCCGGCGGCCATCATGCTGGCCTGGGGCGCCGGCGGCGCGATCGCGCTGCTCGGCGCCTTCGTGTATGCCGAGCTGGCCGTGTGGCGCCCGGCCGCCGGCGGGCAGTACGTCTACCTGCGCGACGCCTTCCACCCGATGGTCGCTTTCCTCTACGGGTGGACGCTGCTCCTCGTCACGCAGACGGGTGGGATGGCGGCGGTGGCGGTGACCTTCGCCGCCTACTTCCGCGAGCTCACCGGCGCGACGCCGCCGCCAGCCTGGATCGCCGTCGTCACGCTGGCGGTGCTCACGCTGATCAACTGCTTCGGCGCGCGCGCGGGCAGCAACGTGCAGAGCGGCCTAATGGTGACCAAGATCGTCGCCGTGCTCGCCCTCGTCACGCTCGGCTGGCTGGGCCTCCGCAGTGGTGCGCCCACGCCCGCCGTGCCGTCGCCCGCAGGCGCGACCCGCGGACCGCTGCTCGCCTTCGGCGTGGCGCTGGTGCCGGTGCTCTTCGCCTACGGCGGCTGGCAGACGGCGAGCTTCGTGAGCGGCGAGATGCGCGCCCCGGAGCGCGACCTGCCGCGCGGGCTGCTCATCGGCGTGCTGGGCGTGGTGGCGCTCTACCTGGCGGTGAACGCGGTCTGCGTCGTCGTGCTGGGCCCCGGCGGCCTGGCGGCGACGGAGACGCCGGCCTCGGAGGTGATGCGCCGCGCGCTGGGCTCCACCGGCGGCCGGCTGATCGCCGCGGGCATCGCCGTCTCGACGGTCGGCTTCCTGAGCCAGGGGATGCTCACCGCGCCACGCGTCTACTACGCGATGGCGCGCGACGGCCTCTTCTTCCGCGCCGTCGGCACGGTGCACCCGCGCAGCCGCGCGCCGGTGGTGGCGATCGCGTTGCAGGGCGCGTGGGCCGCGGTGATCGCGCTCTCCGGCCGCTACGAGCAGATCCTGAGCTACGTGGTCGCGCTCGACGCGCTCTTCTTCGGCCTCACCGGCGCAGCGCTGCTCGTCTTCCGGCGGCGCGAGCGTCGCGGCGCCGCCACGCGCCCGGCCGGGGGTGCGCGCATGCCCGGCCATCCGGTGACGACGCTGATCTTCACGCTCGCCTTCTGGGCGCTGGCGCTCAACACCGTCGTCCAGTTCCCGCGCTCGGCCGGCATCGGGGTGCTGATCCTGGCCGCCGGCGTGCCCGTGTACCTCTTCTGGCGCCGCTGGGCCACGGCGCGCTGACCGGCAGGGGCTGCGGGAGCTCGTACGGCGGGACGGCGGCCGCGGATCACGCGGAAGCGGCCGCGGATCGCTCCGCTGTACGCCGGAGCTCCGTTTGCCGTGGGCGGGCATCATCGCTCAGGGCGAACGCGGATGCCTCGGATGAACCGGATGCTGCGGATCGTTCCCGATGGTTCTCCAGCCCCGCGCGCCAGCGGCCGAACGGACGGGGGGAACGGCCGGCCGGGCTGAGCCTCGTGCGCCCGGGCCCCCGTTCCCGGTCGCGACGGGCCGGCGGGGGCCCACGCGGAGGGCGCGGAGGGCGCGGCGGGCGACCGCCCCCCGCCGCCATCCTCCCGCCGGAGGCTGCACCGGCCGATCCACGCGTACCGTGTCTTCCCGTCGGAGGCTGCACCGGCCGATCCACGCGTCGCGTGGCGTCCCGCCGCAGCGGCGGCGCCGGCGGCCGCGCTCCAACGGTGTCATCCCGCAGGAGCGAGCGGCAGCGAACGAGTGTCGGGATCTACCGTCCGGACCG
>DASTRO010000079.1:0-5027 GCA_035761165.1 Gemmatimonadaceae bacterium | reverse complement strand
GTTACGCTGATCGCTGAGCGCTCAGCGCTGATCGCTGCTCCACACAGAGAGCCCCCCGGCAGTACCGGAGGGCTAGGGACCGCGACGCCATTCCCGCCGCGGTCTGGGCCGTGAGACGACGGGGCGTCCACGGCTGTTTTCTCTCTGCTTTCGGATGGTAGTGCGCGGACCGGGGGCTGTCCAGCGCGGGGCGGTCGCGGTCATCTTTCGCGCATGCCCAGACCCGAGCTGCTCGAGACCTTCGCGAACCCACACCCGGGGCGCGACTACGAGATCCACATGACCTGCCCGGAGTTCACCTCGCTCTGCCCGCTCGGCGGCGTGGAGAGCGACGCCGAGGAGCTGCGCCAGCTGCAGGGTGGCGCGCCCGACTTCGGGACGATCGCGATCACCTACGTGCCGGCCGAGCGCTGTCTCGAGCTGAAGAGCCTCAAGCTCTATCTCTGGAGCTTCCGCAACGACGGCATCTTCTACGAGCGCGCCGTGAACCGCATCCTCGACGACCTCGTCGCCGCCTGCGCGCCCGCGTGGATGCAGGTGGTGGGCGATTTCAACGTCCGCGGCGGGATCAAGAGCGTCATCACGGCCCGCGCCGGCACCCGCTGAGCGCCGCGCTACGCGCCGATCCGGGCGGCGCGGCGGTACGGCCTGCACGGCCTGCACGGCCTGACCTGCCTACTACGGGTCTGCGCGGCGCGTCTTCGGCGCAACCCGGATCGGCTCCTCCGTCGCATCCGCTCCCCCCCATGAGCGTAGATGCCCGCCCACGGCAGACGGAGCCCCGGCGTACAGCGGAGCGATCCGCGTGCGCCACCGGCGCGCCGCGCCGATCCGCGGTAGGCCGGTCAGGCCCTTCGCCGGATCGAGCGCCGCGGCGCGATTCAGAAGCGGCCGCGCTGCAGGTCGCCGCAGGCGATGATCGTGTCGTTCGTGCCCGAGGCGTAGACGCGGACGCTGTACGCCGTGCCCAGATCGGTGACCGGGAGGTTCGCCGTCGCCTGGCCCGTGCCGTCGGCGCGCATGACGATGTACGGGTAGTCCACCGCGTCGCCCACGATCCGGCCCCGCGTATCGCAGGGCGCGTCGACGAGGCGCCAGGGATGCGCGCCGGTGGAGGTCGGCGAACCCTGCAGCGACACCATCACGACCACCTGGCCCTCCGTGCTCGACGGGGAGAGCACGGCAGTGCCGCCGATCGGCAGCCTGGTGCGGGCCATCAGGTTGGCGGACCACTTCTCGCCGGTCCCGGTCGCCGCCACGTCGCCCCCCGCGCTGTCGACCACCTCGGCCGATCGGTTGGCGCACGCGGTGGCCGCGGCGAGCAGGGCGACGCCGGCGAGCGTCGCGATGGTGGTCCGATGGCTGGCGGGTGATGGCATGGGAGGATCCTCGTCGACGAGCAGGTTGCGGCGGACGCGGGAGGCCCGTGCAGGGATGGGGCCAGCCGCCCCGGTGCATCCGCGGCGCCGTTCCCGCCGCCACCCCTGGACCGGCGCGCGCCTGATGGAATGCGGGACGGCGGTCCGCCTCGCGCGAGGCGGACCGCCGTCAGGCATGCGCGCCGGCCGACGGCTCAGAAGCTGAGGCGCAGCCCCGCGCCGAAGGCGACGTTGTGCCGGGTGTCGCCGCGGAAGGTCATCAGGTCGCGCACGTCACCCTGCAGCGCCAGGTTCGGCGTGAGGAGCAGGCGCGTGCCGATGCCGGGCACCAGCGTGAACGCCGTCTTCGAGCCGGCGAGGATCGGCGCCGGCGCCGGGGCGATGGACTGCGACACGTTGGTGTGCAGCACCCCCGTCCCGAGCGAGAGGAAGGGATCGACGCGCCCGGCGAGTGGGTACTCGAACGGCCGCACGTCCGCCACCGCGCCGACGCTCAGGCTGGAGAAGCCGAAGCTCGGTCCGAAGGCGTGCTCCGGCGTGTAGGTGGCGAAGACGCCGAAGCCGGTGCGGCCGGCCAGCGTGGAGCGGCCTTCGGTGGCCGCCGGGCTCCACATCAGCCGGGCCCCCATCCCCTCGGCGTTCATCGTCCGCTCATCGCCATCGAAGCGGATCTGCGTGTAGAAGCTCTCGAACGACGGCCGCGCGTCCTGCCACAGGGTGGCGCTCTGGCCGGCGAGCTCGCTCGCCGGGATGGCACCGAGCATCACGCCCAGCGCCCCGACGAGGACGATGCGACGGTGCATCCGCATGGTTCCTCCGTGGTGATGTGACGTGGTGAAAGGTGACCTGCCGGGCCCGCCTCCCGGCGGTCCCGGCCCCGGCCTGGCGCCCTCGGGCCGGCGCGGCGGATGCCGCACCGACCTCGCGTCCACCTGCCTCCGATCGCGCCCGGTCGGGAACGATGGCGGCGACCACGGGGAGGCGACCGTACGTCGTCGCCGGTGCCGATCCGGCACGGCATTACTCGTGCCGGTGCGCGCCGGATAGCGAGAACCATCGGACTGGCAACGACTTGCGGCGCATCATCCGTTTCCAGGCCGGTGCGCCTGCGGCTTCCGGCCCGGTCACGATGACAGCCGGGGCGGTCTCGCCGGCCGATGGCCTTGTCAGATCGACAAGCGGGCGCGTACCCACCGTTCCCGCCGATACCGCCACGCGCCGATGGTCCTGCGCCGGCGCGTGGCGCGCCTCGGCCGGGTGCTCCAGCGCCGCGCGCGGAGGGCGATGACGACGCGGGTCGTCATCCACGCGCCGCCGCGGACCCGCTCAGCGACGTGCGGCGGCCCGCGGACGGACGGCCCCGGGACGGCCGCCGACGAACGCCGCCAGGTGCTCGCCGGTCAGCGTCGACCTCGCCGCCACCAGGTCGGCCGGCGTGCCCTCGAACACGATCCGCCCGCCGTCGTGTCCCGCGCCCGGCCCGAGGTCGATGATCCAGTCGGCGTGCGCCATCACCGCCTGGTGGTGCTCGATCACGATCACCGACTTGCCGGCGTCGACCAGGCGGTCGAGCAATCCGAGCAGCTGCTCGAGGTCGGCCAGGTGCAGCCCGCTGGTCGGCTCGTCGAGCACGTAGACGCCGCCGTCGGCGCCCATGTGCGCGGCGAGCTTGAGCCGCTGCCGCTCGCCACCCGAGAGCGTGGTGAGCGGCTGGCCGAGCCGCAGGTAGCCGAGCCCCACGTCGGTGAGGCGCTGCAGGATCGCGTGCGCGGCCGGCGTGCGCGCCGCGCCGGCGCCGAAGAAGCCCACCGCGTCGTCCACCGACAGGTCGAGCACCTGGGCGATGTCGAGCCCGCCGAGCCGGTACTCCAGCACCGACGCCTGGAAGCGCCGCCCCTCGCACTCCTCGCAGACGGTGGAGACGCCGGCCATGAGCCCCAGGTCGGTGTAGACCACCCCGGCGCCGTTGCAGGCCGGGCAGGCGCCCTCGGAGTTGGCGCTGAAGAGGGCGGGCTTCACGCCGTTGGCCTTCGCGAACGCCTTGCGGATCGGCTCCAGCAGGCCGGTGTAGGTCGCCGGGTTGCTCCGCCGCGAGCCGCGGATCGGGGTCTGGTCGATCGACACCACGCCGTCCTGCCCGCACACCGAGCCGTCGATCAGCGAGCTCTTCCCCGACCCGGCCACGCCGGTCACCACCACCAGCACGCCCAACGGGATGTCGACGTCGACGTCCTGCAGGTTGTGCGTGCGGGCGCCGCGCACCTGCAGCACGCCCGACGGCGTGCGCACCGACGGCTTCAGCGCGGCCCGGTCGCCCAGGTGTCGCCCGGTGAGCGTGCCGCTGGCGCGCAGCCCCTCGACGGTGCCCGCGAACACCACCTCGCCGCCCGCGCTGCCGGCGCCGGGGCCGAGGTCCACGACGTGGTCGGCGATGGCGATCACCTCCGGCTTGTGCTCGACCACGAGGACGGTGTTCCCCTTGTCGCGCAGCCGCAGCAGGAGCTCGTTCATCCGCTGGATGTCGTGCGGGTGCAGCCCGATCGTCGGCTCGTCGAAGACGTAGGTCACGTCGGTGAGCGACGAGCCGAGATGGCGGATCATCCTCGCCCGCTGCGCCTCCCCGCCCGAGAGCGTGCCGCTCGGCCGGTCCAGGCTCAGGTAGCCGAGGCCGATCTCCACGAAGGCGTCGAGCGTCTGCCGCAGCGAGGCCAGGAGCGGCGCGACCGACGGCTCGTCCAGCTCGCGCACCCACCCGGCCAGGTCGCTGATCTGCATCGCGCAGACGTCGGCGATGTTGCGCCCCGCGATCCTCGAGGACCTCGCGGCCGCGTTGAGCCGGGTGCCGTCGCAGTCGGGGCACGTCGTGAAGGTGACCGCGCGCTGCACGAAGGCGCGCACGTGGGGCTGCAGCGCGTCGACGTCCTTGGACAGGAACGACTTCTGGATCGACGGGATCAGTCCCGCGTACGTCAGGTTGATCCCGTCGACCTTGATCTTCGTCGGCTCCTGGTGGAGCAGGTGGTGCAGCTCCTTCTTCGTGAACCTGCGGATCGGCTTGTCCGGGTCGAAGAAGCCGCAGCCGCGGAAGATGCGGCCATACCAGCCGTCCATGCTGTAGCCGGGGATCGTGAGTGCGCCCTCGTTGAGCGACTTCGTGTCGTCGTACAGCGCCGACAGGTCGATGTCGTTCACCGATCCCATCCCCTCGCACCGCGGGCACATGCCGCCGTGGTAGACGACGTCGCGTACCACGATCCGCTCCCCCTGGCCCCGGTCGACGGTCATCGCCCCGCTCGCCCTGCGGGCCGGGACGTTGAAGGAGTAGGCCGTCGGCGGCCCGGCGTGCGGCCTGCCGAGCCGGCTGAAGAGGATGCGCAGCATCGCGTTGGCGTCGGTCACCGTGCCCACCGTCGAGCGGGCGTTGGCGCCCAGCCGCTCCTGGTCCACGATGATCGCCGTCGTCAGCCCGTCCAGCAGGTCGACCTCGGGGCGGGCCAGCGTCGGCAGGAAGCCCTGCACGAACGCGCTGTAGGTCTCGTTGATCAGCCGCTGCGACTCCGCCGCGATGGTGCCGAACACCAGCGACGACTTGCCCGAGCCCGAGACGCCGGTGAACACGGTCAGCCGCCGCTTGGGGATCTCGACGCT
>DASTRO010000078.1:0-2146 GCA_035761165.1 Gemmatimonadaceae bacterium | reverse complement strand
CAGCGCGCCCAGTCGCTCGCGGCGCACGGCGCGCACCATCTCCGCCGCCTCGTCCCACGCCACCACCTCCTCCGTCTCGATCTGGTCGCCGAGGTGGCGTTCGACGTCCTCGAGGGCGACGGGAGCGGCGAGGAAGATGCGGCTCTCGCGCGCCTGGCCGTCCAGCTCCGCGGCCACCAGATAGGGCGCGTCGGACAGTGGCTGCGGCTCGGCGAAGTGGGCGCCGCGGCCGTTGCGCAGCAGGAAGCGACCGCTCGCACCGTTGCGGCGCTGCCCGATGCGATCGGGATAGGCCAGCGCGAGCAGCAGGCCGGCGGCGTCCACGTCGCCCGGCGCCGCGTCGTCGTGCAGGCGGAGCTGCCGGCGCCACTCGCGCGCGAGCTCGCGCGCGCGGCGCACCCCGTCGCGGTCCACCGCCAGGCCGCGCGTGTAGCCGCTCCCCTCCAGGGCAGCGCGGTCGCGCAGCAGCTCCAGCCGCAGCCGCACGTCCGCGTCGGCCGTGCCCTGCTCGGCGCGCAGCACGTCGCGCTCGGCCAGCAGCGCGGCCAGGTCGCACGCCACCGCACCGTAGCCCAGCTCCGCACCGGCCAGGACCATGTGGGCGAGGCGCGGATGCAGCGCCAGCGCCGCCATGCGCCGGCCATGCGGGGTGATGCGCCCGTCCGCGTCGAGCGCGCCGAGCTCGCGCAGCAGCTCGCGCGCCTGGGCGAAGGCGGCGGTGGGTGGCGGGTCCAGCCAGCGCAGCTCGGCGGGGTCGCGCACGCCGGCCTCGGCCAGCTCCAGCGCGAGCGGCGCGAGATCGGCCTCGAGGATCTCCGGCCGCGCGTGCGGCACCAGATGCGCATCCTCCGCCTCGGCCCAGAGCCGGTAGCAGACGCCGGGCGCCGTGCGGCCGGCGCGGCCGCGGCGCTGGTCGGCCGCCGCGCGCGAGACCCGCACCGTCTCCAGCCGCGTCATGCCGCTCCGCGGGTCGAAGCGCGGCGTGCGCGCCAGACCGCCGTCCACCACGACCCGCACGCCCTCGATCGTCACGCTCGTCTCGGCGATGCTCGTCGCCAGCACCACCTTGCGCGCGCCGGGGGCGCTCGGCGCGATGGCGGCGTCCTGCGCCTCGGGGGGGAGGTTGCCGTAGAGCGGGTGGACGCGAGTCATGGGAGAGAGCTCCCCCGCGCGGAGCAGGGTCTCGGCGCGACGGATCTCCGCCTGCCCGGGGAGGAAGGCGAGCACGTCGCCCGCCTCGCCGGTCAGCGCCTCGCGCACCACGCGGGCGACGGCAGCGTCCACGCGCTCCCGCTCACGCGGCGGGCGCCAGCGCGTCTCGACCGGGAAGGCGCGTCCCGCGCTCGTCACCACCGGCGCTCCGCCTAACAAATCGGCCACCGCCGCGCCGTCGAGCGTGGCGGACATGACGAGCAGGCGCAGGTCGTCGCGCAGCAGCTCGCGCGCCTGCAGCGTGAGCGCGAGGCCGAGGTCCGCCGGGAGGCTGCGCTCGTGGAACTCGTCGAAGATCACCAGGCCCGCCGTCTCGAGCGCGGGATCGTCCTGCAGCAGGCGCGTCAGCACGCCCTCGGTGACCACCTCGACGCGTGTGCGCGGGCCGACGTGCGTGTCCAGCCGCACGCGGTAGCCCACCGTCTCGCCCACGCTCTCGCTCAGCGTCCGGGCCATGAAGCGGGCGGCGGCGCGGGCGGCGAGGCGGCGCGGCTCGAGCATCACGACGCGGCGCCCCGCCAGCCACGGCTCGCCGAGCAGGGCGAGCGGGACGCGCGTCGTCTTGCCGGCGCCGGGCGGGGCCTGGAGCACGGCGCTCGTGCCCTCGCGCAGCGCGGCGCGGAGCGCGGGGAGCGCGTCGTCGATGGGAAGCGGCGGCGAGTGAGGCATGCGGCGCAGGGAAGATACATCGCGCGGGCGCCCCGACGCGGGCGTCGTTGACGGGCGCCGGACACGGTCCTATCGTCGGGCCGATCGACCGGTGACGGCTCCCCTGCCCCGCACCTCCCGGAGCGCACGATGCCAGAGCTGCCCTACCCGCGTCCCACCGCGCGCCACACGCCGCGCCACACGCCGCGCCACACGCCGCCCCTTCCCGTCGGCCGCCGCGCCCTCACCCTGCTCGCCGGCGCCGCGCTCGCGCTGGGGGCGGCAA
>DASTRO010000077.1:0-3304 GCA_035761165.1 Gemmatimonadaceae bacterium | reverse complement strand
GTGATCCGCGTGCTGCAGCAGGAGACGCCCAACTTCGCGTCGCACAGCATCCCGCGCGACGTGAAGGGCGTCGTCCTGCACATCGCGGAAGGCGGTGAGCGCGCGGTGGACTCCTGGTTCGCGGCTGACGCCTCCGACGTCTCCGCGCACTTCCTCGTCGGCTTGGACGGGGAGATCCGGCAGTACGTGAGCGTGCACGACGTCGCGTGGCATGCCGGCCGGGTGCAGGCGCCCACCTGGCGCGGGCTCCGGCGCGGAAACCCGAACGCCTACACCGTCGGCATCGAGCACGAGGGGTCGGGCCTCACGCCCTGGCCCGAGGAGCAGCTCTACGCCTCCTCGATGCTGGCCGCCTGGGTGGTCGCGCGCTTCGGCATTCCCGTCAACGGGCTCGGGTTCGCGCTGCACCGGCAGATCTTCGCCGGCAAGACGTGTCCCGGCCCCGCGTTCGACTTCGACAACTACCTGCACCGCGTCGCCGCAGTGCAGCGCCTCCTGACGAAGGCGGAGCTGGAAACCGTCATCGTCGGCATTCGCTGAGGTCATCATGCGAAGCGTCAAGATCCTCACCGTCGCCGTGCTCGCTGGCGTGCTCGCGCTGATCCTGTTCGGGCTGTCCGTCGGGCTCCGCTCTCCAGACGATCCGCCGAGCGCGTCTCCGGCGTTCGCGGTGACGCCGCCCGTGCAGCTTCCCCCCGGTCTGCAGGAGGGCCTGCAGCCGGGCCTGCAGCCGGGCCTGCAGCAGGTCCCGGCCGACCAGGTGCCGGACTCGCTGCAGGGCTACCCGATCATGATCGGGGCGGCGCAGCGGCTGGATGGCTCGCCCACCACGCACCCGCCGCTCACGCTCTACGGACGCGACACCGTCACGCTGATCGGGACGTTCTACCTGCCCGACGTCGGCTGGGTGACCGACACGCTGCGCATCACGTCGGCGCCGGCGCCGCCGACCATCGCCGTGCCCGCGCCTCCGACGGCTCGCCCGCGGCCGAAGGGCTGAGAACGGAATCGGCGCGTGTCCGCACCAGGATCCTCCAATCATCCCGGCGATCAGCCCGGCGATCAGCACGTCGTGAGGAACGACGGGTTGAGCGATGTTCCGGCCGCGCTGCGTACGGCGCACTGGCGGCCGGAGCGCTTCCTGGTGCGCGTGAATGCCACCGGTCGCACGACGGTGCGCGTGTCTGTGCACGCCGCTGACGACGCGTGGGTCTCGCGCGGCCGAATCGGGCAGTTCTACGGTACACGCTCGTTCTGGAACGAACTCGCCTGCGCGATGCGACTCGCGGGCGCGCTGATCCGGGAGGAGGAGCACGCCCCGAATCCGCAGCGCCCGAACCGGAGTCACCATCTCTCGCGACACACCGACCCGCGCCCGTCTCGTGAGGAGCGGATGGCCCGGGCCGCGCAGGCCGAGGCGCGGGAGCAGGAGCGCGAACGCGAGGCCGCGCGACGGGCCGAGCAGATCGCGCTCCGCCGGCAGCTCGGCCTCCCGCCGCTCGGCCAACTGTCCAGCGAGGACCCCGATGGCGACTGATCCCCGGGCGCACCTGACGTCGCCGCTCGCGTCACCATCATCGCCGGCGACGACGCTGCTCGCCCGCGTCGAGCGGCTCGACCGCGCGATCACGGTCGTGCAGCTCTGCGACCCCACCGGTCGGCCGTGGGCGGCACCGATCGAGCTCCGGCCCGCCCACTGGCACCGCCTCCGGCACACGCTCGCCCTCGGCGAGGCGATGCGCGGCGGGCACCTCGAGGTACTCGACGTGACGCCGCCACGGCCAGCCACCACTCCCGCACGCCCTCATCCTGTCCCGGATCGCCGAGCGCGGTCCGCGTGGAGGTAGTATGCGCCGCACGCTTCCGCATCGCACCGTCCTGCCGGGCACCGTCCTGCTGGCGCTGGTGGTCGCCACGCTGGCCTCATCCGGGTCGGCGGCCGCCCAGACCCTCACCGTTCACACCCCGGACACGCTCCACGTCGGCCAATCGGTGATCGTCCGGCCCGAGCCGCGCGACGTGATCGACCGGCCGACCTCCGTCTCGCGCGTGCTGGCGGTGCCGCTCGTGCCCGGACCGCTCGACGTGAGCTACGCCAGCGGCGGCCAGCGCTTCACCGCGCGGGCGCCGGGCACCGTCCCGGTGCTCTGGCTCTGGGATCGGGTGGACGGCCAGCGGCTCCTACAGCTCGATACGGTGCTCGTCCTCGCGGCCCCGGACACGGCACCGCCGCCCGTCGTCGTGCCCCCGGACACCACGTCGCCGGTCGTCACGCCGCCCGCACCGGCGGTAGTGACCCTGCTCAAACTCAACATCACGCCGTACGGCACGCAGCTCCTGCGGGGCGAGACGCAGACGCTGAGCACGTGGGCCACCGCCACCGCTGGCGGGCAACTGCGCACGGCGACCACCGCGGAGCTGCGCGCGGCCGACCTGCGGTGGACGACGGCCGATACGACGGTCGCGCGGATCGGCCAGGCGCCGGGCACGGCGGAGCAGTCCACGGTGCGCGGCGTGGCGCCGGGCCGCACGACGGCCCGAGTCTGCGCGAGCGCAGGGGCCGTCGCCGGACTCTGCTCGCCGGCGGTGCCGATCACCGTGCGCCCCGCGCCGAGTGACACGGCGACGCCGCCCGTGGACAGCGCGGTCGTCACCCCGCCCGACACCACGACGCCGGTGGTGCCGGTGGATACGATCACGCCGCCGGTGGTGCCGCCGGACTCCACGCCGTCCGGCGCCGTCACGCTCTCACTCGCGCGGGACACCGTCGCCGTCGGTGATACCGTCGCGCTCTCGCTCGCCGGCGTGCCCGACTCGGTGCCCGTGCACTGGGCGCTCCGCGACGTCGGGACCCCGAGGCTGCTCACCGCGAGCAGCGTGCAATGGGTGGCCGTGGCCAGCTACGTGGGCAGCGACCTGCCGCCGATCGGCGCAGAGCCACACCGGGTGCGCGTCGCGGCGCACCGGCCGGGCACGATCGACCTGTGGGTGATGCTCGGCGCCGACCGCGCGACGGCCGAGTGGCGGCGCGTCACCCTCACCGTCCTGCCAGTAGTCCCAGCGCCCACCGAGGTGATCCCATGACCCGGCCGTCGTCCGTCGGCTTCGGCCGCATCCCGCACTACGACCCGCGAAACGAAGGCTACCGGATCCGCGCCGTCGCGCCGCTCGTGGAGGCGCTGACCGGCGCTGGGGCGCGGCCGTGGCGATACTGGTGGAGCAACGGCGCGTGGATCGACCAGGGCGCCACGCCGCACTGCACCGCGGCCGCGGCGCTCCACTGGCGGGAGGACGGGCCCGTGAC
>DASTRO010000076.1:0-6269 GCA_035761165.1 Gemmatimonadaceae bacterium | reverse complement strand
CATGCCCCATCCCGGCCTCCTGCGCTGCCGAGCGCTCCTCTTCGATCTCGACGGTGTGCTGGCCGACTCCACGGCGAGCGTCGAGCGCCACTGGCGTGGCTGGGCGGGGCGGCACGGGCTGGACGCCGACGCGCTGATGCGGCGAGTGCACGGCCGGCGCGCCGTGGACATCATCCGCGAGACGCTGCCGGCGCTCGACGCCGAAGCGGAGCTGGCCGAGCTGGCGGCGGCGGAGTCGACCGATACGGCGGGGGTGGTGGCGCTGCCCGGGGCGGCGGCGCTCCTCGCCCGGCTGCCGACCGGGCGCTGGGCGGTGGTGACCTCGGGGACGCGGGCGGTGGCGCTGGCGCGGCTGCGGGCCTGCGGGCTGCCGGAGCCGCCGCTGCTCGTCGCGGCCGACGAGATCGCGCGCGGCAAGCCGGACCCGGAGGGCTACCTCACGGCCGCCCGGCGGCTGGGCGAGGCGCCGGGCGATTGCGTGGTGGTGGAGGACGCGCCGGCCGGGGTCGCGGCCGCGCGGGCCGCCGGGATGCGCTGCGTGGCGCTGACGACGACGCACGAGGCGGCGGCGCTGGCGGACGCGGCGCTGATCGTGCCGTCGCTGGCCGCGCTGCGGGTGGAGGTGGCCGCTGACGCCGGTATGGCCGGACGGGGCGGGCCCGTCTTCACGCTGACGCCGGCGTCGGCGGGGAGCCTCACGGGCTGACGCCGAGGCGGCGGCCACGGTTCGGTACGGCGCGATCGGGCCGGGCGCATTACCTTGGGCTCCGCCCTTCCGTCCGTCTCCCGACCGACGTCCCGTCATGAGTCGTGCACTCCCGCTCCCGCCGCGCCCGGGCGATTCCGTCGTCCGTCCGACGCGCCGGCTGCGTTCGGTCGTTGCCGTTGCCGCCGCCGTCGCCGCCGTCGTCGCGCCCGTCCTCCTCCTGCCGACCCCCCTGGTCGCGCAGCCCGACCGGCCGGCCATCGCCGCCTGGAACACCGAGCAGGGGCTGCCCGCCAACAACGTCCTCGGCATCGCGCAGACGCGCGACGGCTATCTCTGGCTGGCCTCGTACCAGGGGCTGGTGCGCTTCGACGGCGTCACCTTCCGCACCTTCACCGAGAGCGACATCCCGGGGCTGGACCGCGCCAGCTTCTGGGCGGTCGCCGCCGACCCGGCGGGGACGCTCTGGGCGGCCAGCGAGAGTGGCGGCATGGTCAGCTTCGACGGGCGCCGCTGGCGCGTCCACACCACGCGCGACGGGCTGAAGAGCGACCGCATCACCGCCCTCATGCTCGACCACGACGGCGTGCTCTGGGTGGGCTCGCGGACCGGCGTCTCGCGCATCGTCGGCGGTCGCATCGAGCCGCTCCCGCCGCCGGTCGGCATGGACGAGCCGTCGGTCACCGCGCTGGCCCGGGACCGTGACGGCACGCTCTGGATCGGCACCGTGGCCAGTGGGCTGCTGCGCTACCGTGACGGCCGCTACACGCGGCTGACGACGCGCGACGGGCTGGCCGACGACCGCATCTCGTCGCTCCACGCCGACAGCGCGGGCGCGCTCTGGGTGGGCGCCTACGGGGCCGGGCTGACGCGCCTGCAGGACGGCGTGGCGACGCGCGTCGCGGCCGACGGGGCGGCGGCGCCGCAGCGCGTGAACGACATGCTGCGCGGTCGTGACGGCACGCTCTGGCTGGCGGCCGACAACGGGCTCTTCCGCCTGGCCGGCGCCAGCGCGGTGCCGGTGCGCCAGCGCGACGGCCGCGGCATCCCGCAGGCCGAGGCGCTGCACGTGGACGCCGAGGGGAATCTCTGGATCGGGGCGCGGCAGGGTGGGCTCTTCCGGCTGCGCCCGGCCAGCGTGCGCACGCTCGGCGTGGCCGACGGCCTCCCGCACGAGCTGGTCTCGGCGGTGGACGGCGACGGCGCGGGCGGGGTGTGGATCGCCACGCTGGGGGGCGTCGTCCACCGCACGCCGGGCGGCACCACGACGTACACGCGGGCCAGCGGCGCGCTGCCCGACGACATCGCCCGCGACATCCTGCGCGACCGCACGGGCGCCGTCTGGGTGGCCACCAACGGCGGGCTGACGCGCCTGCGCGACGGGCGCGCCACCACCTTCACGGCGCGCGACGGGCTGAGCGACGACCGGGCGCGTGCGCTGTTCGAGGACCACACCGGCGCGCTCTGGATCGGCACCTTCAACGGCCTCACCGAGCTGCGCGACGGCCACTTCCGGCGCTACGGCCGGCCCGAGGGGCTCCCCGATCCGTACATCCTCTCCGTCTTCGAGGATCGCGCCGGGACGCTCTGGGTGGGGACGCAGTCGGCGGGGCTCTTCCGCCGCACCGCGAACGGCTTCGCGCCGGGGCCGCACGAGCTCGCCCGTCAGCCGGTCTTCCGCATGAGCGAGAGCGCCGACGGCACGCTCTGGGTGGGCTCGGCGCGCGGGCTGGCGCGGCTGCGCGACGGCCGGGTGCGGCTCTTCACGACGCGCGACGGGCTCCCCGGGAACGCCATCTTCCAGGCGATCGACGACGGCGCCGGCGCGCTCTGGCTCACCGGCCCGTGGGGGATCGGGCGGGTGTGGCTGACCGAGCTGGACGAGGTGGCGGCCGGGGTGCGGCGGACGGTGACGGTGAAGGAGTTCGGGAGCGACGACGGGCTGGCGGCGCGCGAGGCGTCGTCCATCGCCCGCGCCTGGCATGGGCCCGACGGCGTGCTCCGCTTCCCCACGCCGCAGGGGCTGGCGCTCATCGACCCGCGTCGCGTCCGGCCGAACACCCTCCCGCCGCCGACGCACGTGGAGCGGGTGGTGGTGGACGGCGTGCCGGTGGAGGGGAGCGAGGCGCTGGACCTGCCGCCGGGCACGCGCAAGCTGGAGTTCCAGTTCACCGCGCCCAGCTTCGTGGCGCCGACGCAGCTGCGCTTCCGCTACCGGCTGGACGGCTTCGACCAGGACTGGGTGGACGGCGGCACGCAGCGGCACGCCGTCTACACGCACCTGTCGCCGGGGCGCTACCACTTCCGCGTGCAGGCGCGCAACGAGGACGGTGTCTGGAGCGACGCGGCGGCGACGGTGCCGGTGCGCCTCCGCCCCCACGTCTGGCAGACGTGGTGGTTCGTCGTGCTGGTGCTGGCGGCGCTCGGCGCGCTGGCGCTGGCGGCGCACCGGCTGCGCGTGCGCGCCGTCTCGCGCGCCGTGCGCGAGGAGACGCTGCGCGCCATGTCGCTGCGCGACGAGCTGACGGGGCTCTACAACCGGCGCGGGCTGTTCGCGCTGGCCGAGCAGGAGATGCGGACGGCGGAGCGCCAGCGGCGCGGCTTCACCCTCGTCTTCGCCGACATGGACGGGATGAAGGCGATCAACGACGCGTTCGGGCACCAGCAGGGGGACCGCGCGCTGATGGACGCCGCCGAGCTGCTGCGCGCCACCTTCCGCGGCTCCGACGTGCTGGCGCGGCTGGGCGGCGACGAGTTCGCGCTGCTCGTGCCGGACGGCGACGGCGCGGAGAGCACGGCGGGGACGGAGAGCGCGGAGGGAGCGGCGGAGGTGGGGGTGGCGCTCGCGCGGCTGCAGCAGGCGATCGAGCTGCACAACGCGACGGCGGGGCGGCGCTACCAGCTCGCCCTCAGCGTGGGCTACAGCCGCTTCGACCCGGAGCGGCCGCAGGGGATCGAGGCGCTGCTCGACGCGGCGGACCGGCAGATGTACGCGCAGAAGCGCGTGAAGGCGGCGGTGCGGGCGTAGGGGGAGCGGGAACGGCAGGCGCGCGGCGCGAGGCTCCCGGCGCGAGGCTCCCGGCGCGGGGCTCCCGGGGGGCGCCCGCCCGGGTCGCATCGGGCTTGCAGGGCAGCACGCGGCCGGACACGGAGCAGGATGGCCACCGGTCGAACCCCGATGTCGCCCCGCCTCGTCCACCTCGTCGTCGCGACGCTCGCCGTCGCCGCCGCCCCCGCCGCCCCCGCCGCCGCGCAGGAGCAATCCCACGAGCTCCACGCCGAGCTCCTCGTCGGCACCGCGTGGAGCCTGCCGACGCCGCTCGTCGTCCGGCTGCCGGGCGAGGCGCCGCTGCGCATCCGCGCGCACTACGCCACCCGCCCGCTGGCCGACGCGCCGTACTACGCCTACCGCCTCGGCGGCGGCCCACTCTCGGCCCGCGGCGCCGCCACCGGCGTGGAGGGGGAGCTCGTGCATCACAAGCTCTATCTCGAGGACGCCCGCCCGCCGGTGGAGCACTTCGAGGTGACGCACGGCTACAACCTGCTCACCGCGAACGCGGTGCGACCGGCGGGGCGCCTGAGCGTCCGCGTGGGCATCGGGATCGTCGTGGCGCACGCGGAGGGGCGGATCGCCAGCCAGCGCGTGGGCGGCACGCGCCGCACCTTTCTGGGCGGCGGCTATCACCTCGCCGGCATCACGGCGCAGCTGGCCGTGGGGCGCGCCTACGCGCTCGGGCGGGGGCGCACGACGCTCTACGCGGTGCCCGAAGCCAAGCTCACGGCGTCGCTGGCGCGCGTCCCGCTCGGCGACGCCGGCGGCACCATCCTGGTGCCCAACGTCGCGCTGCACGCGCTGGCCGGTCTCGGCGTGCGGCGGGTGATCCGGTAGGGCGCGCTGCGCGCGCGCTCGGGCGCGCGCGCGCGGCCGCCGGCGCCTCCTCTGGCGCGAACGACCCGTGTGGCGCACCGTAGGCCGTTCACCCCTCATCGCTCATCGCTCGTCGCTGATCGCTCCTCCCATGCCCCTCTCCCGCCGCTCCTTCGTCCGCACCGTCGGCCTCGGTGGTGCCGGCATGCTCACCGCGCCGCTCATCGGCGCCCGTGGCCGGGAGGCACTGGCCGCCGAGCTGCGCGCCGGCGCGGGGATCGGCGTGGTCGAGCCGACGGCGCTCGCGGCGGGTGTCATCCGGCTGAGCAGCAACGAGAATCCGCGCGGGCCCTGCGCCGCCGCGCTGCGCGGGCTGCAGGGCGCGCTCGGCGAGGCGTCGCGCTATCCCTTCGCGCCCCCGGAGGCGCTGCGCACGGCCATTGCCGCGGCACACGGGGTGAGCATCGAGAACGTGCTGCTCGGCTGCGGCTCCACCGAGGTGCTGCGCATGGCGGTGGACGCCTGCACGTCGCGCACGCGCCCGCTCGTCACCGCCGCGCCGACGTTCGAGGAGCCGGCGGCGCGCGCGGCGGTGATCGGCACGCCGGTGCGCGCGGTGCGCGTCGACGCCGACCTGCGGCTCGACCTGGCGGGGATGACGGCGGCGGCGCGCGGCGCCGGGCTGGTGTTCGTCAACAACCCGAACAACCCCACCGGCACGCTGCACCCGGCGCGCGCCATCGCCGACTTCGTGCGCCGCACGCAGGCCGCCGCGCCGGCGGCGACGATCCTCATCGACGAGGCGTACCACGAGTACGTGGAGGATCCGGCGCACGCGACGGCGATCCCGATCGCGCTCGAGCGCCCGCGCGTCGTCGTCTCGCGCACCTTCTCCAAGGTGTACGGGCTGGCCGGGCTGCGCATCGGCTACGCCATCGGCCGCAAGGAGACGCTGCAGGCGCTGGCGCGCCACCAGCTCTCGATGGACGTCAACGTGCTCGCCGCCGCCGCCGCCCGGGCCGCGCTCACGGACCGCACGCTGGTGGCGCGCGAGCAGCGCCTCAACCACGAGGCGCGCGACTTCACGCGCCGCTTCTTCGAGCGCGCAGGCTACGCGGTCGCCCCGTCGCAGGCCAACTTCCTGATGATCGACATCCGCCGCGACGCCAAGGCGTTCCAGGATGCCTGCGGTACGCGCGACGTCCTCGTCGGCCGCCCCTTCCCGCCGCTCGGCACGCACACGCGCATCTCCATCGGCACGATGGACGAGATGCGTGCGGCGACGGAGGTGTTCCGGCGCGTGCTCGCGAGCTGAGCGGGACGGCGGCACTGCGGGACGGTGGGAGCGGCTTACCGCGGTTCGACGCGGAGCGGCCGCGCCGCGGAACGGCGCCGTGGATTCCGCGGATCGCTCCGGTGTGCGTCGGGGCGTGTCGCGCCCGGTATGGGCTCGAACGGTTGAGGGGAGCGGATGCTGCGGAGAAGGCGGATACGTCGGATCGTCCCTCGCCGTGCCACGCTCCCGCGCGCCAGGACCTGAACGGAAGGGGGTGGGATCGGCGACCGCCCATGCCTCCGTGCGCCGGGACGGAACAGCGAACGGCAGGCTCACGCGGAGGGCGCGGAGCACGCGGAGGAACAGCAGGTGGGAGGGGCGGCGCGGCTCGGGATCCACAGCTGGCCCCGGGCCATCCC
>DASTRO010000075.1:0-8975 GCA_035761165.1 Gemmatimonadaceae bacterium | reverse complement strand
TGGAGATGGTGATGCCGGGGGACAACGTGCAGATGACCATCGAGCTCATCACCCCGATCGCCATGGACGAGGGGCTGCGCTTCGCCATCCGCGAGGGCGGCCGCACCGTCGGCGCCGGCGTCGTCACCAAGATCCTGAAGTGAGCGACGAGCGGCGAGCGGCGAGGGGACCCCGCTCCCCGCTCACCGCTCGCCGCTGATCGCTCGTCGCTCAACGCTGTCCTTCATACGAGACTCACGCACATGGCTGGCAAGATTCGCATCCGCCTCAAGGCCTTCGATCACGCGGTGATCGATCAGGCGTCGGCCGACATCGTCCGGACGGCGGAGAAGACCGGCGCGCAGGTGTCGGGCCCGATCCCGCTGCCGACGAAGACGCAGCGGTGGACGGTGCTCCGCTCGCCGCACGTCGACAAGAAGTCGCGCGAGCAGTTCGAGCTGAAGACGCACAAGCGCCTGATCGACATCCTCGACAGCCGCGCGCAGACGGTGGACGCGCTGACGAAGCTGGATCTGCCGGCCGGCGTGGACGTCGAGATCAAGGTCGAGTAGGCGCGGGGAGCAGGGAGCAGGGAGCAGGACGTACCACGGGGGTGTCACGGTGGGTGGCGCGCCCGACAGTCCAACGGCCAGCAACGCCAGGCGCGACGACCGTCCGCCGGCGGGCCGTGACTCTGGAGACGAGTACATGATCGGCATCATCGGCAAGAAGCTGGGCATGACCCAGATCTTCAACGCGCAGGGGCAGCAGGTGCCCTGCACGGTGGTGGAGGCGACGCCCAATCCCGTCGTGCAGGTGCTGGACAAGGCGGCGCACGGCTTCGCCGCGGTGCAGCTGGGCTGGGGCGCGCAGAAGGTGCGGCGCGAGAACGCGGCGGGCGAGCGCACGCCGCGCGGGCGCCGCGCGACGAAGGCCGCCGTCGGCCACGCCGCGAAGGCGGGGCTGGCCGCGCCGCCGCGCGTGCTGCGCAGCTTCCGGCTGGACGACGCGCCGGGGAAGAACCCCGAGATCCCGACGTACACCGTCGGCGACACGATCACGGTGGGGATCTTCGCCGAGGGCGAGCAGGTGAAGGTGACGGGCACGACGAAGGGGCGCGGCTTCCAGGGCATGGTGAAGCGCCACAGCGCCGGCGGCGGCCCGAACACGCACGGCAACACGAAGCACCGCCGGCCGGGCTCCATCGGCCCCGGCACGGACCCGTCGCGCGTCATCAAGGGCAAGCGCATGCCCGGGCACTACGGCGCCGAGCGGCACACGCAGACCCATCTCCGCGTCGAGAAGATCGATGCCGAGCGCAACCTGATCTACATCCGCGGCTCGATCGCCGGCCCGACCAACGGGATCGTGCTCGTCCGCAAGCAGGGCTGACCCCATGGAGCAGAACACGACCCTCGAGGCGGCCGCCTTCACGGCGGAGGGGACGGCGCGTGAGCGCGTGACCCTGCCGGCGGAGTACTTCGACGGCACGGTGAACGTGCCGGTGATGCACCAGGTGGTGAAGGCCCACCTGGCCAACCAGCGCCAGGCCAAC
This sequence comes from Gemmatimonadaceae bacterium, assembly GCA_035761165.1. Taxonomy (GTDB): domain Bacteria; phylum Gemmatimonadota; class Gemmatimonadetes; order Gemmatimonadales; family Gemmatimonadaceae; genus CALCHX01. The sequence continues at coordinate 7,441 of DASTRO010000075.1, read as the reverse complement.
GCCCATACCAAGAACCGTCGCGTCGTCACCGGCGGCAACCAGAAGCCGTGGCGCCAGAAGGGCACCGGGCGCGCGCGGCAGGGCTCGACCCGCGCCCCCCACTGGGTGGGCGGCGGCACGGTCTTCGGGCCGACCAACGAGCGCAACTACGAGCAGACCGTGCCGCGCAAGGTGCGGCAGCTGGGGCGGAAGAGCGCGCTGAACGCGCGCGCCCGCGAGCAGGCGCTGCTCGTCGTCGACGCGCTCACGCTGGACGCGCCGAAGACGGCCACCATCCGCGCCCTCGTCACCAAGCTCGGCATCGCCGAGCGCAAGGTGCTGATCCTGACCGACGGCGCGAAGCCGAACGTCTATCTCAGCGCCCGCAACCTGCCGAACGTGCACGTCATGCCGTACGCCGACGCCTCCACCTACCACGTGCTGTGGTCGGACGTGGTGGTCGTCGAGTCGGCCGCCCTGGGGCAGCCGCTGGCCGAGCTCGAGGCGGCCGAGGCGGCGCCGAAGCGTGCGCCGGCGAAGCGCGCGCCGCGCAAGCGCGCCGCGCGCACGACCGCCGGTGAGACGCCGGCCACGGAGGAGTAACCGATGCCGACGCTCTACGAGACCATCGTGCGTCCGATCGTCACCGAGGCGAGCTCGATCGCGTTCCAGGAGCGCGGCGAGTACGTCTTCCAGGTGCACCCGGACGCCAACAAGCTGCAGATCAAGCAGGCCATCCAGCAGCTGTTCAACGTGCGGGTGACCGGCGTCTGGACGTCGCAGCAGCGCGGCAAGCCGCGCCGCGTCGGCCGCGCCACGGGCCGGCGGCCGAACTGGAAGAAGGCGATCGTCACGCTCCGCGAGGGGGATCGCATCGAGGAGATCTTCGAAGGGTTCGAGGGCTGAGCGATGGGCATCCGTCAATTCAAGCCGGTCACCAAGAGCTCGCGCTTCCGCAGCGTCTCCGACTTCTCGGAGATCACGCGGTCGACGCCGGAGAAGTCGCTGACCGAGCCGCTCAAGAAGAGCGGCGGCCGGGACAACCACGGCCACATCGCGATGCGCCGCATCGGCGGCGGGCACAAGCGCAAGTACCGCGTCATCGACTTCAAGCGGAACAAGTTCGGCGTGCCGGCCGTGGTCCGCGAGATCGAGTACGACCCGAACCGCTCGGCGCGCATCGCGCTCGTCCAGTACGAGGACGGTGAGAAGCGCTACATCCTGCACCCGAAGGGGCTGAAGGTGGGCGACACGGTCGTCTCCGGGCCCGGGGCCGACGTGCGGCTGGGCAACGCCCTGCCGCTGCGCGAGGTGCCGCTCGGCACCGCGGTGCACAACGTCGAGCTGAAGATCGGCAAGGGGGGGCAGATGGCCCGCTCGGCCGGGACCAGCGTGCAGGTCGTGGCCAAGGAGGGCGAGTACGTGACGCTCCGCATGGCGAGCACCGAGATGCGGCTGGTGCACGGCAACTGCCTGGCGACGATCGGCGAGGTGGGCAACGCCGAGCACGAGCTGATCTCGCACGGCAAGGCGGGCAAGAGCCGCTGGCTGGGCAAGCGGCCGAAGGTGCGCGGCGAGGTGATGAACCCCGTCGATCACCCGCTCGGCGGGCGCACGCGCGGCGGACGGAACGTCGTCAGCCCGTGGGGCAAGAAGGAGGGCGTGAAGACGCGCAACTCGAAGAAGGCCTCGCAGCGACTGATCGTGCGCGGCCGGAAGCGCGGCAAGGCCACGCAGTAACCCGGGACCGAGACCATGGCGAGAAGCGTCAAGAAGGGACCGTTCGTGCAGGACAGCCTGCTCGACCGCGTCCGCGGCATGAACAGCAGGAACGAGAAGCGCGTCGTGAAGACGTGGTCCCGGGCGAGCACGGTGCTGCCGGAGTTCGTCGGCCACACCTTCGCCGTGCACAACGGGAACAAGTTCATTCCCGTCTACGTCACCGAGAACATGGTCGGCCACAAGCTCGGCGAGTTCGCGCCGACGCGGCTGTTCCGCGGGCACGCGGGCAACAAGGCGGCCGACAAGAAGGCGAAGGGGGGCCGCTGAGATGGCCGAAGCCCGCGCGATCCAGCGCACCACGCGGCAGTCGCCGTACAAGATGCGCCTGGTGATCGACCAGATTCGCGGCAAGAGCGTCAACGAGGCGCTGGCGCTGCTGAAGTTCAGCAAGAAGCACGCGGCGAAGCAGATCGAGAAGACGCTCGCCTCGGCGGTGGCGAATGCCGAGCACCAGGCGCGCCTCGCCAACACCGGGCTGGACGTGGACGAGCTCTACGTCAAGCACGCGGTGATCAACGAGGGGCCGAAGCTGAAGCGGTTCATGCCGGCGGCGATGGGCCGCGCGACGCCAATTCAGAAGCGCACCAGCCACGTCGAGATCGTGGTTGCCGAGCGGGGAGGTCGCTAATGGGACAGAAGACACATCCGATCGGCTTCCGGCTGGGGATCACGAAGCCGTGGCGGTCGCAGTGGTACGCCGACCGGGACATGCCGCAGCTGCTGAAGGAGGACGAGCTGCTGCGGAAGTACCTGAAGGCGCGCCTCGGGCACGCCGCCATCGCCGACATCCGCATCGAGCGGAAGCCGGGGAAGGTGGTGGTGACGATCCACACCGGTCGCCCGGGCGTGGTGATCGGGAAGAAGGGCGCCGAGGTCGACAAGCTGCGCGACGAGCTGGCGCAGCTGACCGGCAAGGAGGTGGGGATCAACGTCGAGGAGATCAAGCGCCCGGAGATCGAGGCGCAGCTGGTCGCCGACGGGATCGCCAACCAGCTGGCGCAGCGCGTCAGCTTCCGCCGGGCGATGAAGCGCGCGGTGCAGGGCGCGATGCGCGGCGGCGCGCAGGGGATCAAGATCAAGTGCGGCGGCCGGCTCGGCGGCGCGGAGATCGCGCGCGTCGAGGGCTACCACGAGGGGCGGGTGCCGCTCCACACGCTGCGGGCGGACATCGACTACGCGACGTCGACGGCGAAGACCACCTACGGCACCATCGGTGTGAAGGTGTGGATCTTCAAGGGCGAGGTCGTGGAGGACCGGCGCGGCAAGACCTACTCGACGGGCGTCTGAGGAGGGAACGATGCTGAGTCCGAAGCGAGTCAAGTTCCGGAAGATGTTCAAGGGGCGCACGACCGGCGTCGCCCACCGCGGCAGCGAGGTGTCGTTCGGCCACTACGGGCTGCAGGCGCTGGAGCCCGGCTGGGTCTCCAACCGGCAGATCGAGGCCGCCCGCGTGGCGCTGACGCGGCACATCAAGCGCGGCGGCAAGGTCTGGATCCGCATCTTCCCCGACAAGCCGATCACCAAGAAGCCGGCCGAGACCCGCATGGGGAAGGGGAAGGGCTCGCCCGAGGGGTGGGTCGCGGTGGTGAAGCCGGGCCGGATGATGTTCGAGCTCGAGGGCGTGTCGCGCGAGATCGCCGAGAAGGCGATGGCGCTGGCGGCGGCCAAGCTGAGCGTGAAGAGCAAGTTCGTGGCGCGGGAGGAGGCGCACACCGATGCGAGCTGACCAGATGCGCGGGCTGAGCGACGAGGAGCTGACGTCGCGCGTCGCGGAGCTGGAGCGCGAGCGCTTCAACCTGCGGTTCCGCAGCGGCACGCAGCCGCTCGAGGACCCGCTGCGCCTGCGCGCGATCCGCAAGGATCTGGCGCGCCTGAAGACGATCCAGCGCGAGCGCGCGCTCGGCGTGGTGCGCCCGGCGAAGGCCGAGGTGGCGGCGCCGGCGACGAGCGGCCGACGGGCGAGCGCCCGTCGCGGCCGCTGAGCCCGGGGGTACTGAGAGATGGCGGAGATGACGAACAGCCAGCAGACGACCGACGCGCAGGCGGCGTCGGGGGCGTCGGCCCGCGGCTCGCGCAAGGTGCGCACCGGGCTCGTCGTGAGCGACAAGATGGACAAGACGGTGGTCGTGGCGATCACGCGCCGCGTGCCGCACCCCGTCTACGGCAAGATGGTCACCCGCACGAAGCGGGTGAAGGCGCACGACCAGGAGAACTCGGCCAAGACCGGGGACACCGTGCGCATCATGGAGACCCGCCCGCTGTCGAAGGACAAGCGGTGGCGCGTGGTCGACATCGTCGAGCGCGCACGCTGAGGAGGGCGGGGCGATGATCCAACAGGAATCGATGGTCAAGGTGGCGGACAACTCGGGCGCCAAGCGCGCCCTGGTGATCCGCGTGCTGGGCGGCACGCGCCGGCGCTACGCCGGGCTCGGCGACCGCGTGATCGTGGCCGTCAAGGACGCGCTGCCCAACGGCACCGTGAAGAAGTCCGACGTCGCCACGGCGGTGGTCGTGCGCACGGCCAAGGAGACGCGCCGCAAGGACGGTAGCTACATCCGCTTCGACGAGAACGCGGTGGTCATCATCAACGACGCCGGGGAGCCGCGCGCGACGCGCATCTTCGGCCCGGTGGCCCGCGAGCTCCGCGAGAAGCGCTACATGAAGATCGTCTCGCTCGCCCCGGAGGTGCTCTGACATGGCGCGCATCCTGAAGCAGCGGAAGACCGCCAAGCGGCGCAACGTCACCCGGCACGCGATCAACGCCGAGCGCGTGAAGATCCACGTGACCAAGGGCGACACCGTGCGCGTGATGCGCGGCGACGACAAGGGCAAGGAGGGGAAGGTCCTGCGGGTCCTCCCGAAGACCGGCCGCATCGTCGTCGAGGGCGTGAACATCGTCAAGAAGCACCGGAAGGCGCGCTCGGAGCAGGAGGAGGGCGGCATCATCGAGATGCCGGCGCCGCTGCACGCGTCGAACGTGATGCTGCTCGACCCGAAGGACGGCAGGCCCACGCGCACGAAGCGCCGGGTGGACACCGACGGCACCAAGGAGCGCCTGAGCGTGAAGAGCGGGGAGCCGATCCCGCGCGCCCGCTGAGTGCGCCGAGGAACTGAGTGATGGCGACCAAGGAGAAGAAGGCCCCCAAGGGGCAGCCCGCCGGCCAGCCGGGCGGCAAGGGCGGCAAGGGCGGCAAGGGGCAGCAGCAGAAGAGCGAGGCGCGCAGCGCCGCCGCCGCGCCGCGCGACCACGCGGGCGTCGGGCTGCCGGTGCCGGAGCCGCGGCTGAAGCGGTACTACGTGGACACGGTGCGGCCGCGGCTGGCGCAGGAGCTCCAGCTGGCAAACCCGCACCAGATCCCGACGCTCGAGAAGATCGTGATCAACGTCGGGGTCGGGGAGGCGGTGAAGCAGCCCAAGGTGCTCGACAGCGTGGTCGAGGAGCTGGGGATCATCACCGGCCAGCGGCCGATGCGGCGCAAGGCGAAGAAGTCGATCGCCAACTTCGGCCTCCGCCAGGGGCAGGAGATCGGCGCCGCGGTGACGCTGCGCGGGGCGCGGATGTGGGAGTTCCTGGACCGGCTGATCGCCGTGGCCATCCCGCGCATCCGCGACTTCCGCGGGCTGAACACCCGCTCCTTCGACGGCCGCGGGAACTACTCGATGGGCATCAAGGAGCAGATGATCTTCCCCGAGATCAACTACGACCAGATCGACCAGATCCGCGGGATGGACATCACCTTCGTGACGACCGCGACGCGGGACGACCATGCCTTCGCGCTGCTGCGCGAGCTGGGCATGCCGTTCCGCGGCGAGGAGCGTCCCCGCGGCATGACGGCCTGAGCCCCCAGACGAGACCCATCGCATGGCCAAGACGAGCAAGATCGTCAAGAACCGGCAGCGCCAGGAGACGGTCGCCCGCTACGCGGCGCGCCGCCAGGAGCTGAAGGCGACGATCCAGAACCCCCAGACGACGCCCGAGGCGCGCGAGGCGGCCCAGCGCGCGCTGCGCGCGCTGCCGCGCGACGCGTCGCCGACGCGCGTGCGCAACCGCTGCCAGATGACGGGGCGCCCGCGCGCCTACCTCCGGCAGTTCGGCCTGTCGCGCATCACCTTCCGGGAGATGGCCCTCGCCGGGCTGATCCCCGGGGTGCGCAAGGCGAGCTGGTAATCCCGAGCGTCGAGCGTCGAGCGTCGAGCGTCGAGGAACCGCCTCGGGCATGCCACTCGTGGCGTCCCGTGCGGCTTCTCTCAACGCTGTCCGCTCGACGCGCAACGCTCGCCTTCACCCTTCCCGCCCCCACGTCCGGAACCGGATACGAGGGGCCCAAGGACGCCATTCATGAGCATGACTGACCCGGTGGCCGATATGCTCACGCGGATCCGCAACGCCTGCGGATCGAAGCACCGTCGCGTGGACATGCCGGCTTCCAAGCTGAAGACCGAGATCGCCCGGATCCTGAAGGAGAACAACTACATTCAGGACTACCGGCTGGTGGAGACCGAGGAGGGGCGACAGCTGCTGCGCGTCATCCTCAAGTACGCCCAGGGCGGCCAGCCCGTCATCCGCGAGCTGCGGAAGGTGAGCACGCCGGGGCTGCGGAAGTACGTCGGCGTGACGGAGATCCCGCGCGTGCGCAACGGCCTCGGGATGGCCATCCTGAGCACCTCGCGCGGCCTGATGAGCGACCGCCAGGCGCGCCAGGCGCGCACCGGCGGCGAGCTGCTCGCCCTCGTCTGGTAAGGGAGAGAGAGCCATGTCGCGAATCGGAAGGAAGCCGGTGCCGGTGCCGGCCGGCGTCACCGTCACCCAGGACGGGAACCGCATCACCGTGAAGGGGCCGCGCGGCGAGCTGTCGCGCACGCTCCCCGAGGAGATGACGGTCGCCCTGGCGGACGGCGAGCTCAACGTCACCCGGCCGTCGGACGAGCCGCGCCACCGGGCGCTGCACGGGCTGACGCGCACGCTGGTGGCGAACATGATCGAGGGCGTCACGAAGGGCTTCCAGAAGCAGCTCGACATCGTGGGCGTCGGCTACCGCGCCGAGACGCGCCCGTACGGGCTGCAGCTGGCGCTGGGCTACTCGCACCCGATCGAGTACCGCGCGCCGGAGGGGATCAAGCTGACGGCGACGGCCCCAACGACGATCGTGGTCGACGGTGCGAACAAGGAAGTGGTGGGGCAGGTGGCCGCCGAGCTGCGGAGCCTGCGGCCGCCCGAGCCGTACAAGGGGAAGGGAATCAAGTACGCCGGCGAGGTGATCCGGCGGAAGGCCGGCAAGGCCGGGGGTAAGTGATGCGGAAGATCCTGAAGCCGAAGACGGGCGCCGAGCGGCGCCACCGCCGGCACCTGCGCGTGCGCAAGAAGGTGAGCGGCACGACGGAGCGGCCGCGGCTGGTCGTCTACCGCTCGCTGAAGCACATTTATGCGCAGCTCGTCGACGACGTGCAGAACCGCACGCTGCTGACGGTCTCGGACGCGGTGGCGCCGGAGGGGACGAAGACGGCGCGCTCGGCCGAGGTGGGGCGCCAGCTGGCGGCCCGCGCGAAGGAGGCGGGGATCACGCGCGTCGTGTTCGACCGCGCCGGCTACCAGTACCATGGCCGCGTCAAGGCGGTCGCCGACGGTGCCCGCGAAGGCGGGCTGGAGTTCTAACATGGCAGAGAATCAGAATCCGGGCGG
>DASTRO010000074.1:0-14902 GCA_035761165.1 Gemmatimonadaceae bacterium | reverse complement strand
CGCCAGTAGCGGCGCGATCTCCGCCAGCGGGACCACGTGATCCACCCGCACGCGTTCCACCGCGTTGCGGGGCATGCCGTCGAACAGCGCCTCGTCGGGATCCTGCACGACGGCGAGCCCGCCGGCGCGCTTGATCATCCCCAGGCCGAGCGTGCCGTCGTCCAGCGTGCCGGAGAGCACGACGCCGACGACGGCGGGGCCGTACGCGTCCGCGGCCGAGCGGAAGAGCGGGTCCACCGCCGGTCGCACGCCGTTCTCGCGCGGGCCGCGCAGCAGCTTCAGCCGGCCGTCCTTCACCAGCAGATGGAAGTCGGGCGGCGCGACGAAGACGTGCCCCGGCACGATCGGCTCGCCGTCCCGCGCGTGACTGACGCCGAGCGCGGCACGCCGGTCCAGGATGCGCGGCAGCACGCTGGGCGCGCCGCTGGCGACGTGCAGCACGACGAGCACGGCCGCCGGCAGGTCGGCTGGCAGGCGGGAGATGACCTCCTGCAGCGCCTCCACGCCGTCGGCCGAGGCACCGATCACGATGACGGCCCTGGCCGGCTGCGGGCCGTCCAGGCCGCCGGCCGGCGTCATTGCGCGGTCATCGGTCGTGCCGTGGGCCGTGGGCCGTGGGGCGCGGTGGGGGTGCTCACCCGGCAAACATACGCGCCGCGTGGCGCCGGCGCGCCCCTGGAATTCATCACGGTGCGGCGGTCGGGTCCGGCGGCCGCGCCGGCAGCCAGACGCGGAACCGGCTGCCGCGGCCGACCTCGCTCGCCACCGCCACGTCGCCGCCGAGCAGCCGCGCCAGCTGGCGGACGACGCTGAGGCCGAGCCCCGCCCCGCCGCGCACGCGCGTCGTCGTCTGCTCCACCTGCCAGAAGGGCTCGAAGACGCGCGGGAGCAGCTCGGCCGGGATGCCGATGCCCGTGTCGACGACGATGAGCTCCACCCCCTCCGGCGCGGCCGTGGCGGCGACGGACAGCCGCACCTCCCCCTGGTCGGTGAACTTCACCGCGTTGCCGAGCAGGTTGAGGACGATCTGCCGCAGCCGCGTGGCGTCGGTCTCGAGCCACACCGGCTCGTCCGGGCGCACGACCCGCAGCGCGAGCCCCTTCCGCCGCGCCAGCGGCTCGGCGAGCGTGGCCGTCTGCTCGGCGAGCAGGGCGGCGTCCACGCGCTCGCGGGCGGGGCGATGCTCGCGCACCTCGAGCTGGGCGAAGTCGAGCACCTGGTCCACGAGCTGGAGCAGGTGGTCGCTGCTCTCACGGATGCGCTGCACGAACTCGCCCTGCCGCTCGGCGAGCGGGCCGGCCAGCCCGTCGGCCAGCAGCTCGCTGTAGCCGATGATGGCGGTGAGCGGGGTCCGCAGCTCGTGGCTCATGGTGGCCAGGAACGCCGACTTGGCCTCGCTGGCGTGCAGCGCCAGCTGGTAGAGCCGGGCGTTGTCGGCGTGCAGGGCGGCGCGCTGCGCCAGCTCCTCGGCCACGGCGACGGCCACCGGCGCGAAGATGCGCCGCGAGCGCGCGGTCACGAGGGAGATGGCGCCGAGCACGTGCCCGCGCGCGGTGAGGGGGACGGCCAGCCAGGCCGCCGGGCCGAGCCGCTGCAGCGCCTCCCGATGCTCGGCGCTCTCGGCCACGGCGTCGAGCCACGCTGGCGAGGGCTCGGCGGGCAGCTGCGTCTGGCCGGTGCGCACGGCGACCGCCGAGGGCTCGCCGCCGTCGGCGCGCGGCGAGACGGCGGCGAGCGGCGCGGCGAGCCGCTGGTCCTCCGTGGCCGCGCCCACCACCGTCAGGCGGCGCAACCGTCCTCCCTCGCCGACCACGTCCACCAGGCACCAGTCGGCAAGGGCCGGCACGGCGAGGCGGGCGAGCCCGCGCAGCATCGCCTCGTGGTCGAGCGCCGAGCCGAAGAGCGCGCCGGCCCGGGTCAGCACGGCGGCGTACGCCCCCTGCCGGGTGAGCGGCAGGAGCGGGAGCGTGGCGGTGGCGACCGGCGTGGCGGCCGGTACCGCTTCCGGCGCGTCGGCCGTCGTCGGGGACAGGGGATGCAGCAGCCAGCGCGCGCCCGCGAGCCGTCCGTCGGGGTCGCGGACGGGCGCCACCGTCACCGCAGCGGTGAAGGGTGCCCCCTCCGACGGCGCCACGCGGAGCGTCAGCGTCTCGACGCCGCCGAGGGCGCCGAGGTCGTTCAGCAGGTTGCGGACGACGCGCCGCTGCTCGAGCTCCACGAAGTTGACGAGCGGCTTGTCGCGCAGCCAGATCTCGGCGCGGCCGAGCAGCCGTGTGGCCGCGTGGTTGGTGGCGCGGATGAGGCCACGGGTGTCGGTCCGGACGTAGCCGTCGGTGAGAAGCTCGCCGATGGCGCTCTCCTCGCTGCTGACACCCTGCCGGGCGGTGCCGGCCGTGTCCGCAGGCGCATCGACGACGCGGAACGGACGATCGCTCACGGGTCGGGGTTGCTGGTGCTCCACGGTATTCCTGACCAGGGGGCGCTCCCCCGTCTCGCTGCTCGTCGGGTCGGCCGCCTGCGGCCGTGAGACGGCGCAACTCTGCACACGGCGCGCCAATTCCGGCGAGGCGCCAGACGCCAGGCGTCTGGTGCCTGGCGCCTGGCGCCTGGCGCCTGGTGCGGGTGAGGGTGGGGCGGGGGTGGAGGCAGGCACGGCTCAGCTTCCGCGGCGACCGGCCGATACTCGGGATTGATGGGTCCCCCGCACGCCGCGCGGTGACGTCTCTCCCGCAATCTCCCGCCATGCCTTCCGACGCTCCGCCCCGTGGCACCCCACGCGACCCCGAGCCGTGCGCCGTCGCCGGGTCGATGGATGCGCACGCGGGTGACGAGGACGGGGCGGCGCCCTGGTTCGCCGCGATGGCCGGCGGCGCGGAGGCGGCCGGGGCGGCGATGGCGCTGCTCCAGGCCACGCTCGATGCCGCCACCGACGGCATCCTCGCCGTCGCGCTCGACGGGCGCATCCTCTGCTACAATCACCGCTTCGTCGATCTCTGGCAGCTCTCCAGCCGGATGACGGGGCCGGGCGCTATCGAGGCGCTGCTGCGCCACGTGGGGCGCCAGGTGGCCGACCCGGACGCGCTCTTCGCCTCGGTCCGGGCCGAGCGCGACGCCATGAGCGTCGAGCGGGTGGACCTGATGGAGTGCACCGATGGCCGCGTCATGGAGCGGCACGTGCGCCCGCTGCGCGTGGGCGGCGCGATCATCGGTCGCGTGTGGAACTTCCGCGACGTCACCGAGCGGCGGCGGCTGGAGGAGGAGCTGCTGCGCCGCACGCGCCTCGACCCGCTCACCGGGCTGGCCAACCGCGCCCACTTCCGCGAGCGCGTGGAGGCGGCGCTCTGCCGCACGCAGCGCACGGGCGAGGAGGTGGGGGTCCTCTTCCTCGACCTGGACGACTTCAAGCGCGTCAACGACAGCTTCGGCCACGCCGAGGGGGACGCGCTGCTCGTCGCCGTGGCCGAGCGGCTGCGCCGCGCGACGCGCGGCTGCGACACCATCGCCCGCCTGGGCGGGGACGAGTTCGCGGTGCTGCTGGAGGACGTGCGGGGCGGCGTGACGACGGTGGCCGAGCGCGTGGCGGAGGCGTTCGCCCGCATCATCCCGCTGCGCGGCGCCGAGGTGCTGGTGACGGCGAGCATCGGCGTGGCCACCTCCTGCCCCGGCCTCCCCGCCGACGCGCTGCTGCGCAACGCGGACGTCGCGATGTACGAGGCGAAGGCCCGCGGCAAGGGGCACTACGCGCTCTTCACCCCGGCCATGCACGCCGCGGTGCTGGTGCGCCTGCAGCTGGAGAGCGAGCTGCGCGCCGCCTCGACGCAGGGGCAGTTCGTGCTGCACTACCAGCCGATCGTGCGGCTCGACAGCGGGGAGACGGTGGGCGCCGAGGCGCTGGTGCGCTGGGAGCACCCGGAGCGCGGGCTGGTGATGCCGAGCGGGTTCGTGGCCTTCGCCGAGCAGGCGGGGATCATCGTGCCGCTGGGGCGCTGGGTGCTGCGCGAGGCCTGCCGGCAGGCCGCCGAGTGGCAGCGTCCCGGCGCGCCGGTGGGCATCACCGTCAACGTCTCGGCGCGCCAGCTCCAGGAGCCCACGCTGCTCGACGACGTGCACGCCGCGCTCACCGACGCCGGCCTTCCCGCCGCCTGCCTCTCGCTGGAGATCACCGAGAGCGTGCTGATGGAGCACACCGACGCGACGCTGGCCACGCTGCACGCGCTCAAGGCGCTGGGCGTGCGGCTCGCCCTCGACGACTTCGGCACCGGCTACTCGAGCCTGAGCTGCCTGGACCGCTTCCCGATCGACACGCTGAAGATCGACCGCGCCTTCGTGGACGCGGTGGGCGACGACCAGGCCGACCCGGTGCTGGCGCGCATCGTCCTCTCCCTCGGCGAGACGCTGGGGCTGACGACGGTGGCCGAGGGGATCGAGCACGCCCGCCAGGTGGCCGGCCTGCGCGCCCTGGGCTGCGAGCTGGGCCAGGGCTACCACTTCGCGCACCCGCTCAGCGCCGAGGAGTTCGCGGCGCGGCTGGAGGGGCGGACGGTGGTGGAGGTGTGAGCGACTAGGGAAGCAGGAAGCAGGGAGCAGGAAGCAGGGAGCCGGAACAGCAGACGCGAGACGCGAGGGGGCACGGAGGAATCTTCCGTGAGAGTCCCCGTTTCCTGCTTCCTGCTCCCTAGCCCTCCCTCACGCCGTCCTCCGCACCGGCTCCATCTCCGCTTCCGCCGCCTCCGCCTCGTCCGGCACCACCCGCAGCAGCCGCGGCGTCGCGCGCTCCTGCACCAGGCCGCCGTGGAAGTGGCGCTGGAAGAGCGAGGCGTAGTAGCCGTCCTGGGCCAGCAGCTCCTCGTGGCGGCCGACGGCCTCGATGCAGCCGTCGCGCAGGACGACGATGCGGTCGGCGTCCACCACGGTGCTCAGGCGGTGGGCGATGATGAGCGTCGTGCGGCCGCGCATGAGCTGGCGCAGCGCCGCCTGCACCAGCGCCTCGGACTCGTTGTCGAGCGCGCTCGTCGCCTCGTCGAGGACGATGATGGGCGGGTTGGTGAGCAGGGCGCGGGCGATGGCGATGCGCTGGCGCTGCCCGCCGGAGAGGCGCCCGCCGCGCTCGCCGAGCACGGTGTCGTAGCCGTCGGGGAGCGCCATGATGAAGTCGTGCGCGTGCGCCGCGCGCGCCGCCACCTCCACGTCCTCGCGCGTCGCGCCGGGCACGGCGTAGCGGATGTTCTCCAGCACCGTGTCGTCGAACAGGAAGACGTCCTGGAAGACGCAGTCGATCTGCCGCCGCAGCGCCTGCTGGTCCACCGCGGCGACGTCCACGCCGTCCACCAGGATGCGGCCGTGCGTCGGCGCGTAGAGGCGCTCGAGGAGGAGCATGAGCGTCGTCTTGCCGCCGCCGCTCGGCCCCACCAGCGCCACCGTCTCGCCGGGGGCGACGTCGAGCGCGACGTCGCGCAGCACGGGGCGGCCGGGCTGGTACTCGAACCAGACGCGGTCGAAGGTGACGGCGCCGCGCTCGATGCGCAGCGGCCGGGCGCCGGGCGCGGCGGCCACCGCGTCGGGCGCCTCGACGATGTCCGTCAGCGCCTCCAGCGACACGAGGGCGCGGCGCAGGAGCTGGTACGAGCCGGCGAGCCCCTGGATGGGGCCGAACAGCCCGGCCACGTAGCCGAGGAACGCGACGAGGGTGCCGGCCGTCAGCCCGCCGCCCACCGCCAGCACGCCGCCCACGCCGAGCGCGGCCAGCGTCGCCCCCTCCACGGCCATCCCCTGCCGCTCCGCGGTGCGCGCGTCCACCTGCACGCCGCGCCGCACGACCGCGTTCCCCTCGGCCACCGCGCCCAGGAAGCGCGCCACCTCGCGCTGCTCGGTGGCGAAGCCCTTCACGGTGCGGATGCCGGTGAGCACCTCGCCGAGCCGGCCGAAGGTGCGCGCCCAGTGCGCCATCAGCGTGCGCTCGCGCGCCGTCTGCTCGGGCGCGGCGCGGGCGGCGAGCAGCGCCGGGAGCGGCGCGAAGACGACGACGCCGAGCGTCAGCCGCCAGTCCAGCCGCGCCATCGCGGCCACCGCCAGCACGAGGTAGAGCAGGGCGGGGAGGGTCTTGAAGGCCAGCTCGCCGAACGCCGCGACGACGTTGGCGACGGCCTGGTTGACGGTGGTCATCGTCGCCCCGACGCTGGTGCCCTGGTGGTAGGCGACGGGGAGCTGCACCAGCCGGCCGACGACCCGCTCGCGCAGCCGCGTGTCGAGCCCCAGCCGCACCTCCCAGGTGTGCCGGTCGAGCCAGCGGTTGAGGAGGAGGCGCAGGCGCTTGAGGGCGACGAGGAGGAGGAGCGGTGCGCCGATCAGGGCGAGCGCGGCGCCGGGGCGGGGCGCCGCGGCGGTGGTGGTGGAGGTGGCGAGCCGGTCGAAGAAGAGCTTGAGCCCCAGCGGCTCGAGGGCGCCGACGACGGCCACGGCGAGGGCCACGGCGAGGACGACGGCGATGCGCCGGCGCTGGCCGGCGAGGTATGGCAGCAGGCACCGCACGGCGGCGCCGGAGGACAGCGTGGACACGGACGGGGTGAACGGTGGGACGGAACGCGAACACGGAACCACGGATGACGCGGAAGCGCAGTCGTGGTCACCGTGTCGCGCCGCCTGCTACACTCCCGCCCGTCAGGAGATCGACGCGGCGGTGCGCTGCGTCACGATTCCGGCGGGGGCCGATCGCCGGACCGGCTTCGTTGCTCGTCCGGGCTGCCGCACCGGCGAACTCCTGGAGGGGCGGCCGCGGATCACGCGGAAGAAGCCGCGGGTCGATCGCGGCGCGGGTCCGCGGCTGGTGCGCCCGGAACGGGGTCGAACGGCTGGGGGATGTGGATGCTTCGGAAGAGGACGGATACGCCGGATCGCTCCGCTGCTCTCCACACGCCCTCGCGCCAGCGCTGGGAGTGGGTGGGGGGCTCCTCTCCGCTCACCCCTCCTCGCGCCCGACTCACGCTCTCGACCACCTCACGCTCTCGACCACCTCACGCCGTCATCCCGCAGGAGCGAGCGCAGCGAGCGAGTGTCGGGATCTCCTGTCCCCGCCGCGTGGCCGGCCACCAGCACGGGAGAGTAGATCCCGACACTCGCCTGCCTGCGGCAGGCTCCTGCGGGATGACACCATGGGAGGCATCTCTCCACGCACGCCACGCACGCCACGCACGCCACGCACGCCACGCACTCGCGTCTCCACGGCTCCACGGCTCCACGGCTCCACGCCCCTCCGCGCCCCTCCGCGCCCCTCCGCGCCCCTCCGCGCGAGCCCGCCGTTCCGCTCCGGCGTACGGAGCCCCGACCCGCGCCGCGATCGATCCGCCCGATCCGCGGCTTCTTCCGCGTGATCCGCGGCCGCCGTTCGCCGCTCGAGCGGCGCGGTGATCACTGGCTCCGCATCGCCCGCACCGGATCGATGCGCGTCGCACGGCGCGCCGGGACGATGGCGACGACGAGCCCCGTGACGACGAGGACGCCGAGCGCCGCGGCGAAGGCCACCGTGTCGGTGGGGGCCACGCCGTAGAGGAAGTGCGCGACGGCCCGCGTGCCGGCCAGCGCCAGCGCGCCGCCGGTCAGTGCGCCCAGCACCAGCGCCACCGCGGTGCGGCGGAGGACGAGGCGCAGGATGTCGCCACGCTGCGCGCCGAGGGCGCCGCGGATGCCGATCTCGGTGGTGCGCTGGCTCACCGTGTAGGCCACCGTGCCGTGGATGCCCACCGCCGAGATGGCCAGCGCGACGAGCGCGAAGATGGAGAGGAGCGTGGCGCCGAAGCGCTGCGGCATCAGCACCGCGTCGATCTGCCGCGCGACGAGCCGCGCGTCGCGCAGCGGCACCGACGGGTCGGCGGCGCGCACCGCCTCGCGCAGCGCCGCCAGCACCGCCGGCGCGCGCTCCGGGTCGGCCGCGCGGGCGATGATGCTCACGCCGCCGATCCCCGACTCCTGCGCCAGCGGCCTGAAGACGCTCGGCACCGCCTCGTCGCGCACCGACTCGTACTTCGTGTCGCGCACGACGCCCACCACGGTGTAGCGTGCGTCGCCCCACATCGTGAGCTGTCCGCCCACCGCCGGCGCGTCGCCGAAGAATGCCCGCGCCGCGCTCTCGTTGAGGATGGCCACGTCGGGCGCGTCCTCGTCGTCCGCGGCGGTGAAGTCGCGCCCGGCGCGCAGCGGCACGCCGAGCGTCGCGAAGTAGCCGGGCGTCACGCTCACCACACCGGCGGTCATCTTCACCGGCTTCCCGTCCGGGCCGGTGGCGCCGTCGGGTCCGGCGCCGAAGGGAAGGAAGACGAGCCGCGCCAGTGGCACGTGCGTCGCCGCCGCCACCGCCGTCACGCCCGGGATGCGCCCCGCGCGCGTCATCGCGTCGCGATAGAGCTCCAGCTGCTGCGCCGTCTCGAAGCCGCTCAGCCGCGGCTCCATGCTGATCGCCGCCAGCGGCCGCGGATCGAACCCGATGTCGGTGGCGAGCCCCGCGCGCACGCTGCGCAGGAAGAGCGCGGCGCCCACCAGCAACACGAGCGAGATGGCCACCTGCACGCCGAGCAGCACGCCGCGCGGCGCCCGGCGCGTGGCGCGCGCCCCCTGTGCGCGCATCGCGCTCGCCGGGTCCACGCGCGCCGCACGCAGCGCCGGCACGAGGCCGAACGCCACCGCGGTGAGCACCGCCAGCACGATCGTGAACGCCAGCACGCGGCCGTCCAGGGCGAGCCCCACGCGGTCCAGGGCGATGCCGCCCGGCAGGGTGAACGCGGAGAGGAGGCGCATCGTGAGCGCGCCCACCACCAGGCCGGCCGCGGCGCCGCCGAGCGCGAGCAGCAGGCTCTCGACGAAGAGCTGGCGGACGATGCGGCGCCGCGCCGCGCCGAGCGCCACACGGATCCCCAGCTCGGCGGCCCGCTCGGCGCCGCGTACGAGCAGCAGGTTGGCCACGTTCACGCAGGCCAGCAGCAGCGTCAGCACCACCGTGCCGAGCAGCAGCCGCACGAAGCGCACGAGACTGTCGCGGTCGTGCCGGACCGCTCCCTCGGCGGCCGGCAGCACGGAGATCGGCGTCGCCGGCGGTGGACCGCCCATGCGGAATTCGGGCGCCGGGCTCTCCCGCTGGATCTGCGCGAAGACGGCGTTCAACTCGGCCGCCGCCTGCGCCGACGTCACGTCGTCGCGCAGCCGGCCCACCACCGAGAAGAGGGTGAGGAAGCGTGTCTCCAGCGCCTCGGGACTCGAGATCAGCGGGAGCGAGAGCGACCGGTGCATCGCCATCGGCACCCAGAGGTCGGGGGCGCTCACCAGCTCCGTGCCGCGGAACCCGCGCGGCGCCACGCCGACGATGGTGAACGGGCTGCCGCCGATCCGGATCGTCCGCCCCACCACGTCAGGATCGCCGCCGAAGCGGCTCGTCCAGTAGTCGTGGCCGAGCACGACCGACGGACTGGCGCCCGGCGCGGCATCGTCCTGCGGCCCGAGCAGCCGGCCGAGCGTGGGGCGCAGCCCGAGCACGCCGAAGTAGTTGCCCGAGACGAGCGCCGTCGCGTGCTGCTCGGCGCGCCCACCGGCGTCCACGGCGGCGTCGGTGGTGAAGAAGACGGCCAGCCCGGCGAGCGTGCGCGAACGCTCGGCCAGGTCACGGTAGGTGGGGTACGCCATCGCGCCGTACGGCGACTTCGCGCTCCTCGCCTGGTACACCGCCACCACCCGCTCCGGCTCGTGCACCACCGACAGCGGGTGCAGCAGCACGGCGTCGACGAGGCTGAAGATGGCGGTGTTGGCGCCGATGCCCAGCGCCAGCGTGACGACCACCGCGGCCACGAAGCCGGGGCGGCGGCCGAGGGAGCGCAGCGCGAAGCGAAGGTCGTACGCGAGCGATCGCATGGTGGTCCCCCGGTTCGTCGAACGGTGGGTGTCACAGTGGGATGGCACGGCCACGGACCGCGCCCGCCGCTCGCGCCGTTCGGCGACCCGCTCGGCCGCAGCGCTGGCCAGCAGGTCGAGCGCGGCCCGCGCCACGATGCGGAGCCGTCGCGAGGCGGGCTCGCCACGCGCGGCGCGCCACTGCTCGCGATGCGTCTCCAGCATCTCGGCGCCGAAACGGGCGCGGAACGCCGGCGGGTAGGCGCCCAGGGCGAGGCGCAGCAGCCGCTCGCCGGCGCCGGCGCGGTGCCGTCCGCGGCCCATCACGCGAGCCTCGGCCGGCGCCCGGCGGCCACCGCGCGCGAGGCGCGCACCAGGCGCTCCATCCGCTCCACCTCGGCGGCCAGCACCGCGCCGCCCAGTCGCGTGGCGCGGTAGTAGCGCCGCCGCTCGTCCGCCGGGTCGGTGCCGCGCGGCACCACCTCCTCGATCAGCCCCTCGGCCAGCAGCCGCTTGAGCAGCCGGTAGAGCGCTCCCGTCTGCAGCCGCACCTCCCCACCCGACCGCTCCTCCACGTCGCGGATGATGCCATAGCCGTGGCACGGCTCGCGCGCCACGACGAGCAGGACGTAGAGCGCGTCGGGCTTCAGCGGCAGGAAGCGCCGCGGATCGTCACGCGTGACCATCGTCGCTCCGGTGTCGGCGCGCGGCGACCGCCCTGGCCGCACCCGCGCATGCCGCCAATGTGGGGCCATATGGACAATCTGTCCATACCAGCGCCGCCGGCCGCCCATGGATGGCGCTCCGGAGGGTCACGATCCGGAGGAGGCGGTTCACGCGGAGGCCGCGGAGGCCGCGGAGAACGGCGGAACTGCTGAACGGCCGTGGCGAGCGGCCAGCTACAAGCCGCGAGCCACGAGCGACGACGCTCGGACCGTCCCTGCCGCGTGGCTGGCCGCCACGTGGACCGTTCGAGGACCGACGCCGAGCACGAGCGACCCGGCGCTGCACGCCGTTCCCCCTTCAGCTCGGCCGCTGGCGAGATGAGGCGTCCAGCGACGCAGGACGATCCGACGCATTCGGCTCCTCCGGCGCATCCGCTTCCCCCCTGAGCGTAGATGCCCGCCCACGGCCCACGAAGCCCCGACGTACACGGGAGCCGATCCGTGTCACGCCGCCGGCGCGCCGCGCAGATCCGCGGTAAGCAGTTCCAGAGGACGCGCCGCGTGCTCCGCGGCGCCGTTCCGCCGCTCCGCCGCGAGCGAGCGTCGGATCGCCCGCCCGCCCCCTCAGCTCGCGTCGCGCGTGGGGCTCGCGTCCGGCTCGGGCACGACCGCCTCGGCGGGCGCGGCCACCGTCGCCTCGCGCTCGGGGGCGGGGCGTGGCCAGCGCAGGCGGGCGCCCGTGAGCACGCGGAGGTCGAGCACCTGCTCCCGGTGCCGCTCCTCCTCCAGCATGCGGCCGCGGGCGCGGAGCAGGTCGAACTGCGTGAGCAGGCCGCGCAGCCGGTCGGGGCGCTCGCGCTCCACCACCGGGAGCACGCCGAGCCGCCCCTCCGCCATGCGGTCGGCCACGTCGCGCAGCGTCTCGTCGGGGTAGGCGACGGTCAGGCGGCGGTGCATCACGTCGTCCACGGTGCCGGCCAGCTCCCCGCGCGCCGCCCGCTCCAGCATGTCGTTCCACGACAGCGCGCCCACCAGGCGGCCGTCGGCGGTGATCACCGGCAGCAGCCGCTGGAAGCGCAGCCGGGAGTGGTCGAGCAGCATCCGGTAGACCACGTCCAGGCTGTTCCCCGCCTCCACCGTGAGCACGCCGGTGGCCATCACGTCGCGCACGAAGAGCGCCTCGAGCGGGCCCACCGCGTACTCGCGCGAGACGTGGAAGCCGCGCCGCGCCACCTTCTCCGTGAGGATCGAGCGCTTGAGCACGAGCACGCTCACCAGGTGCGCGGCGACGCTCACCACGAGGAGCGGCATGAGGATCTCGACGTCGTGCGTCAGCTCCACCGAGAACACCACCGCGGTGAGCGGCGAGCGCGTCACCCCGGCCAGCGCCGCCGTCATCCCGAGCTGCACCCAGTAGCCCTGCGTGGCGTCCGGCAGCAGCGGGGTGAGCAGCCCGCCCATCGCGCATCCCATGATCAGGATGGGCGCCAGGATCCCGCCGCTCGTCCCCGAGCCGAGGGCGAGCGACCAGATGACCAGCTTGACGACGAAGAGCGACGCCAGCGCGCCGAGCGCCAGCTGGCCGGCCAGCTGGGCGGCGATGGTGTCGTAGCCCACGCCCAGCGCCCGCGGCTCGATCAAACCGCCCACCCCGACCACCAGGCCGCCGATGGCCGGCCACCACATCCAGTGGATGGGCAGCTTCTTGAAGGCGTCCTCCGCGCCGTAGACGCAGACGGTGAGCAGCCACGCCACGCCGCCGCCGGCCACCCCCACCGCCACCGCGCCGAGGAAGGGCGCCCAGCCGGTGGCCAGCGCGATGTGCGTGGGGAAGAGCGGCTCGGCGGCCAGGAGCCCCATCGCGGCGAAGCGCATCCGCACCGCCTCCGCCACCACCGCGGCGATGCCGATGAGCACCAGCGAGCGCGGCTTCCACTCGAACACCAGCAGCTCCACGCCCAGCAGCACCGCCGCCACCGGGGTGCCGAACACCGCCGCCATCCCGCCCGCCGCGCCGGCCACCAGCAGGCTGCGCCGCTCGGCGGCCGAGAGCTGGAAGAACTGGGCGATGACGGAGCCGAGCGCGCCGCCGGTGAGGATGATCGGCCCCTCGGCGCCGAACGGGCCGCCGGTGCCGATGCTGATCGCGCTGGAGATCGGCTTGAGGATGGTGAGCCGCGGCCGGACCTTGCTGCCGCCGACGAGGATCGTCTCCATCGCCTCGGGGATGCCGTGGCCGCGGATCTGCTCGGAGCCGTAGCGCGCCATCAGCCCCACGAGGAGCCCGCCGACCACCGGGATCCCCACCGCACCGAGGCCGAGCTGGTTGTCGGCGGGGGAGACCAGCGCGAGCGAGACGCGGTGGTAGTAGGCCAGGTTGGTGATGAGGCCGATCAGGTCCAGCAGCACCAGCGCGACCAGCGCCGACGCCACGCCGATCGCGACCGCCAGCGGCACCAGCCGCAGGACGGAGCGGGACGTCGTGAAGTCGCCCAGGCTGCGCTCCGTGCCCGGGACGGCCCGCTCGTCGCGGCCGATGACCGCGTCGGCGGGAAGCGCGCGCTCCGGCGTGGCCGGTCCTGCGTCGCGATCGCCCACCCGCGCAGTATACGTCGCGTCGAGCGCGAGCGCCTACCGCGGATCGGGCGGCGCGCCGCCCGGATCAGACCACGCGCGCCTTCCACCGCCCGCGGCGGAACATCGCCGCGGCCAGGAAGGTGAACACCGAGAAGGCGATCGCCACCGCCAGGTAGGCGCCGTGCAGCCCCATGCCCAGGCCGAGCCCCAGCCCGGCGGCGAGCGGGATCTGCAGCAGCCAGAAGGTGACCAGGTTGAGCAGCGTCGGCGTCCACGTGTCGCCGGCGCCGTTGAAGGCCTGCGAGTACACCATGCCGAAGGCGTAGAGCACGAAGGTCGAGGCCATCACGCGCAGCCCGTCCGCGGCGTAGCGCAGCACCACCGGGTCGCTGGTGAAGAGGCCGGCGATCGCCGACGCGCCCAGCACGAAGACGAGGCTCACCAGGCCGAGGAAGACGGTGTTGTACGTCCCCGCCAGCCGCACCGCGCGCTCGGCCCGCTCCGGCTTCCGCGCGCCCAGCGCCTGCCCCACCATCGTCGCCGCGGCGTTGCCCAGCCCGAAGGCGGGGAAGAGCGCGAAGAGGATGACGCGGATGGCGATCGTGTAGCCGGCCAGCGCCTCGCTGCCGAAGGTGGCGACGATGCGCACCAGGCCGATCCAGCTGGCCGCGCCGATCAGCACCTGCAGCGTGCCGCTCCCCGAGAGGCGGACGAGGCGCAGCATGAGCGGCAGGTCGAGCCGGAAGTGGTGCGGCCGCACGTCCACGCGGCTGTCGTGCCGCCAGAAGTGCGACAGCCCGTACACCACCCCGAGCCCGCGGCCGATCGTCGTCGCCACCGCGGCGCCGGTGACGCCCAGCTCCGGCAGCGGGCCCACGCCGAAGATGAGGCAGGGGCCGAGCACGATGTTGATCGCGTTCGCCAGCCAGAGCGTGCGCATGGCGAGCGCCGCGTCCCCCGCGCCGCGGAAGATGGCGTTGACGAGGAAGAGCAGCAGGATGCTGGCGTTCCCGCCGAGCATCACCCGCGTGAAGCCGCTCCCGCTCGCCACCACGCTCGGCGAGGCGCCCATGAGGGCGAGGAGCGACGGGGCGAGCAGCACGCCGGCCACGCCGAGCACGAGCGCGACGAACAGGCCGAGCAGGATCCCCTGCGCGGCAGCGTGCGCGGCGCCCTCGGCGTCGTGCTCGCCGGTGCGGCGCGCCACGGTGGCCGTGACGGCGATCGAGAGCCCCATCGCCACCGTGTAGATGATGCTCAGCATCGACTCGGTGAGCCCGACGGTGGCGACGGCGTCCGGCCCGAGGCGACCGACGAAGAAGACGTCGGTGACGGCGAAGACGCTCTCCATCACCATCTCGAGCACCATCGGGATGGCGAGCAGGAGCACGGCCCGGCCGACGGGCCCTTCCGTGTAGTCGCGGTGGGAGCCGCGCAGCGCCTCGCGCACGGCCCCCCACAGACTGTCGCCGGAGGCGGGTGTCGCCTGGGGCGCCGCTGCGGGCGCCGCGACGGGTGGATCGAGCGTGGATTCGTTCAGCTCTGACATACAGGATCCGGTGTCGCGCGACGGCCGGCCGGACGGCGTGGCGCGAAAACGAAGAGGGCGGCACCGATCGCGGTGCCGCCCTCCCGGGCCCGGCTCAGCGTGCGATCAATGCGAGTTCATCCACGGGTGGCGACGACGTCGCACACCGGCGCGCGGAAGCGCGTGGCGAGGACGGCGGTCGGGGTGGTGAGATTGCGCATCGATCTGCTCCGCTGATGCTGAAATGACGACGGGGCGCGTA
>DASTRO010000073.1:0-6574 GCA_035761165.1 Gemmatimonadaceae bacterium | reverse complement strand
GAGCGCGCCTACATCCTGCAGGTCCTCGAGGCCACCGGCGGCCACCAGAGCCGCGCCGCCCAGTGGCTCGGCATCGACCGGCGGACGCTGTACCGGAAGCTCAAGGAGTACAGGAATGGCGAGCGAACAGCGCTCGGCGATCAGCGCTCAGCGTAACGGCCGCTCGGCAGGCGCCTACCGGCCGGCCCGAGGGTGTTTCGCTGATCGCTGGGCGCTGATCGCTGATCCTACAGCCTCGCCCCCTCCCGCCACTCCACCCCCGCCTCGACGAACGCGGCGAACAGCCGCGCCATGCGGGGGTCGCACTCGGTGAGCACCTCGGGATGCCACTGCACGCCGAGCAGGAAGGCGTCCCCCGTCCCCTCGGCCGCCTCGATCACGCCGTCGGGCGCGGTGGCGGTGGCCACCAGCCCCTGCCCCAGCGTGCGGATGGCCTGGTGGTGCATGCTGTTCACCGGCAGCTCGTCGCAGCCGAGGATCTCGCGCAGGCGCGACGACGGGGCCAGACGCGCGGCATGGGCCAGGTGGTCGCGCGCGAACTGCCCGTCGAAGGGGAAGTAGTCGTGCTTCGCCGCGCCGGGGCGCTCGTCGGCCAGATCCTGCCAGAGCGTGCCGCCGGCGGCGAGGTTGATGATCTGCAGCCCGCGACAGACGCCGAGGACCGGCTTCCCCTCCTCCATCGCCCAGCGCACGAAGGTGAGCTCGAGCCGGTCGCGCGAGCGGTCGGTGCGCACGTCGCACTTCGGGTGGCGCTCGGCCCCGTAGCTGAGCGGGTCGATGTCCGCGCCCCCGGGGAGGAAGAGGGCGTCGAGGCGATCGTACATGCCGCGCAGGGTGGCCTCGTCATCGACGAGGAGGGGGAGCATCCAGGGGAGCGCGCCGGCGGTGGCCAGCGTCTGGATGTAGCGCTGGCTCATGACCCACGACGGCGGGAACTCGGCGGGAATCCCGCCGAGGCTCTGCAGGGTCTGCGTCGGCACGCCGACGATCGGACGGGGACGGAGAGGATCCATCGGGTGCGACGGTGAGGCGGAAGGGTGCAGCGGTGCGTGAAGGATGGGCGGCGGGGCGAGCGGGGAGCAAGGGACGCCGGGGGAGGACGACGGTACGACGGACGGCGTTTCGGTGGCTAATCCACCACCCCCTCGGCCGTCTCCGCGATCAGCTGGTCCACGACGGCGGTCAGGTCGTTGGTGCGGGCGTAGGTGGCCAGCTGCCGGTCGGCGCTCGTCCCCTCCTCCAGGATCCGGAAGGCGTACTCCACCTCGCGGCGGCTGCCGAGGTCGTCGAGCACGTCGTCGACGAACCACTCGACGACCTCGCGCACCAGCGCGCGCGCCGGCTTCTCCTCCTGCTTGCCGAAGTCGATGAGCTTCCCGTCGAGGCCGAAGCGGACCGCGCGCCACTTGTTCTCCTCGATCATGGTCAGCGGGTAGACGCGGAAGGTCATGTTGTCGCAGCGGAGCTTCCACATCTTGGCGACGATGGCCTGCAGCAGCCCGGCGATGCACACCGCCTCGTCCACCCGCGTGCAGACGTCGCAGACACGGAACTCGAGCGTCGGGTAGGAGTGGTGCGGCCGCACGTCCCACCAGATCTTCGAGCCATCGGGCACGGAGCGCGTCTGCACGAGCGTCTGCAGCATGTCCTCGTACTCGCCGTACGACTGCAGGACGGGGGGCACGCCGGTGCGCGGGAAGTTGCGGAAGATGATCGAGCGGTAGGACTTGAGGCCGGTGTTGCGCCCCTGCCAGAAGGGAGAGCTGGTGGAGAGCGCGAGGACGTGCGGCAGCAGGTAGCGCGAGACGTTGAGCGCGTCGATGAGGAAGTCCTTGTCCTCGATCCCGACGTGCACGTGCGTGCCGAAGATGAGGAGCTGCTGCGCGAGCTCGGCGAGATCCTGCCGCACGCCGACGTAGCGCTCCAGGGGCGTGATCTCCTGCTTCGTCCAGCAGGAGAAGGGATGGGTACCGGCGGCGGCGATCTTGAGGCCGCTGCGCCCGGCCAGCCCCATGACGGTGCCGCGCAGCCGCACGAGCTCGGCCCGCACGTCGGCCGGCGTGCGGCAGACGCGGCTGCCGATCTCCACCATGGACTGGTGCAGCTCCGGCTTCACCTCCTGCAGGACGACGCTGTCCTCCTTCAGGATCTCGGTGATGTAGGACCGCAGCTCGCGTGTCCGGGGATCGATGATCTGGTACTCTTCCTCGATGCCTAACGTCAGGGAAGGCGCCTGCATGGGGGGCTCCGCGAGGGAGGGGTGAGGGGCGAGCGATCAGCGATCCGCGGTCGGCGATGAGGGGCTCCGGTGCGGGGTGAGGCTCCTGGTTGGCGATTCCGGCTACGGGTCGGGCGGGGGAGCGTCGAGCGTACAGGGGCGGCGAGCGGGGAGCGTCGAGAGGGGGCGCCGCGGCAGAGCCGGGCTCCGCGTACCGTGGGCTGGGCCCTCAGCGGCGCCGGGCGGGCGTCTGGCGTCTGGGGGCGTGCAGCGAGAAGCGTCTGGCGGCGGGAATTCGATGGTGGTCGCGCGGGGGTTCGGCATCATCGTGCAGTCGGGGGGGGGCCCCGCGCCGCGATCCCTCCTCCGGTGTCCCCTGCTCCCCGATCCCCCGATCCCCGATTCCCCGGTTCCCCGGTTCCCGGTTCCCCGTTCCCCGATTCCCGGTTCCCGCCCTACCCCCGCCGCTCCGCCACGAACGTCGGGACCGTGCTGCCGCCTCCGGCCGTCACATTGAGCAGGGCCGCGGTCGAGAGGCGGGTCAGGCAGCCGTCCACGTACGCGCCATAGGCCACGTACGGCGCGGTATCGAGCATCCGGTCGAGCACGTGCACGCGGCCGTCCGCCCAGCTCGGATAGGGCTCGCTCGGCAGGGCGACGCGCTCCTGTACGATGTATGGCTCGGCGAGCGCGGTGCGCAATGCCGCCTCCCACGCGGCCTGGTCCACCTCCCAGCCGAGGACGATCCCCTTCCCGCCGTACTCGTCGTTCGGCTTGAGCACGAACCGCTCCCGCCGCGCGGCGACGTACGGCACCAGGTCCACCGCCGCACCGTCGTGCTCGGTGCGCCGCTCCTCCACCACCCGCGTCCACGGCACGTGCGCGGCGATGGCGGCCCGCTCGTCCGCCGTGAACAGCGCCGCATTGCGCTCGTCGCCGAGCACGGCCAGGCTGGCCTTCTTGTGGAGGAGCTTGCAGTGGAACGGATTCACCAGGCAGACCGCGCCATCGCGCACGGCGCGCACGACCGGCTGGTCGAGCCCCCCGCGCTCCACGAGCTCGCTGATCAGCACGCGCTTGTAGATCAGCTCCACCGGTGCCCCGCCGGCCACCAGGCGCCCGCCGGTGTACTCCACCTCGCGCGGGTCGGCGATCACGCAGGGCACGCCCTGCCGCGTGAAGTAGTCGCGGAAGAGCAGGAACTCGCTGTACGTCGGCACCTCCGCCCAGTCCAGGATGGCGACGCGCGGCACCTCGCGGCGGCCGCTGAACTGGTGCCACGCGTCCAGCAGCGCGTGCAGGACGTTGTGGCGGGCCGGGAGGGGGCGCAGGTCCCACCGCTTCAGCAGCTCGCGCATCGCCGGCAGCCCGTAGAACAGCTCGGTGAGCACGTCGTTGTACGCGGCGCCGGCGGGGGTCTCGGCGTTGTACTCGGTGAAGCGCAGGCCGCGCAGCCCCGGCGCGGCGGCGCCACCCACCTCGCCGTCGGGCGAGAAGAAGGCGTCGAGGCGCGACACGGGGCTGGGGTCGCGGAGGCGGGGCGCGTCGGCGACGAGCGCCTCCTCCCAGGCGGCGAGACGGAACTGCGCCCGGAACGCGGCGTCGCGCATCGCCGCGCGGTACGCGGTCGTGAACGCGCCGAGAACGAGCGCCGCCCGCCGCTGCAGGAAGTCGTACTGCGCGGCGCGCAGGAAGCGCGGGCGCAGCACCGTGCAGAGCGGGCGGTCGCCGAAGAAGAGCCCGCGCTGCGCCAGCTGGCGGTCGAGCTGCCCCTGCGAGTCGGCGGCGAGCTGCTCGCCGCCACCGCCCGCCGTCAGCAGGTCGTGGTAGTCGGCCGCCGGGTCGGGCGCGGGTTCGACCGCCGCGGTTGCGCTCACGACTCGCCGCTCCGGGCGCTCCCGTCGCCACCCCTGCTCCGGCGGGTCGCGCCACGGGTCGTCCCACTCCTCGCGCCATCTCTCCCCGCGCCCTCCGGCGTCCTGCGTACCGCGTCCGGCGCGGGCGCCGGCGGTGCCTCCGTCGCGCTCCCCTTCGCGGTCTTCCGCGCCGCGGTCTTGGGCGCCGCGGTCTTGGGCGCCGCGGTCTTCCGCGCGGCGCCCTTCGCGGCGCCGGTCGCGGCCGCCTTCGTCGCTCCCCGCTTGGCGGCGCCCGTCGTCGCGGCGCGCGCGGCCGCCGTGCCCGCCCGACCGGCTGCCCCTGACGCCGACCGTGCGCCGGAGCGACGGCTCGTGGCGTTCGCGCCCGCCGCGCCCGCCGCGCCCGCCACGTCCGTCACACCCGCCGCTTCCGCCGCGCCCGCCGGCTCCCGGCCATCGCCACCGCCGGCCACCCGCTCGTCGATCCCGGCGAAGCGCCGGCCGACGAGGAAGCCGCCGCGCCGCATCTCCGGCGGCCGCCGCTCCGCCGTCGCCAGGCAGATGGCCATCGCCGCCATCGTCCGCACCGCCCACTCGAAGTAGTGCGGGGTGAGCGAATAGACGTCCATGTCCGGCGCCGGGTTCATGAAGTCGATGGCGTACGGCACGCCGTCCTTCACGGCGAACTCCAGCGAGTTCATGTCGTAGCCGAGCGCGCGGCAGAGCGTCAGCGAGTCGTTCACGATGCGCGCGCCGAGCGCCGGCGTGAGGTGCTCGTGCTCGACGTGGTACTTCCGCTCGCGCGGGTCGTACTTCATCGGCAGCACGTGCTCCTGCCCGATGCAGATGCAGCGCACGAAGTGCTCCCACTCGATGAACTCCTGCACCACCATCGTCAGGCGGCCGGAGTGGTCGTAGTGGTGCAGCAGCTCCTCCAGCGAGTGGCAGACGTAGACGTTCGTCCAGCCGCCGCCGTGCGCGTCCTTCAGCACGCACGGCAGGCCGACGTACTCGACGAGCCCGGCCCAATCCAGCGGGAAGCGCAGGTTGCGCAGGCTCTCGTCGTGCTTGATCCCCGGCACGTACTCCTTGTTGGGCAGCGCGACGGTCCGTGGGCTGGCGACGCCGAGCTGGGTGGCCAGCGCCGCGCCGAAGAACTTGTCGTCGGCCGTCCACATGAACGGGTTGTTGACGACGACGCAGCCGTCGAGCGAGGCCTTCTTGAGCCAGGTGCGGTAGTACGGCACCTCGTGCGAGATGCGGTCGATGACCAGGTCGTACGGGCACGGCTCGTCCATCCGTGCGGCGTCGAGCTGCACGTACTCGGCGGTGACGTCGGCGTCCTGACGCGCGACCTCGTCGATGAAGGCCGGTGGGAAGGACCACTCCCGGCCGACGAGGAGACCGATCTTGCGAGGCACGGAGAGCTCCTGGGAGAAGGGACCAGGGAAGCAGGGAAGCGGGAAAGCAGGGAAGCGGGAAAGCGGGAAAGCGGCCTCGGCATGCCCTGCTCCCTGTTTCCTGCTCCCTGCTTTCCTGCTTTCCTGCTTTCCTGCTTCAGTCATGCCCACCCACGTACCGCACGATCATCTCCCGCCACCAGGGCCAGTCGTGCGCCCAGCCGTCCCAGAGACGGAGCGCGTTGCCGATGCCGCGATCCCAGAGCACGCGCGAGAGGTGCTCGTTGTTCGGGCGCATCGGGTCGTCGCGCCCGATGGCGAGGATGATGTCGAGGCGCCGCAGCGCATCCAGCCGCCACGGGTCGTGCTCGTGCTGCAGGTAGTGCGACGGGTTGTGGAAGTAGACCTCGTGCTCCGAATAGCCGCCGGTCTGCCGCGAGATGTCGTACAGGCCGCTCAGCCCGATCATGCGCCCCACCAGCTGCGGGTGCCGGAAGGCCAGGTTGGCCGCGTGGTACGCGCCGAAGCTCGCCCCGGTGGTGATCAGGTACGGGTTCGGGTTGCGGTGCCGGCTGAGCGGCAGCACCTCGTGCAGCAGGTAGCTCTCATACGCCGACTGCCGCCGCGCCCGCTCCACCGGGTGCTTCCACCACGCGTACCAGCTCTCGGCGTCCACGCTGTCCACGCAGTAGAGCTGCACCCACCCGCGCGCCACGTGCTCGCCGAGGGCGTGCACCATCCCGCGGTCCTCCCACTCGTAGAAGCGCCCCTGAGAGGTGGGAAAGACGAGCATGCGCGCCCCACCGTGCCCGAACACGAGCAGCTCCATGTCGCGGTCGAGCGACGGGCTGTACCAGCGGTGGTGCTCGCGGTGCATGGCGTCGGGCGGCAGGTCGCAAGAGGTGGGCCGGGGAAGAGGGAGTAGGGAAGAGGGAAGAGGGAAGAGGGACCGCCGGGCGATGTTTCGATGGTGGTCGGCCAGGCGGTCGGGGCGATCGTGGTAGTCGGGGGGGGCCCCGCGCCGCGACCCGTACCCCGCGCCCTCTTCCCTCTTCCCTCTTCCCTCTTCCCTCTTCCCGCTCCTATCCCTCCCGCTCCTC
>DASTRO010000072.1:0-23382 GCA_035761165.1 Gemmatimonadaceae bacterium | reverse complement strand
CATGCCCGGCCGGTCCAGGACGAACGGCCGCTCATTGAGCGTGCCGTCGGCGTTGAAGCGCCAGTCGTGGAAGACCGCCTCGGCGAGGCCTGCCTTGTCCGTGGTCTTGAGGAAGCGCGCCGGGATGATCTGGTCGGTGTCCACGTTCTCGCGCGGGAGCGCGACGTAGCGCGACGTGAACGCGGTGTAGGGCTCGCGCGGCATCAGGCGGTGGGGAGGGTACGGGGGTCGGTGAGCACGCCGGTGACGGCGGCGGCGGCGGCGCTGAGCGGGCTGGCGAGCATCGTGCGCCCGCCGGCGCCCTGGCGCCCCTCGAAGTTGCGGTTGGACGTGGAGACGGCGAGCTGGCCGGGGCGCAGCGCGTCGCCGTTCATGGCGATGCACATCGAGCAGCCGGCCTCGCGCCACTCGGCGCCCGCCTCGCGGAAGATGCGATCGAGCCCGCTCGCCTCGGCCGCGCGCTTCACCTGCTGCGAGCCGGGGACGACGAGCATGCGGACGTTGGGCGCCACGCGCCGCCCGCGCAGCACGCGCGCCGCGGCCTGCAGGTCGCTGAGCCGCGAGTTGGTGCAGCTGCCCAGGAAGACGACGTCCACGGGCGTGCCGAGCAGCGGCTGGCCCGGCGCGAGCCCCATGTAGCGCAGCGCGCGGTGCGCGCCGGCGCGGTCGCCGGCGTCGGCGATCCGGTCCGGGTCGGGGACGCGGTCGGTGATCGGCACCGCCATGCCGGGGTTGGTGCCGTAGGTGATCATCGGCTGGATGGCGCGTGCGTCGAGCGTGACGGACGCATCGAACGTCGCGCCGTCGTCCGTGCGCAGCGTGCGCCAGTGGGCGACGGCGGCGTCCCAGTCCGCCCCGCGCGGCGCGTGCGCGCGGCCGGCCAGGTACTCGAACGTGGTGTCGTCCGGCGCGATCATCCCGGCGCGCGCCCCCGCCTCGATGGACATGTTGCAGACGGTCATCCGCTCCTCCATGGAGAGCGCGGCGACGGCATCGCCGCGGTACTCCAGCACGTGCCCGGTGCCGCCGCCCACGCCGAGCCGGGCGATGATGGCGAGGATGAGGTCCTTGGCGCTCACCCCGTCGCCCAGTCGGCCGTCGACGCGCACCTCCATGGTGCGCGGCCGGCTCTGCAGCAGGCACTGCGTGGCCAGCACGTGCGCCACCTGCGAGGTGCCGATGCCGAAGGCGAGCGCCCCCACCGCGCCGTGCGTGCTGGTGTGGCTGTCACCGCACACCACCGTCATCCCCGGCTGCGTGAGCCCGAGCTCGGGGCCGATGACGTGCACGATCCCCTGCCGCGCGTCGCCCAGGGCATAGAGCGGCACGCCGAACTCGGCGCAGTTGCGCTCGAGCTGCGCGAGCTGGGCGCGCGCCGCATCGTCCGCCATCGGCAGCTGGGCCAGCGTGCGGCCGGCGTTGGGGGCGATCGGCTCGGTGGGCGAGGAGTGGTCCATCGTCGCCACGGTGCGCCCGGGCTGCCGCACGCGGAGCCCGCGCCGCCGCAGCTCGGTGAACGCCTGCGCCGACGTCACCTCGTGCACGAGGTGCAGGTCCACGTAGAGCACGGCCGGCGTGCTCGCCGTCGGCGCGGTGACGACGTGCGCGTCCCACACCTTGTCGAAGAGCGTGCGCGGCGTCATGCGGTGGCCCTCGCGCCGCCGGCCACGGCCGCGCCGGCGAGCATGGCGAGCGCGGCGAGCTCCTGCTCGTCCACCGTCTTGTCGCGGTCGCAGAGCGCCTTGAAGCGCTCGAAGACGGTGAGGAAGGCCGCGTCGTCCAGCTCGAAGCCGAGCGTGGCGAGGTGGCGGCGGAGCGCGTTGCGCCCGGAGTGCTTGCCGAGCACGAGGCGCGTGCCGCCGGCGCCGACGGATTCGGGAGTCATGATCTCGTAGGTGTCGCGGTGCTTGAGCATGCCGTCCTGGTGGATCCCCGCCTCGTGGGCGAAGGCGTTGGCGCCGACGACGGCCTTGTTGGGTGGGACGGCGACGCCGGTACAGTGGGCGACGAGCCGCGAGGTGGCCGACAGCTCGGTGGTGCGCACGCCGGTGTCCGCACCGAAGTGCGCGGCGCGCGTGTGCAGCGCCATCACGATCTCCTCGAGCGCCGCGTTGCCGGCCCGCTCGCCGATGCCGTTCACCGTGCACTCCACCTGCCGCGCGCCGGCGCGCACGCCGGCCAGCGAGTTGGCCACCGCCATGCCGAGGTCGTCGTGACAGTGCGTGGAGACGACGGTGCCGGGCCGCTCGGCCGCCAGCGCGCAGACGCGGGCGATGAGCGCCGCGTACTCGTCGGGCGTGACGTAGCCGACGGTGTCGGGGATGTTGAGGGTGGTGGCGCCGGCGTCGCGCGCCGCGGCCAGCACCTCGCAGAGGAAGCCGACGTCGGAGCGCGAGGCGTCCTCGGGGCTGAACTCGACGTCGTCGGCGTGCGTGCGCGCGTGCGCCACCGCCTCGGCGGCGCGGCGCAGCACCTCCTCGCGCGTCAGCCGCAGCTTGTGGCGCAGGTGCACGTCCGAGGTCGCGATGAAGGTGTGGATGCGGCGGCGTGGCGCGCCGGCGAGCGCGGCGGCGCAGACGTCGATGTCGGCGGCGCTGGCGCGCGCCAGGCCGCAGAGCACCGGCCCGTCGGCGCGCCCCACGCGCTCGACGATCGCCGCCACGGCCTCGCGTTCGCCCGGCGAGGACGCCGGGAATCCCGCCTCGATGACGTCCACACCGAGGCGGGCGAGCTGCTCGGCCACGGCGAGCTTCTCGGGGAGGGTGAGCGTGCAGCCGGGCGCCTGCTCGCCGTCGCGCAGCGTGGTGTCGAAGACGCGGACGCGGTCGGCGCCGGCGGACGCGGGCGGCGCGTCCGGCACCTCGCCGGTGGAGGAGGGGCGTCGCATCAGGCGGCTCCGTCGGCCTGCGGCACGGCGCACTCGGAGCGCGGGAACGCCGTCGGCTCGCGCGGCGGTGTGGCCGGCCGCTCGGGGGCGCGCCAGCGCGGCAGGCGCGAGGCGCTGCCCGGCGCGACGCCCCGGTCGGGCACGTTCAGGCAGCGGCCCGGAGAGGCGTCCGGGACGGACGGTGGGGTGGGCGGGGTGGGCATGGTGGGCTCGATGGTGCGTGGTGTACGGGATGACGCCGGACAGCACGCGCGCCGACCACGCGAGCGGCCCCACCAGACCGGGCGGGGAGCGGGACGCCGTGAAGCAGAACGGCCCCTCCCACGCCGTGGCATGGGAGGGGCCGTTCGCATGACGCCGCGCTATGCGGGCCTGCCTCCCAGGCACGAGAGCCCCCGACCGATAAAGAGGCCGAGGGCACTGGTAAGGAGGAGGGTCCGACCGCGATGCATGGGCTGCGAATCTAGGCGGGCCCGGCACGAGGTCAAGCGGTGGACGACGTCGACTTCCGGAGCACGCGCGTCGGCGTGACACGGCGCGGCGGCGGCGCCGCGCCTCGCCGCGGGCGACACGGCCGGAGGGTTGCCAGGCGGCCCCGGCCGACCCTATCGTGGGCGCGCCTGCGAACGTCCCCGGGGCGCCATCCCCCTCCCTGTCCCCGTCCTCCGGAGTCTCGCCGATGTCCACCTACGCGCCCGCACGTCCCACCAAGTTCTGCCCGACCTGCGGCACCTCCATCGACGCGATGGCGGTGGTCTGCCCGCGCTGCGGGGTGATGCAGCCCGCGGTGGCCGGCGCGTCGCAGTCGGAGAAGCGCATCCTCCCCGCGTTCCTGCTCTGCTTCTTCCTCGGCGTCTTCGGTGCACACCGCTTCTACGTCGGCAAGATCGGCACGGGGATCCTCCAGCTCCTCACCCTCGGCGGTCTCGGGATCTGGGCGCTGATCGACCTGATCTTCATCATCGTCGGCAACTTCACCGACGGCGACGGCGAGAAGATCACCGAGTGGACGTGACCCGCCGCGCACCCTGACCCGACCGCCGCCGCTCGCTCGTCGGCGCGCGACGCGCACGACGGAGCTGCCGCCGCGGATCACGCGGAGATGGCCGCGGCTCGGCTCCTTGGTACGCCGGGGCTGCTCGGGGCGTGGGCGGGCATCAACGCTCGTGAGGGGAGCGGATGCTGCGGACGAGCACGGATCCTTCGGATCGCGCCGCTCCCTTCCACGGCGCCGTGCGCCGGGACTGGACCTGATCGGGGGTAGGCTCCGGATCGGCTCACCCTCCTCGCGCCCGGGCCAACGACCACGACCGAGTCTCACGCGGAGACGCGGAGGACGCGGAGGAACGTGGACGTCGGGCGGAGTGCCCCGCTTCACTCACGTTCTTTCATCCTGTTCCTCCTGTTCATCCTGTCTCTTCACGGCTCAGCGCACGGCCGCTCGCTGCGCTCGCGCAGACAGGATGACTAGGATGAACAGGATGGACGCGGTGCGCGACGAGGGATGTGGGGGGATGCGGGGCCGGTCGTGTTCCGCGGAGACGGGTGCCTGGCCTGGCGCGAGGCGGCGTGGGATGGGTAGCACCCCACCCCAATCATTTCCGGTCCTGGCGCGCGGAGCCGTGGAAGGGAGCGGCGCGATCCGACGCATCCGGAGCCTCCGACGCATCCGTGTTCCCCATGAGCGTTGATGCCAGCACCGGCGCGAGGAGCTCGGGCGTACCACGGAGCCGAGCCGGGTCGCGCCGCGTAGATCCGTGGCAGGCCGTCCGGGCGGGTTCCGGACGGGTGGGCGGGAGCTTCCCCCGGCGCGTTCCCGCGGCGAAGATGCAGCGAGGCGCGGGGCGGCGCGGCAGGCGCGCCCCGTCCGCGCACCGGCCGCCACGCTGGACGGCCGTCTCCGACCGTCAGCTCCCGCACCCATGATGCTCCGCCTCCGCCTCGGCCTCGGGGCCCTCCTGCTCGCGGCCTGCGCCCCGGCCGCCCCGGCGCCGAGCCCGGCGCCCACCCCGGTGCCGGCGCCCGCCGCGCCGCCCGCCGCGCCGCCCGCCGCCACACCGGCGCCCACGCCCCCGGAGCCGGCAGCACCGACGGCGCAGGAGCCGGCGCGCGACTGGCAGCTGCTCGACACCACCGCCGGCGTGCCGGGGATCGCGCTGCGCCGCGCCGAGCGCGAGCTGCTCGCCGGCCGGCAGCCGGCGCGCACCGTCGTCGTCGCCGTGATCGACGGCGGGGTGGACACCGCGCACGTGGACCTGCGCGCCAACCTCTGGACCAACGCGCGCGAGGTGGCCGGCAACGGCAAGGACGACGACGGCAACGGCTACACCGACGACGTCCACGGCTGGAACTTCATCGGCGGCGCCGACGGGCGCGACGTGCACTACGACACCTTCGAGATCACGCGACTCTACGCGCGCTGCACCAACCCGTCGACGGCGACGCTCCCGGCCCCCGACGCGCAGCAGTGCGCGGCGATCAAGGCGGACTTCGAGCGGCGGCGCGGCGAGGCGGAGCAGCAGATGCAGCAGATCCGCATGATCGGTCCCCTCGTCGACGGCGTGATGTCGACGCTGCGCACCGCGCTGGGCACCGACTCGCTGACGCCGGAGCGCGTGGAGGCGTACCAGCCCACCACCGCGCAGCTCGGCCAGGCGCGGCAGATCTACCTGAACATGGCGGCGCAGGGGATCACGCCGGCGGTGGTGGCCGAGGCGCGCAAGGCGCTGGAGAGCCAGCTGGAGTACGGCTACGACCCCACGTACGACCCGCGCGCCATCGTCGGCGACGACTTCGCCGACGTCACGCAGCGCCGCTACGGCAACACCGACGTCATGGGGCCCGACGCCACGCACGGCACGCACGTCAGCGGCATCATCGGCGCGGTGCGCAACGACACCGGCATCGACGGCATCGCGCCCGCCGTGCGCATCATGGCCGTGCGTGCCGTGCCCGACGGCGACGAGCGCGACAAGGACGTCGCCAACGCCATCCGCTACGCGGCCGACAACGGCGCGCAGATCATCAACATGAGCTTCGGCAAGTCGCACTCGCCGCGGAAGGCGGCGGTGGACGCGGCGGTGAAGTACGCCGAGTCGAAGGGCGTGCTGATGATCCACGCCGCCGGCAACGACGGCGAGGACCTGGCGGCGGCCGAGAACTACCCGACGCCCGTCTACGCCGACGGCGGGCGTGCGGCCAACTGGATCGAGGTCGGCGCCTCGTCGTGGAAGGGGGGCGAGAGCCTCCCCGCCACCTTCTCCAACTACGGCCAGCAGCAGGTGGACGTCTTCGCCCCCGGCGTGGACATCCTCTCCACCGTGCCCGGCGGCGGCTACGAGCGCGAGAGCGGCACGAGCATGGCCGCGCCGGTCGTCAGCGGCCTCGCCGCGCTGCTCATGGCGTACTATCCGCAGCTCACCGCGGCCGACGTGAAGCGCATCATCCTCGAGTCGGCCACGCGCTACACCGACCTGCGCGTGGTGCCGCCGGGCGCCGCGCCCGGCGGCGAGCTCGTCCCCTTCGGCACCCTCTCGACCACCGGCGCGGTGGTGAACGCGTACGAGGCGATCCGCATGGCCGAGCAGCTCGTGCGGACCCGCCAGTGAGCATCGCGGCCCGCGGCGGACGCGCACCGCGGCGGCGTGCCGGTGCGCTCGCCGCGCTCCTGGTCGCCCTCGCCGGCTGCGCCTCCCCCGGCCTGCGGGTGGACGAGCTGCAGCCGTCGATGTTCGCCCCGTCGCTGAACGTGGACCTCGCGGCGAGCACGCGCTCGCCGGGCGGCTTCTACTACCGCGACCTCGCCGTCGGCGGCGGCGAGGCGGTGCAGCGGGGCGACCAGGTCACGGTGCGCTACACCGGCTGGCTGCCGAACGGCTCGCCGCTCGAGCCGCCGCGGCCGGAGCCGTCCGTCGTCACCTTCCGGGTGGGCGGCGGCCAGGTGATCCCCGGGTGGGAACGCGGCGTGGTCGGCATGCACGAGGGTGGGCGGCGGCAGCTCGTCCTGCCACCCGCCCTCGGCTACGGCCCGCGGACGTACGGCTCCGTGCCGCCGAACTCGGTGCTCGTCTTCGTCATCGAGGTCATGGAGGTACGCTGAGCGGCGACGGGGGCGCGGCGCCCGGCGTCGTGACCTTCACGCCGCTGCCGGGGTATCCCTGGCACGCCGCCGTCCCACTTCCTTCCGCCCCGCCCATGTTCCCACGCCTGCTTCGCGCCGCCCGCGGCCTCGCCGTCGCCCTCCCGCTCCTCGCCGCCGCGTGCGGCACGAGCGACCGTCCGACGGCGCCGATCACCGACGTCGCGGATGCCACCTTCGCGTCGTCGCTCGACGTGGACCTCGCGGCCAGCACGCGGCTGCCGAGCGGCGTCTACATCCGTGACCTGGCGGTGGGCGAAGGGGATGCCGTCGCATCGAACTCCGCAGTGTCGGCGCACTACACCCTCTGGCTCTCCAGCGGCCGGTTGATGGAGCAGTCGCCGGACGACCAGCCCCTCCAGTTCACGCTCGGCCGGCGGGAAGCCATTCCCGGCTTCGAGATCGGCCTGGTCGGCATGCAGCCGGGTGGTCGTCGGCAGATCATCATCCCGCCGCTGCTCGGCTTCGGCGCGCGCCCGTACGGCGACATCCCCGCCTTCTCGATCCTCGTCTTCGAGGTGGAGCTGCTGGAGGTGCAGTAGCGGCCGCGCCGGCGTCGCGCGTGCCGGCCGGCGTCCGACCGACGGACAGTGCGCTATGTTGCGGGCGTGATGCCGGCGATGCGGCGGGTGTCACGCCTGCCGTGCCTCCTCCCGCCACGTCGCGTGTCCCGCCCGACCACGCTCCGCTCCCGGCCGCGCGTCGCTCGCGCGGCTCGCGCCGCCCATCGTGCGTGCCTCGCCGCGGCCGCCGCGCTGGCGATCATGCTCGTCCCCGCTGCACCACCGCTCGGCGCACAGTCCCCCGCCGCGTCGCCACTGCTCCCCGACAGCGGGACGCGCGTGCGCATCGACGCGGCCGGGCGCGTGCGTGTCGTGGGTACGCTGGTGCGGCGCGACAGCGCCGCGTTCGTCGTACGGAAGGACGACGGCGCGCTGCTCACCGTGCCCACGGACGTCGCGCGCGCGCTCTGGGTGAGCCGCGGCCGGACCGACCGCACGGAACGCGCGCTTCGCGGGGCGGGAGTGGGGTTCCTCACGGGCGCAGTGCTCGCCGGCGCGGCGGTGCTCGTCCTCGCGGACGACCTGGCGTCGGACTGCGACGGCTGCATCATGGGGGCGCCGGTCGTGGGGCTGGGCATCGCCGGCGTGCTCGTCACGACGACCGCGATCGGCGGGGTCCTCGGCGCGGCCGGTGCCGGCGAGCGGTGGCAGCGCGTCCCGTGGCCCCCCGGCGCGCGCCTCGGGTTCGCGCCGGGCGCGGGCGGTGGGACGGTGATGGTGCACCTGGCGCTGCCACGTTAGGCCGGTCGCGGCGGCGAGGCATCCCGACTGCGGCCGCCGGCCGGCGGGCGAGGGCCGGCGGGTGAGCGTCGCACGGTGCCGACCGGGACGACGCGCCGCTTGGGTGAGTCAACCCATGCGTCGCCGAGGGGAGACCCGGATACTTGGGGCGCACCGTTCCCCGACCCCATGCCGCGCCTCCTGCTCATCGAGCGAGCTCCCCATGTCACCGCCGCGCTGCGCACGCTGCTCGAGCGCGACGGGCACCAGGTGCGCGTGGCCCGGAGCCCACGCCAGGCGCTCGCCCTCTGCGCCGGCGAGGCGCACGACCTCCTGGTGGTGGACGCGACGGCGGGCGACCGCGCGGCGCTGGCGCAGCTCCGCACCCTGCGGCGCGGCGGCTGCGACCTGCCGGTGCTTGTACTCGGCGGCACCGCCATGCCGGAGCCGCCGGCCGACACGGACGAGCGCGCGACGGAGGCGACCGACGTGCAGCGCGAGTTGCCGGACGCGGTGCGCGCGACCCGGGCGGCGCAGGCGCTGACGGCGAGCCGGCTCCGGCTGCGCTATGGCCTCACCGACCGCCAGGCGGCGGTCGCCGGCTGCCTCGCGGATGGCCTGTCGAACGCCGAGATCGCACGCGTCCTGGCGATCAGCCCCTACACCGCGCGCAACCATGTGGAGCAGGTGCTCGCCAAGCTCGGCGTCTCATCGCGCGCCCGCGCCGGGGCGCTCCTGCGCCGCGGGCACCGAGGAGCCTAACGAACGGGGGCGAGCCGGCCGGCTCGCGACCGCCGCGCCTCGTGCCACCCACGGCGCGTCGCCGCGGAACGGGAGGGCCACCCGCAGTCCGGGGGCCGGCCCGTGCGCGGGGGTCAGAGCGCCGTGATCTCCGCAGCGGCGCGACGCAGGATCTCCGCGATGCGCTTCACGCGCTCGGCGTCGCGCGGGGTGCGGGTGGCGGCGCCGTAGGTGGCGCGGCCGAGGTCCTTGAAGGCGTGATTGAGCTCCATCATCGGCTCGCTGAAGAATCGGGCGCCGAAGTGGGCGATGCGCTCGAAGATCTCCTCCACCGTGGAGCGGTGCTCCTGGAGGTACTGGCGCCCGGCGTCGGTGATCTCGTAGATCCTGCGCCCGCCCTCCTCCGTCCGGGCGCTGGCGTAGCCCAGGTCCTCGAGCATCGTCAGCGTCGGGTAGACCGTGCCAGGGCTGGGAGAATAGGCGCCGCCGAAGCGGTCCTCGAGCTCCTTGATGATCTCGTAGCCGTGCCGGGGCTTCTCGTCGAGCAGGCGGAGGATGACGTACTTGAGGTCCCCCTGCTCGAACATGCGGCCGCCGCGTCCGCGGGGGCCGCGCCCGTGCTGTGCGCCGGGCCCACCCCCGAACCAGGCGCTGAAGTCGGGGTCGAAGCCCCAGCCGCCGCGCCCC
Source organism: Gemmatimonadaceae bacterium (assembly GCA_035761165.1). Lineage (GTDB taxonomy): Bacteria > Gemmatimonadota > Gemmatimonadetes > Gemmatimonadales > Gemmatimonadaceae > CALCHX01. The sequence goes on along the minus strand of DASTRO010000072.1, from coordinate 13,646 downwards.
CGGCCGCGGCAGCCCCACTCGGCGTGCATCGAACCGAACATGTCGCTCCCTCCACTCAGAGATAGGTCGGCGATATATCGCCGCGCCAGACGATACATTGTCGATATATCGCACGCAAGGGCGACAGACGGCGCCCGGAGCCACGCGTCAGGACGCGAAGGCGTCGAGCTGGAGTGCTTCGGTGTCGAGCTCGGACCGTGATCTCGCGCCACCTCTGAGCCACAGCGCCGCCACTACGCGCTGCACTCCGAACACCATCGGCGTGACCACCGCACGCGCCTCGTACACCGTCCCCCGGCCGACCTCGACCGCATGCTCGGTCGGCTCCGCGCCGAGTGAGGCGGACGGGGGGAGCACCGCGGCGCAGAGGGCACGCAGCGCGCTCGGCTCGTCGCCGTCACTCCGCACGGACTCGCGACGGCGCCGCGCGAGCCCACCCTGGGCGTCGTCGGTCGCCACTGCAGCCCGACCGGGGAACCAGCGCAGGCGGTCGTAGCTGCGCCGGTCGCAGGCGAGCAGGAGTGCGTCGCTCTCCCGTCGGCCGAGCCGGGCCAGCCGCTGCAGCAACACCGCGCCGGCCTCGCGCCCGGGCCGCGCGAAGGTGCCGCGTGCGTGCACGTCCAGCTCCAGCCGCTCCGGCGCCCAGATGCGGAGGTCGGGCGGCCGCGGGGCACGGCGACGGCCGCCGCCCGGCACCGGCAGGGCGACCCGCTCCGTGCGCACGACGGCGTCGTCGAGCCGCAGCAGCCGCCCCTGCCCCGGCTCGCCCATCGGCTCGAGCAGCGTGCAGCCGCCCTCCAGCAGCCGCTCGAAGAGCAGCGCGCGCAGGTGGGCGGAATCGAGTGTGGCGGCAGCGCCGTGCTCGCAGGCCGCCTGTGCGGCGTGGAGCACGGTCCGGAGCAGCGTGAGCTGCGTGGAGCGCATCGGGAGGACGACGGGGAGGGGGGGGCGGGCCCGAAGTCTACCCGAAAGGAGAGGCGAGGGAAGTGGCGGGCAGGAGCGGCGAGCGGCGAGCGGCGAGCGGCGAGCGGCGAGGGTGCGGCGGATGGACCGGGGCGCGGGGCCCCCCCCGAATTCCACGATCGCCCCCACGCACCACACGAGCATCACCGAATCGTCGCTCGGCGTACCCTCCTCCCTCTCCCCTCGTCGCTTCCCCTCACCGCTCCGGCGGCCGCTCCCGCTGCAGCTCGTCCAGCCGTCGCTGTGCCTGCCGATTCTCCGGCTGCTTCACCAGCGCCGCGCGATAGTGCGCGATCGCCTGGTCGCGCTCGCCGCGCTGCCGGTACACGTCGCCCAGCGCCACGTCGATCGCGGCGGAGTTCGGATAGAACTCCTGGTTCATCTGCAGCATCCGGATCGCCTCGGCCGTGCGCCCCCCGTCGGCCAGCCGCGCCGCCAGCTCGTTCAGCGTCGTCTCGCGGAAGTCGTAGCGCCCCGAGACCATGTTCTCACGCAGCTCCCGGTAGCGCGCGACCGCCGAGTCGACGCCGGCGCGGTCGATCGTCTCGGCCAGCACGACATCGAGCGTCTGCGGCAGCGGGGAGCCGCGGTGGCAGGTGACGCAGGCGATGCGCACCGGCGGATCGTGGCGCGTGGCGAGCGTCGGCAGCACGGCGCGATTGAGGCTGTCCACCATGCGCAGCATGAAGCGCGCGGTGCGCTTGGTCTGCTTGTCGTCGAGCGCGAAGTCCAGCCGCTCCTGCCCGTCCCCCGGCGTCGCGGCGGGGACGTGACAGTACTGGCAGCGCACGCCGAGCGCCTGCGTGAAGCCGCGCATGATGCGCGTCAGCGAGCCGCGCGGGATGTCCTTCGGCAGCACCTGCAGATTGCGGGGCGGCGGCGGCTCTCGGGTCGGCTGGGCGAACGCGGCGATCGGCACGCCGGCTGCCAGGAGGGCGGCCAGGGCGGCACGCAGGAGGGGGGATCGCCTGGCCAGCACGCGATGCGACATGGGCGGCTCCTCACGAGGTCGGGGCAGGGCGGCGGACGGGCCGGGGCGATGGGCGTCGGCCAGCCACGGCGCGTGAAATGGTCGTGACAACAGCGACCGCCTCACACTACGCGACGACCACCACCACCGCTGACGCGGTGGGGAGCGACGGCCCGCCGGGCGCGTCCCGGTGGGCTCAGTCCTCCGCCTCGACCATCTCCTCGTCGACCTCCCCGTCCATCGAGCGCTCGTTGCGCGCCGACTCGAGCAGCATGTTCAGCGTGCGCAGCTCGTCGGCCGAGAGGTGCCCGAGCTGGCGCGCGTGCAGTGCCTCCACCGGCTCGTCGAGCGCATCGACCAGGCGCAGCCCCTCGGGGGTGAGCCGGGCCGTCACGACGCGACGGTCGGCGGCGTCGCGGGCCCGCGCCACCAGGCCGCGCTGCTCCATGCGGTCCAGCAGGCGCGTGACGTCGGGCTCGCGGCTCACCATGCGCTCGCCCACCTCGCCGCACGGCAGCCCCGCCGCGCCGGCGCCCCGCAGGATGCGCAGCACGTTGTACTGCGGCTGCGTGAGCTCGTAGGGGCGCAGCACCTCCACGAGCTGTCCGACGAAGGTGGTCGAGGTGCGGAGGACGTTCAGGAAGACCTCCGCCTCGATGCTGCGGAAGGGTCGGCGCTGCTTGAGCTGCTGGCGAAGCTGTCCGGCCATATCGGGCTCCGTCGCACGGCTGGTGCGACCGTTGAGTGTTGCAACAGTGGTCGTGATGCAACGAGGATCGTCCAAAGGATAGCACCCCAGGGCCCTCGGCGCCGGGTGTCGGCGCCGACCGCGGCCGCGCCGCTCACAGGCGCCCGCCCTTCGGCAGCCACGGCGCCATCCGCTCGCGCAGCGTGCGCAGCGCCTTCCCCATCTGCGCCTCCACGGCCTTCACGGAGACGCCCAGCGTCTGCGCGATCTCGCTGTAGCGCAGGCCATGGACGCGGCTCAGCTCGAAGACCTCGCGGCAGCGTGGCGGGAGGGCGTCCACCGCCGCGCGCAGCGCCACCTCGATCTCCGCCTCCACGAGTCGCGCCTCGGCCGCCGGGCGCGGCGACGGCTCCACCATCAGGTGCGGCTCGCCGCGCCGGGCCACGCGCGCGTGGCGCAGGTGGTTGAGCGCGCGGTTGCGTACCGACTGGAAGAGGTACGCCTGCGGCGAGCCGTCGGCCGTCAGCGACTCGCGGCGGCGCCACAGCTCCAGCAGCACGTCCTGCACGAGCTCCTCGGCCACGGCGCGGTCGCGCAGCATGGCGTCCGCCGTGCGGACGAGCGGCGCGTACCAGGCGCGGAAGATCTCGTCGAAGGCGTCGGCGTCGCCGGCCCGCAGGCGCGCGAGGAGGTCGAGGTCGGGCATCGCGTGAAATACAGGCGCCCGGCGGCGGAGTTCGGAAGGGCCGGGGGCGAGTAGGGAATTCCCGCGGCGCGGTGTATATAGTGCTGCGATGCCTGCTCCCCCGTCCCACGAGCCCCCTTCCCGCGACCTGCACCAGGCCGGCGGCGCCCCCGAGTGGGAGGCGCTGGCGCGCTATCTCGCCGACGAGGCACCGGTGGAGGAGGTGGAGGGGGTGCGCCGCTGGCTGGCCGCGCACCCCGAGGACGCGGCGCTCGTCCGCGCGCTCGACGAGACGCTCGACCGGCTGGCCGTGACGCCGGCCGCGGAGATCGACGTGGAGGCGGCGCTGGCGCGGGCGCGGGCCCGGCGGGATGGCGACGCGCCGCTGCCACGGCTGCACCGGCCGTCCCCCGACGGCGCCGGGCGCGCCGCCGAGCCACGGCCGGTGCCCCACTGGCGCGCGCCGGCGCTGCGCGCGGCGGCGGTGATCGCCGTGGCGTCGGCCGCCGCGCTGGCGTGGTGGAGTGCCCGGCGCGGCGACGAGGCGCCGGCGCTCGCCCAGGCACGCGTCTACGAGACCGGCGTCGGCGAGCGCGACTCGCTCCGCCTGCCCGACGGCAGCCTGGCGGTGCTCGGCCCGCGGAGCCGTCTCGTCGTCGCCGCCGACTACGCGGCGCCGGCGCGCGAGGTGGAGCTCCGCGGCGAGGCGTACTTCGAGGTGCGGCACGACGACGCCCACGCCTTCACCGTGCGTGCCGGCGCGGCCGCGGTGCGCGACGTCGGGACGGCGTTCACCGTGCGCAACGACGACGACAGCGTGCGGGTCGCCGTGCGCGAGGGCGCGGTGCTGCTGCACGCGGCAGCCGGCTGGAGCGACGACGGCGTCGTGCTGCACCAGGGCGACGTCGGCGTGCTCGAGGCGGGCGGCCAGGCCGTGGCCCGCCGCGGCGCGCTGCGCGACGACGCGATGGCGTGGACGCGCGGCCAGCTCGTCTTCCGCGACGCCTCGCTGGCCGAGGTGGCCGCCGAGCTGCGGCGCTGGTACGGGCTCGAGCTGCGGGTCGAGGACTCGTCGCTCGCCGGTCGCCATCTCACCGCGTCGTTCGCGGGCGAGCCGGCGGAGCGCGTGCTGGACGTCATCGGGCTGGCGCTGGGTGCGGAGCTGGAGCGGCGCGGCGACACCGTCGTCGTGCGCGCCGCGGGGACGGCGGGGCGGTGACGATGCCGGGCGGCACGCGGCGGACGCGGCGGGACGGCCGCCCCGTCGCCGGCGTGCTGGCCGGCGTGCTGGCCGTGTGCGCACTGGTGGCGCCCGGACCGGCGGCACGCGCCGCGCCCACCCGCGTCGCGTTCTCCTCCGACGTCCGCACGCGCGCCGCGCCGACGCGGTGCGACGCGGGCGCCGCCGCCGGCCGACTCGCCGTGACGGTCCGGGCGTGGCCCACGCCGCTCGATCGGCCGGTGACGCTGGAGGTGCGCGACGTCTCGCTGCGCACCGCGCTCGACCGCCTGGCCGTGGCGGCGCGCCTGCGCCTCTCCTACAGCGCCGAGCTGTTGCCGCTGGACCGCCGCATCTGCGCTGCCTTCGCCGCCGTGCCGGCCGGCGAGGCGCTGGCCACGCTGCTGCGCGGCACCGCGGTGGAGCCCGTGGTGGCCGGCGCGGACCAGATCGTCCTCGCGCCGTCGCGCCGCGCCCCACTGGCCGACACGCTCCCCCCGCCGGTGCCGCAGCCGGCGAGCGTGCTCGACGAGATCGTCGTCACCGGCAGCGCGGCCGGCGGGCCGCAGCGCCCGCTGCCCATCGCCCTCGACATCATCGACGGCCGCGCCCTCACCGCGCGCGGCGACGCCACGCTGGCGCGCGCCCTCGACGGAGCGATACCGGGGCTCTGGCTGTGGGAGCAGTCGCCCTCCACGCTGGTCGCGCGCTACGGCAGCATCCGCGGGGCCAGCTCCTTCGGCGTCAGCTACCCCAAGGTGTACGTGGACGGCATCGAGGTGGCGAACCCGCTGCTGCTGACGCGCTTCGCTCCCGAGGCGGTGGAGCGGGTGGAGGTCATCCGCGGTCCGCAGGGCGCGGCGCTCTACGGCTCCGACGCGATCAGCGGCGTCGTCAACATCGTCACCCGCCACGACGGCGTGGCCGCGGACGGAGCCGGCCTCACGGTGCGCAGCGTCGCCGGCGCGGCACGGAGCGACGTCGCCGGCCAGAGCGTGCTGGCGCAGGACCACGCCATCACCCTGCGCGCCGGCTCCGACGCCCGCTCGCTGGGGCTCGGCCTCTCGGCCAGCGGCATCGGGGAGTTCATCCCGCGGGGCGACAGCCGGCACCTGGCCGCGCACGCCGATGCGCGCCTCATCGGCGCGCGCACGACGCTCGCCGCCACGGCGCGATTCTTCGCCGAGCAGGCGGGCGCGCCACGCAGCCCGCTGCTCCCCGACATCACCCCCGCGCCGGCGTACGGCGTCACCGACCCGGTGCGCAGCACGGACCCGTGGGCGGACGCCGGCGCGGAGGCGCCGGACACCCCCGACAGCGCCGAGCCGGCGCCGGAGCACGACGATGCGGCCCGCTACGGCGAGGGCGCGATGTACGCGGTGGACTCCACGGCGCCGCAGCGGCTGCGGCAGTACACGGTGGGAGTGACCGGCACCTTCGCCCAGAGCGCACGCTGGACGCACACCGCGGTGGTGGGGGTGGACGGCTACCGTCTGGCCAACGTCGCCTACGAGGGGGGCCCGATCCCCTCGGCCACCGACTCGGCGCTGCGCGCCGCCCGCGGCGGCGCCGACCGCGCCACGCTGCGCGTCAGCAGCAGCGGGCGCTTCGTGCCGAACGACCAGGTGAGCGCCACGCTCACCCTGCTGGCCGAGCACTCGGCGCTCCGCGAGCGCACGGAGATGGCGCTCACGGCGCTCGGACGCGCGACGCCCGGCTACGACCCCACCTCGGCCGCCTGGCGCAGCAACACCGGGCTCAGCGCGCAGGGAAGCGTGGCGCTGCGGGAGGCGCTCTACGTCACGGGTGGCCTGCGGCTGGAGCACACGCAGGGATACGGCACGTCGAGCCACGCGAGCCTGCTGCCGATGGTCGGCGCAGCGTGGGTGCGCGACATGGACGGTGCGACGCTCAAGCTCCGCGCCGCCTACGGCCGCGCGATCCGGCAGCCGCGCACCCTGGCCCACGAGGCGGCGTGGGTGGACATGCGCCGCCTGGTGGGGCCGGGCGCGCTCGGGCCCGAGCAGCAGGACGGCATCGAGGCCGGCGCCGACCTCTTCGTGGGGCGCGCGCTCACGCTGCACGTCACCCGCTTCGACCAGCGCGCGTCGGGGCTGGTGCAGTCGGTGGCCGTCACGCCGGATGCGCTCGACGACGGCGAGCCGGGAGCCAACCGCCGCGTGACGTACCAGCTCCAGAACCTCGGCGAGATCACGAACCGTGGCTGGGAGCTGCAGGGGACGGCCACGGCCGGGCCCCTCTCGCTCGCCAGCGCGGTGACGTTCGTGCGCAGCCGCGTGCAGCGCGTCACGCCCGGCTACACCGGCGACCTCCGCGTGGGCGACCGGATGCTCGAAGTGCCGGCGCGCACGGTGAGCCTCACCGCGTCGTGGCGCGACGCCCGCTCCTTCCTCTCGCTCTCGCTGGCACGCGCCGCGGACTGGATGAACTACGACCGGCTCGCCCTCGTCGAGGATCTCGCCGCCGACTCGACGATGAGCGCGCCGGTGGGCGCCCAGCTTCGCGACTACTGGCACCACTACGACGGCGTCACCCGGCTCCGCGCCGCCGCCGCCCGCGATCTCGGTCGCGGGCTGGCCCTCCTCGTCACGGGCGACAACCTGCTCAACCGCCAGGTGGGCGAGCCGGACAACGTGACGATCGTCCCCGGCCGCACCATCGCCATCGGCCTGCGCGCCGCCTTCTGAGCCGAGAGATCACGGAACTGCCTCCCGCGGAGCTGCCCAACGGCCTGCCGCGGATCTCCGCCGCGCGCCGGCGGCGCACGCGGATCGGCTCCTCGATACGCCGGGGCTCCACGGGCCGTGGGCCAGCATCAACGCTCATGGGGGAAGCGGATGCAGCGGATGAACCGGATGCGTCGGATCGCTCCCCGTGGCGTCCACGGCGCCGTGCACCGGGGCCGGGATGATCGGGGGTGAGCTCCTCAGCCCCTTCGGCTCCATGCGCCAGACCGGGTGAGCGGAGGGACGGAGCGGAGAGGAGCCCACCCCCCCAGCTTCTCCGGTCCCGGCGTGAGGCGGCGTGGGATGGGTAGCACCCCACCCGAACCAGTTCCGGTCCTGGCGCGCGGAGCCGTGGAACGGCGAGGGACGATCCGTCGCATCCGGCCCCTCCGTCGCATCAGTGTTCCCCATGAGCGTTGGTGCCAGCACCGGCGCGAGGAGCTCGGGCGTACCGAGGAACCGAGCCGGGTCGCGCCAGAGGCGCGCGGCGTGATCCGCGGCAGGCCGTTCCGCAGCTCCGCAGCTCGCCGGCGCACCGCGTGATCCGCGGCCGCCTTTCCATCGTCCGCGCCCGCTTGTCGTTCAAAACGTTTAGTTTATATTAAACGTATAACATGTCACACCCATCCCGCCGCCGCGCCGCGGCCCCGCACTCTCGGAGACTCACGTGACGAAGCCGGCCGCTTCGGAATTCGTCGAGCGCATGGGCGTCGTCCTCAGCGAGGACGGGTTGCCGCGCATCGCCGGACGCATCTTCGGCCTCCTGCTCGTCTCGCCCGACGACCTCTCGCTCGACGAGCTGGCCGAGACGCTCGGCGTCAGCAAGGCGAGCGTCAGCCTCGACACGCGACGCCTCGAGCAGCGCGGCCTCGTCGAGCGCGTGAGCCGGCCGGGCGACCGGCGCGACTACTATCGCGTCCGTCCCGACCTCCTCTCGAACCTCATGGAGCAGCGGCTGCGACGATGGCGCCGCATCCACGAGACCCTCACCGAGGGGCGCCGCGCGCTGCACGGGCAGTCGACCGTCGTCGACGAGCGGCTCGCCGACTTCGCCGAGGGGCTCGACCACTCGATCCTCAACCTCGCGAGCGCGCTCCAGCGCTGGCGCGCGACGCGGCCGACGCGGGCCGCCGCGGCCGGTGGGCGCTGATCCCGATTCACACCTGTCCCTGATCGATACCGTGTCCCTGAACTCCCGCGGCCGGGCCTCCCCGGCCGCTTCACGTCGCCGCCGACCGGGCGCCGTCCTCGCCGCCACCGTGACCACGGTGGCCACCACGCTCGCCGCGGCGCTGCTCGTCCCCGTCGCGACGGCCGGGGCGCAGGTCGCGCCGGCCGGTGGGGCCGCCACGGCCGACAGCGTCGTCGTGCTCACCTCGCCCGGCGCCGCGGCGCGCATCGCTGCCGAGCGCAGCGCCGGGGTGGAGGCGGCGCGACTGCGCGCCGCCCAGGCCGAGGCCCGCATTGGCCAGGAGCGCGCCGACCTGCTCCCCTCCGCCTCGCTCGAGCTGAGCGACGGCCAGCGCACCTTCAACACCGCCTCCTTCGGCATCGACTTCCCGACCGAGCCCGGCCAGCCGCCGCTCTTCGACCCGAACGGCCAGATCGAGGGCCCGGTGCGCACGGTGGACGTGCGCGGGCGCGTCGCCGCGCCGCTGCTCGACCTGCCGGCGCTGGCCCGCGTGCGCACGGCGCGCACCGAGGCCGAGGCGGCCGGCGCCGTCGTCGAGCGCAGCGCCGAGTCGGCGGCGCTGGCCGGCGCGCAGAGCTTCATCCGGGCGGTCCGCGCCGCGGCGCTGGTACGCGCCCGCGAGGCCGACTCGGCGCTGGCCGCCGATCTGCTCGGCATCGCCCGCGACCAGCTCGAGGCGGGCGTGGGCGTGGGGCTGGACGTGACGCGCGCCGAGGCGCAGGTGGCCTCCGCGCACGCGCAGCTCATCGCCGCGCGCGCCGATCGCGACCGCACGCAGCTCGAGCTGCGCCGCGCCCTCGGCCTGCCGCTCGACACGCCCCTCGTCATCCCCGACACGCTGGCCCCGACGACGGCCGCGGCCGCGATCGCCGGCACGCCGGGCGTCGCACCGATCGTCGAGCAGGCCATGCAGCAGCGCGCCGACGTGCGTGCGGCGGAGCTCCAGCTCGAGGCGGCGCGCCGCGACGTCGCGGCCATCCGCGCCGAGCGGCTCCCCACGATCGGCGTCTTCATCGACGACGGCGGCACGGGGCTCGACTACTCGCACCTGCTCAACACCTACACCTACGGCGTGCAGCTCTCGGTGCCGCTCTTCGAGGGCTTCCGCCGCGAGAGCCGCGTCGAGGAGCAGCAGGCCGTGGCGCGCGAGCTCGACGTGCGGCGTCGCGACCTGCGCCAGCAGGTGGCACTCGAGGTGCGGAGCGCCGCGCTGGATCTGGCGGCGGCCGGCGAGCAGGTGGAGGCGGCGCGCGAGCGGCTGCGCCTGGCCCAACAGGAAGTGGCGCAGGCGCGCGAGCGCTTCGCCGCCGGGGTGAGCGGCAACGCCGACATCGTCAGCGCCTCGCTCGCCCTCAACACCGCACGCACCCAGCTGGTCGATGCGCTGGCCGCGCAGCACAGCGCCCGCGTCACGCTGGCCGCGGCGGGCGGCACGGTCACCGAGCTTCCATAAACGTCCCCATCACACTCGCTCTTCCAGGAACCATGGCTACACAGATCCAGCAGGACCTCGATCGGGACGGTGACCGCGCCGGGACCGCGACGGCGGCGCCACCGGCCGCGCCCAGCGCGCCGGCCCGCGCCGGGCGTCGGGCCGAGTCCACGTCGCGCCGGCGGCCGATCATGCTCGGCCTGGTGGCGATCGCCGCCATCGCCGCCCTCATCTGGGGGTGGCAGAAGTGGAGCTACGCACGCGTGCACGAGAGCACCGACAACGCGCAGGTGGACGGCCACGTCCTCCCCGTGCTCGCCAAGGTGGGGGGCTACGTGGAGTCGCTGCGCGTGGAGGAGAACCAGCCGGTGCACGCGGGCGACACGCTGCTCGTGATCGACGACGCCGACTACCGACTGCGGCTGGCGCAGGCGGAGGCCGAGCTGCAGGCCGCGCAGGCGGCGGTGGGCGTGGGCGATGCGCCGGGCCAGGCGCGAGCCGCGGTGGCCGAGGCGGCCGGCCGCGAGTCGGCGCTGGAGGCGCAGATCGCCGCCGCGCAGGCCACGCTCACGCGCGCCAACGCCGACCTCGCGCGGGCGAAGGAGCTGGCGGCCAAGCAGATCGTGTCGCGCCAGGCGTTGGACGCGGCGCAGGCCGCGGCCGACCAGGACGCCGCCAACCTGCGCGCCGTGCAGCGACAGGCGGAGGCGGCCGGCTCGTCGGTGGCGCAGGCGCGGGCCGGCGTGCGCCTGGCCCAGGCGCGGCTCGAGGCCGCCCGCGTGGCGCGCGACAACGCCGCGCTGCAGCTCTCCTACACGCACGTCGTGGCCCCGGCCAGCGGCACGGTGGCGCGCCGCCAGGTGGAGCCCGGGCAGCTCGTGCAGCCCGGCCAGCCGCTGCTCAGCATCGTCGCCGACACCGGCGTGTGGGTGACGGCCAACTTCAAGGAGACGCAGCTCGCCGGCATCCGGGTGGGCAGCCCGGCGGAGATCGAGGTGGACGCCTATCCCGACTGCACGGTGGAGGCGCGGGTGGAGAGCATCGGCTCGGCCACCGGGGCGCGCTTCGCGCTCCTGCCGCCGGACAACGCCACCGGCAACTTCACCAAGGTGGTGCAGCGCATCCCCGTGCGCCTCGAGGTGCTGCAGGGCTGCGGCGAGCAGCGGCCGCTGCGCCCCGGCATGTCCACCGAAGTCAGCGTGCTGACGCGCTGAGGCCCCCGGACCCCGCCTGATGAGCACTGCAGTCGCACCGGCCCGGCCGGGGGCGGCGGAGGTCACCGGCACGGTGGCCGCCGCCGCACCCCGCGCGGCGCCGGCCGCCGATACCGGCGACCCGCACAAGTACATCATCGCCCTCGCCGTCGTCCTCGCGAGCGTGATGCAGGTGATCGACAGCTCGATCGTCAACGTCGCCATCCCCCACATGATGGGGAACTTCGGCGCGAGCATCGACGAGATCGCCTGGGTCTCCACCGCGTACATCCTGGCCAGCGTCATCGTCATCCCGATGACCGGCTGGCTGGCCGGCTTCTTCGGCCGCACGCGCTACTTCGTCACCTCCATCCTCATCTTCACCGCGGCGTCCTTCTTCTGCGGCGCCTCGGGCTCGCTCGGCGCGCTCGTCTTCTGGCGCGTCGTGCAGGGCATCGGCGGCGGCGCGCTGATCGCGACGTCGCAGGCCATCCTCTACGAGGCCTTCCCGCGCCGCGAGGCCGGCACGGCGATGGCGCTCTTCGGCGTCGGCATCATGGTGGGCCCCACCATCGGCCCAACGCTCGGCGGGTGGATCACGGACAACTTCAGCTGGCCGTGGATCTTCTACATCAACCTGCCGATCGGCATCCTCGCCGCCGTCATGATCGCCGCCTACGTGCGCGACAGCGCGCACCAGCAGAAGTCGAAGACGATCGACTTCCTCGGCATCGCGCTCCTCACGGTGAGCGTCGGCGCGCTGCAGTACCTGCTGGAGCACGGCGAGCGCGACGGCTGGTTCGAGTCGCCGCTGATGGCGGCGCTGGCCGCGATCAGCGTGGTGGCCGGCGTGCTGCTCGTCTGGCGCGAGTTCACGGTGGACGAGCCGGTGATCGACTTCCGCGTGCTGCGCCACCGTGAGATGTGGGTGGGCGTGATCATCGGCGTCGTCTTCGGCGTGGCGCTCCTCGGCTCGGTGTTCGTGCTGCCGGTGTTCCTGCAGAACATGCTGCACATGACCGCGCAGCAGACGGGGCTCGTGCTGCTCCCGGGCGCGCTGGCCACGGCGGTGACGATGGGCACGTCGAGCAAGCTGACGAAGAACATCGACGCGCGGCTCGTGGTCACGGTGGGCGCCGTCTTCTTCTTCTGGTCGATGGTGGAGCTCTCGCACCTGACGACGGAGAGCGGCACGCACGACTTCTTCTGGCCGCTCATCTGGCGCGGCTTCGGGCTCGGCCTGATGTTCGTGCCGCTCACCAACATCACGCTCGCCGACCTGAGCCCGCGGGAGATGCCGCAGGGCACGGCGCTCTACAACTTCTTCCGCACGCTCGGCGGCTCGTTCGGCATCGCCCTGATGGCGACGCTGCTGACGCGCTTCACGGCGGAGGCCAAGGCGATCCTGGCCGAGCACGTGGGCGTCACCGACCCGATCGCGCTGGAGCGCGTGGCGGCGATGACGCGCGCCTTCGTCGCGAAGGGCTCGGACCCGAGCACGGCGCACGCGATGGCGCTGCGGGCGATGGATGCGCAGCTCGCCGTGCAGGCGAACGTGATCGCCTTCGGCCGCGTGTACTACCTGAGCGGCCTGATCCTGCTCTCCTGCATCCCGCTGCTGCTGCTCGTGCGGAAGACGAAGCCGGCGGGGAAGGTGGAGATGTATCTGGAATAGCAGCGATCAGCGCTGAGCGCTCAGCGCTCAGCGGAACGGCCTCGGGCTGGCCAGTACTGGCCAATCAAGGGCCGTCGCGCTGACCGCTGAGCGCTGTTCGCTCGCCGTCCTCCCTTGCGCGGCAGGGCGCCGGACCCGAGCGTTCGGCGACCATGACGGCCGAGCCCGCACGCCCGCTGCTTCCGCCCACCCGGGGCCACGACCGCCGCATCGCCGAGCCGCTCCCGACGGGGTGGCAGGGGTGGGCGGCGCGGCTGGGCTACGTCGCCAAGGGCGTGGTCTACGTCGTCATGGGCGCGCTCGGCCTGGGGGTCGCCGTCGGCGTGGGTGAGGAGGCGGCGGGCTCGCGCGAGGCGATCGAGCGGGTGGCGGCGCTCCCCTTCGGCCGCATCCTGGCGGCGCTGCTCGGCGTGGGGCTGGTGGGCTACGCGACGCTCTCCATCGTGTCCGCGGCGCGCGACCCGGAGGGGCACGGCCGCGACCTGGGTGGCGTCGTGACGCGGGTCGTGGACGCGTTCACCGGCGTGGTGTACCTCGGCCTCGCGGGCATCGCGCTCGGCCTCGTCGCGGCGCCGGCCGCGCTGGGCGCGGCGTGGGTGCGCCACTGGTTGCGCCTGTCCTTCGAGGCGCCGGCCGTCCAGCTCGTGGTCGGCGCGACCGGCCTCGGGCTGATCGCCTCCGGGGTCTGGCTCGTCTACAAGGCCGCCGCGCTGGCCGACCAGTTCGGGGCGCGGCTCGACCGGCGGGAGCTGGGCGAGGCGAGCCGCCGGTGGGTGGTGCGCCTCGCCCGCGCCGGCACGGTGGCGCGCGGCGCCGCCTTCGGCTTCGCCGGCCTCCTGCTCACCGGCGCGGCGCTCCGCGGCGAGACCTCCACGGTCCACG
>DASTRO010000071.1:0-17760 GCA_035761165.1 Gemmatimonadaceae bacterium | reverse complement strand
GCCGCGCGCGCCGCGCGGGCCGCGCGGCCCCGGCCGTGGTGGTCCTGGCCGCGGCCCCGGAGGCCCGCCGTGACCCCGCGCCGTGGCGTGGCGCTGCTCGCGGCGCTCTGGCTCGTCGTCGCCATCGCGGCCGTGGGGCTGCAGCTCGCCCTGGAGGCGCGCGAGCACCGGCAGCTCGCGCTGAGCGTGGCCGAGCGCACGCGTGCCCGCGCCGCCGCGCTGGGCGCCGCCGCCACCGTGCAGGCGCGGCTCGAGCGCGCGCTGCGCATGCCCACCATCACCAGTGGTGCGTCGGCACTCCGCGCCGCCGATCCCTGGCTCGACGCCGACTCGCTCTTCTCCGGCGTGGACACGATCGGCGGCGTGGTGGTGGAGGTGCGGGTGCACGACCTCGGCACGCGGCTCAACCTCAACGAGCTCGGCGAGGACCAGCTCCGCACCTTCCTCGGCTTCGTGCTCGACGACTACCTGGCTGCCGACGAGATCGCGCAGGCCGTCACCGACTGGCGCGACCGCGACGAGACGGCGCGCCCGCGCGGCGGCGAGCGCGCGGAGTACGAGGAGCGCGGCCTGCTCGCCCTCCCCACCAACACCGCCTTCGGCGACGTGGACGAGCTGCAGCAGGTGATCGGCATGACGCCGGAGCGCTTCGCGCTCGTCGCGCCCTATCTCACCACGCACGGCGACGGGCGCATCAACCTCAACGCCGCGCCGGAGCCGGTGCTGCGCGCGCTGCCAGGGATGACGGATGCGCTGGTGCTGCGCCTGCTCGCGCTACGCTCCAACGGCCAGCGGCTGGCCCGCGTGACCGATCTCGTCGGCGGCCAGGGGATGAGCCAGGCGGCGGCGCGGCGCTGGACGCGCATGTCGACCGTGGACACGCGCGAGGTGGAGCTCACCCTCGTCGCCCACGCCGGCCCGCAGGCCGTGCCCGTGCGCATGGACGTCATCGTCGAACGCGGCAATGGCGCCACCTCCACCATCGCCTGGAGGAGCTGGCCGTGAGCGCACCGCACGAGGTGGGCGGCGAGGCGCGCGGTCGGGGCGCGCGGTCGGCGATGCTGGGTGTCGCGCTCGGTCCGGAGGAGCTCGTCGGCGTGAACCTGCGCGCCGCCAGCACCACCGGCGCGGCCGCCGCGCCCTGGCGGCACCCGCTCACCCCGCTCCCCGCCGAGGGCAGCGACTGGCCCGCGCTCACCGCGGCGCTGCGCGCGCTGGCCGCATGGGCGGGGGTGGACGGCGGCGAGCTGTCGGTCGCGCTCCTGCCGCCGCTGGCGCAGCTGGCGACGGTGGAGCTGCCGCCGCTGCGCGCGAACGAGCTGCGCCGCCTGGTGGCGCGCAACGCGCCGCGCTACTTCCTGGGCGCGCGCGAGCCGCAGGTAGTGGCCGTGGAGCTACCGACGCGCGCGGCGCGCGGCGCGCCGGCGGCGGTCACCGTGGCCGCCGCGCCGGCGCGGCTCGTCGACGCCATCCACCGCGCCGCCGGCGCGGCGGGGTTCACGGTGCGCACCACCGTCCCGGCGGAGGCGGCGTGGCGCGCCGCGGCGCTCGCCTTCTGGCCGTCGCTGGAGCGCGGCGTGGGCGACGTGCTCGTGCACCAGGAGCGGCGCACCGACCTGCTGCAGCTCGACGGCGGGCGCCTCGTGGGCCTGCGCCGCCTGCGCGCCGGCGACGCGGACGCCGCGCACGTGCGCGATGCGGTGGCGGCGCGCGCCGCGCCCGGCCCCGGCGGCCCGCGCATCGCCCTCGGCGCCTTCGGCGACCCGGCGGGGCGCGCAGCGCTGGCGCGCGCGCTGGCCGCGCTGGAGCTGCAGCCCGCGCCACCGCCGCCGCGCTGGCGCGAGGCGGGCGACGACGCGGCGCTCGTCGCCGCCACCTTCGCCGCCCGCGGCGCGGGGCTGGAGCTGGTCCCCGATGCGCTGCGCCTCGCGCGCCGCGGGCGCGCCAGCTACCTGACGAGGCTCCTCGTCGCGGCCGCGCTGCTCCTCGTCGTCGCAGCCGGCGCGCTGGAGCTGTGGGGCGTGCGGCGCGAGCTGGCGGCCGTGGAGGCGCAGCGCGCCGCGCTCCGCGCGCGCGTCGGCCGCGCCGCCGCCCGCCGCGTCGCCGCCGAGCGCAGCGTGGCGCAGCTGGCCGAGCTGGCGGCGCTGGAGCGCGGCGCCACGCACTGGCCGGCGGTGCTGGCCATGCTCGCCGAGCGGCTCCCGGACGACGCCTGGCTGACGGCGCTGCGCGGCACCGGCGACAGCGTGGTGATCGAGGGGCTGGCCGGCAGCGCGGCCACGGTGTTCGACGCCGTGGCCGCCGCGCCCGGCGTGGCCGGCGTGCGCACCGCCGCGCCGGTGCGTCCCGACCTGGAGGAGGCCAGCGGCACCGAGCGCTTCACCCTGGCGGTGCGGCTCGCGCCCCCGCTGGCCGCGCCACCGCCGCCCGCACCGGCGAAGCCCCGCCGCCCGCGCGCCGGGGGGACGCCGTGAGCGCCGCCCGTCTCTCCGACCGCGACCGCCGCGCGCTGCGGCTGGGCGCGCTCGTCCTGCTGCCTGCGCTGCTCTGGGTGTGGGCGGTGCGCCCGTATCTGGACGCGCTGGGCGCGGCGCGCGACCGGCTGGCCATCGAGCGCGAGGCGCTGGCGCGCGAGCGGGCGCTGCTCGACGGGGAGCCGGCCCTGGCCGCCGCCTACCGTGCCGCCGACTCCGCGTACACCGAGGCCGAGGCGACACTCTTCTCCTCCCCCGACGACCTGCTGGCCAGCGCCGAGCTGGCCACCTACGTCGCGCGGGCGGCGCGCGACAGCCACGTCTGGCTGCGCGAGGCCGACACGCGTCCCGCCACCCACTCCCCCGCCGGCGTGCGCACGCTGCAGATGGAGGTGCGCGCCGAGAGCGATCTGGAGGGGCTCGGGCGCTTCCTGCAGGCGCTGGAGCGCGGGCCCCGCCTGGTGCGCGTGGCGAGCGTCAGCATCCAGGACGCCGCGGGCGAGGGCGACGAGGCAGCCGAGGGGGACGGCGCCCGCCCGCTGACGCTGGTGGCGACGGTGCAGGGCTTCGCGCTCGCGCCGGTGGCCGGGGCGGCGGGTGACGCGGCGGGCGGCGCCGTCCTCTCGGCCGGCCCGCGTGCGGCGCGGCCGCCGGTCGCGCCCGCCGTGGCCGTGCCGACGTCGCGGAGGGCG
Organism: Gemmatimonadaceae bacterium; assembly: GCA_035761165.1. GTDB lineage: Bacteria > Gemmatimonadota > Gemmatimonadetes > Gemmatimonadales > Gemmatimonadaceae > CALCHX01. The sequence continues at coordinate 14,594 of DASTRO010000071.1, read as the reverse complement.
CCGTGAGGCGCGACGGACGAGGGTCGCTGCGCGACTGGGACGCCGCGCCGGGGGCACGGCTCGCCGTGGCCGCCGTGGTGCTCGCGGGGCTGCTCGCGCTCTGGACGCTGGCCCGCGCGCTGCGCGTGGACGCCGCGCCGGCCGGCGCCGTCGCCACCGCCGCCATCCGGCCGCCCGCGCCGGTCGCTCCGCCGCCGCCGGTGCGGGTGCGCGACGTCGTCGCGCGCGACCCCTTCTCGCCGGACCGTGCGCCGCCGCCGGCGCGCTACCGCCTGCCGGGCGAGGTGGAGGAGGCTCCGGCCGACGACGAGCGGGCGGCGCGCCGCTCCCCCCCGCGCCTGCTCGGCACCGTCGTCGCCACGGGCGGGGGGCGCAGCTTCGCCATCTGCCAGGTGGGGCGCGGCCAGCCCGTCATGCTGCACGTCGGCGAGCGCCTGGGCGACTTCACCGTCGCCGAGATCACTCGCGGCCGGGTGGTGTTCACCACGCCCGGCGGCGAGCGCGTCGTCGTCGAGAACCCGTGAATGTGTGCTCCCCAGAGGCTCATGCCCGCATCGCTCCGCTCCAATCTCCTCCTCTCGCTCGCCGTCCTCGCGCTCGGCGCCGCGCCGGCCGTGGCGCAGAACACGGCGCCGCCGGCCGCGCAGCCGCCCGTGCGCGCGACGCCGGACGGGTTCATGGTGGACTTCCAGGACCAGGACATCCGCGTCGTCCTCTCCGCGCTGGCCGAGGCCGGCGGGCTGAACGTGACGTTCAGCGGGCTGCCCAACACGCGCACCACGCTGCGCCTCAACCAGCCCATCCCGCGCGAGCAGATCATCGACGTCATCCGCGACATCGCGCAGTCCAACAACCTGGACGTCACCGAGGAGGGCTCGCTCATCCGCATCGAGCGGCGCACGCCGCTGCGGGGGCAGCTGCAGATCGCGGCGTCGGACATGCAGCTCTACACCTACCGGCTCAAGCACGCCAGCGCGACCGAGGTGGCGCCGGTGCTGATGAGCCTCTTCTCCGGCATCCCCATCGTCCGGAACGCGCAGGCGAACACGCCCCGCTCGCCGGCCGTCTTCCAGCTCCCACCGCGCGTGCAGCAGCGCGGCGGGCAGCAGGAGCCGCCGAGTCGCGCGGTGCGGGCGACGCCGCGTGGCGCCGTCATCCTGCAGCCCGGCGGCGAGCCGGTGATGGTCGGAGGGGGCGTGGACATCCCCGACGACGTCCCCGACGAGGTGCGCGCGCGCATGGAGCAGACGCTCGCGCGGATGCAGCAGGCGCTCGGCAACGCGCAGCAACGGCAGCAGCCGGGCAACGGGCTCACCCTCTCCAACTCGGCCGGCGAGATCCGCATCGTCGCCGAGCCGTCGAGCAACTCGCTGCTCGTGCGCGCGACGCCGCAGGACTGGGCGCTCGTCCAGCAGCTGGTGCAGACCATCGACCTGCGCCCGCTGCAGGTGCTCATCGAGGTGACCATCGCCGAGGTGCGCCGGACGAGCGAGCTGAACGTCGGCGTCTCCGGCACGGCGACGCACACCGACCGCGGCGACGCCACGCCGGACGTGGTCGCCAAGCTGCCGTCCTCGGCCAGCGCGCGCGACTTCGTGCTGGCCCTGGCCGGCGCCAACGGCACCATCGACTTCGACGTCGCCCTCAACGCGCTGGCCTCGCGCGGCGACCTGCGCGTGCTGTCGCTGCCGATCATCATCGCGCAGAACAACAAGGAGGCCGTGCTCAACGTCGGCTCGAGCCGCCCGTTCGTGCAGGTGTCGCAGTCCGGCGTGCTCGACCCCACCGCCGTCGTGCAGACCATCCAGTACCTGGACGTCGGCACCGTGCTCACGATCACGCCGACGATCAACGCCGACGGCTACGTCAACCTGCAGGTCTCGCAGCAGGCGAACAGCGCGACGAACGAGATCCAGATCGACGCGCCGGTGCTCAGCAAGCGCGAGGCGACGACACAGGTCTTCGTGCGCGACGGGCAGACGACGGTGATCGGCGGCCTGGCCGACAACACGCGCGACCATTCGCGCTCCGGCATCCCGCTCCTCAGCCGCCTCCCGCTCATCGGGGGGCTGTTCGGGAACACGTCGCACAACGACGTGACGAGCGAGCTCTTTCTCTTCCTCACGCCGCACGTCATCTCCGGCGACGAGGACATCGACCGCCTGCGCGACGCGGTGCGCGACGGGTCGGTGCTGCTGAAGCAGGTGCCGACGGCGCCGATGATCCCGCCGCGTCCCGCGGACACGATCCCGGTGCCGCCGCCGACGGCGCCCCCGGCCGCGCGTCCCGACACCTCCGCCGGCGCACCCTCCGCCGGACGCCGGCCGCGCGTGCCGGCCGCCCCCGCGCCGCGCGTGCCGCCCTCGCCGCCGCCGGCGTCGCCCGTCACCACGCCGCCGCCGATGCCCGGCGAGGGCGCGTGACCGCCGCCGGGACGGCCGGCGCCACCGGGGCGTGGGGCAACGGCGCGGACGGCGCCCTGCCGCTCGACGTCGAGCGGCTGTCGCCCGCGCTCAGCGCCGAGTGGCTGGAGCAGCACGGCGTGCTCCCGCTGCGCGTGGAGGACGGCGTCGCCGTCGTCGCCACCTGGCTCGACCACGTCCCCCCGCTCGCCCTCGACGAGCTGCGCCTGCTGTTGGGCACCGAGGTGGTGCTGGAGCGGCGCGGGGAGCAGGAGGTGCGCGGCGCCATCCGCCGCGCCTACGCCGACGACGCCGTCACCGCGCAGGAGCTGATCGCCGGCCTGGCGGGCGACGGCGTGCAGCGCCTGGACCAGGACGACGTCGCCCTTGACGACCTGGTGCACCTGGCCAACGAGGCGCCGGTGGTGCGGCTCGTCAACCTGCTGCTGCTCGAGGCGCTGGACGCGCGCGCCAGCGACGTGCACCTGGAGGGCTACCCCGACGGCCTACGCGTGCGCTATCGCATCGACGGCGTGCTGCAGGACGCGCCCTCGCCGCCGCCGCACCTCATGGCCGCCGTCGTCAGCCGCCTCAAGATCATGGCCGAGCTGGACATCGCCGAGCGGCGCCTGCCGCAGGACGGGCGCATCCGGCTGCGCCTGCAGAGCCGCCAGGTGGACGTGCGCGTCAGCACGCTGCCCACGCTGCGCGGGGAGAGCGTGGTGCTCCGCCTGCTCGACAAGGAGCGCGGCCGCATCGCGCTCTCGGGGCTCGGCATGGCGGCCGACACGCAGGCGCGGTTCGAGGAGGTGATCCGGCGGCCGCACGGCATCGTGCTCAGCACCGGCCCCACCGGCTCGGGGAAGACGACGACGCTCTACGCCGCGGTGGACCTCATCCGCACGGGACGCGAGAAGATCCTGACGGTGGAGGACCCGGTGGAGTACCAGCTCCCCGGGGTGCCGCAGGTGCCGGTGAACGAGAAGGCCGGCGTCACCTTCGCCACCGCGCTGCGCGCGCTGCTGCGCCAGGACCCGGATGTCATGCTGGTCGGCGAGATCCGCGACCCCGAGACGGCGGAGATCGCGACCCAGGCCGCGCTCACCGGCCACCTGGTGCTCAGCACGCTGCACACGAACGACGCCCCCACCGCCCTCACCCGCCTCCTCGACCTCGACGTGGCCGCCTACCTGGTGGCCAGCACGGTGGACGCCGTGCTCGCGCAGCGGCTGGTGCGCGTCATCTGCCCCGAGTGCAAGGTGCCCGCGCCGCTCGACCCCGCCGCGGCGCGGCTGCTCGACGCCGGGGGCGAGGCGCGCGCCTGGCGCGGCACGGGGTGCGCCGCCTGCCGCGACACCGGCTACCGCGGCCGCACGGGGATCTACGAGCTGCTGGTGATGGACGACGACCTGCGCGCCGAGGTGCAGCGCCGCCGCGGGTCCGGGGAGCTGCGCCAGCTCGCCATCCAGAAGGGGATGCGCACGCTGCAGGACGACGGCCTGCGTCTCGTGCGAGCCGGCGTCACGACGCTGGAGGAGGTGCTGCGCGTGGCGCGGGCGTGAAGGGGGAGACGCCAGAGCCCGGGAAGCAGGAAGCAGGAAGCAGGAGGCAGGAAGCAGGAAGCAGACACGAGACGCCAGACGCCAGGACGGGGGCGCGGGGGTTGTGGCCGCGCGAGGATGCGCCCACGAGGAGGAGAGCCGATCCGTGAACGAGTCGTACCGTCGCCCGCTGCAGAGCCGCACCGTCCTCATCTCCGGCGCGGGGATCGCCGGGCCGACGCTCGCCTACTGGCTGCTGCAGCACGGCTTCACGCCCACGCTCGTCGAGCGTGCGCCGGCGCTCCGCACCGGCGGCTACATGATCGACTTCTGGGGCGTGGGCTACGACGTGGCGGAGCGCATGGGGCTCCTGCCGACGCTGCGCCGGGACGGCTACCGGCTGGGCGAGGTGCGGCTCGTGGACGCGGCGGGGCGGCGCATCGCCGGCTTCGATGCCCGCGTCTTCGATGCGGCCAGCCAGGGGCGCTACTTCAGCCTCCTCCGCTGGGACCTGGCGCGCCGGATCTACGAGCTCGTCGACGGCCGCGTGGAGACGATCTTCGGCGACAGCGTCGCCGCGCTGCACGAGGACGTGACCGGCGTGGAGGTGACCTTCGCGCACGCGCCGCCGCGCCGCTTCGACCTCGTGGTCGGCGCCGACGGGCTGCACTCGCGCGTGCGTGCCCTGACCTTCGGGGACGGCCAGCCTCGCGCCGGCGCCGGGGACGACGGGGACGACGGGGACGGGACGGCCGCCGAGCGGTACCTGGGCTACTACGTCGCCGCGTTCAGCGTGGACGACTATCCGCACCGCGACGAGGGCGCGTACGTGAGCTACGCGCTGCCGGGGCGCCAGGCCGCGCGCTACGCGCTCCGCGAGAGCCGCTCGGCCTTCCTGCTCGTCCTCGCGCGCGACGAGCCGCTGGCGCTCGATCCGCACGATGCCGCCGCGCAGCGCGCCCTGCTGCAGCGGTGCTTCGCCGGTGCCGGCTGGGAGTGCGACGAGATCCTGGCCGCCATGGAGCGCGCCGGGGACTTCTACTTCGACGCGGTGGCGCAGACGCGCCTGCCCACCTGGTCGCGCGGCCGCATCGTGCTGCTCGGCGACGCGGCGTACTGCCCGTCGCTCCTCGCCGGCCAGGGCTCGGCGCTGGCCATGGCGGGCGCCCACGTGCTGGCGCACGCGCTGGCCGCGGCGGAGGGCGACCACGCGGCGGCGTTCGCCGCGTACGAGCGTCGCTTCAAGCCCTTCGTGGACGCCAAGCAGCGGGCGGCGGTGCGCTTCGCGGGCTGGTTCGCGCCGCGCACGCGCGTGGGGCTCTGGCTCCGGGAGCTGGCCACGAACCTGCTGGCCGTGCCGCTCGTCGGCGACGTGATGGCGGCGCGGTCGTTCGGCGACCGCTTCGAGTTGCCGGCGTAGGGTCGCCGCCGTCAGCGCGAGCCGTCGCGCCGCAGCACGTAGCACGCGCGCCCCGCCTCCGCATCTCGGCAGACGCCCGCCACGCCGTAGCCGCGGCCGAGCGCCCACTCGAAGGCGGCCCGCGTGCGCGCGCGCCAGACGGCCGCTGCGGACGGGTCGGCGGCGAGGACGGCATGGATCTCGAGCGGGATGGCGATGCGCACGGCATCCGGCGCCGGCCCGTCTGCCGCGGCGGGGAGCACGTCGCCGATCGTGGGTGCGTTGCGCAGCGTGGGCGGCAGCTCGCCGACGCACCCGGCGGGACAGGCGGACGCCGCCGGCGCCTCGCGCAGCGGCCAGGCGACCACGAGCCGGTCGGTGCCGAGGCCGCGGTGCAGGGGGCTGTCGCTCTCGCCGTACATGTCGCGCACGTACTCGTGCGCGCGCACGCCGAGCCGGTTGAAGTTGACGTGCGCGTTGCGCGCGACGAGCGGGTCGTACGTCCAGTACATCACCTCCGCGCCGGCGGCCGCGGCCGCGTCGCGCTGCCACGCCTTCAGCCGGCGGCCGAGCCCGTGATCGCGCCACTCGGGGCGCACGGCGAGCATGTCGGACCAGTGCACGATGCGCCCACGCTCCACGCCGGTGAGGCCGAAGACGAAGCCGAGCAGCGCGCCGTCGTCGGCGAAGGCGCCGGCGGCCACGCCGCCCAGCCGCTGCGTGACCTTCAGGATGGCCGGGGGCACGAGCTCGGCGAACGGCTCGCCCCACGTCAGGTGCTGCAGCGCGACGCAGGCGGCGAGGTCGGCCTGGCTCGTGAGTGGGCGGATGGTGACGGGAGGAAGCTCTGGCACGAGAGGAGATGGAGAGGCGAGCGATCAGCGGTCAGCGATCGGCGATCGGCGATCGGGGCCGGCGGGAGAGCTCGCGGCGCGGGGCCCCCCCCCGACTACCACGATACCACCTCGCCGTGGCGTGACCAGCACCAGAATCGCGCCGCCAGACGCCTTCCGCTGCACGCCCCCGGACGCCCGACGCCAGACGCCCGCCCGGCGCCGCTGAGGGGCCCGCCCACGCCGCGAGGGCCCCCGACCCACGCCGGAACTCTCTGCTCGCAGCTCGCTGATCGCTCTTCGCTCGCCCCTGGCACACCTCGTGACGGGCTCGCCTGGCCAGCCATGCCAGACACCGCCACCTCTCACCCGCCCGACCAGCCGTCCGAGCTCGCGCCCGGTCGCCCCGGCGACCCGCCCACCTGGTCGTCGAGCGTCAAGGACATCGTCACCACGGCGCTGGGGCCGAGCCGCCTCTGGGCCACCCTCGGCTACGGCGTCGTCAACGAGGTCTACTGGCCCACCACGGGCCAGCCGCAGATCCGCGACCTGGGCTTCATCGTCGCCACGCCCGACGGCTGGCACGACGTCGAGCGGGCCGACCGGTATCGCCTCCGCACGCCGGCGCCGTACGTCCCCGTGCCGCGCATCCGCCACACCGGCGACGACTACCGCCTGGACCTCGAGGTCGTCTGCGACTCCATGCGCGACGTGCTCCTCGTCCGCTACCGGCTGCACGGCGACGACTGCCGGCTCTACGTGCTGCTCGCGCCGCACCTGGGCCGCGACCTGGCGGCGAACGACGCCTGGGTGGAGCAGGACCGGCTGCAGGCGTGCGAGGACTACAGCGCCCTCTCGCTCGCCTGCGACGGCGGCTTCACGCGCGCCAGCGCCGGCTACGTCGGCGCGTCCGACGGGCGCACCGACTTCGCGCGGCACGGCCGGATGACGTGGACCCACGCGCGCGCCGAGCACGGCAACGTCGCGCTCGTCGGCGAGCTCGCGCACGCCGCGGGGGTGCTCGCGCTCGGCTTCGCCAACACCCCGTCCGGCGCCGAGGTCCTGGCGCGCTCCAGCCTGGCCGAGGGGTTCCGCACCGTGCGCGAGCGCACCATCGCGGGGTGGCGGGAGTGGGGGGAGCGGCTCGAGCTGCCCGAGGCGCCGCGCGACCTCGCACGACAGGCCGCCCACTCCGCCGCCGTCCTCAAGATCCACGAGGACCGCACCTACCCCGGCGCGGTCGTCGCCAGCCTCTCGGTGCCGTGGGGGAGCTCGCACGACAGCCTCGGCGGCTATCACCTCGTCTGGTCGCGCGACGCCGTGGAGGCGGGGCACGGGCTCCTCGTCGCCGGCCAGCACGACGACGCGCGACGCATGCTCGCCTACCTCGTGGCGACACAGAAGCCGGAGGGCTACTGGTCGCAGAACTTCTATCCCGACGGCGAGCCGTTCTGGACGGGGATCCAGCTCGACGAGGTGGGCGCGCCCATCCTCCTCGCCACCAAGCTCGACGAGCTGGGGCTGCTCGATGCGCGCGACGACGCGAGCGCGATGGTGCACGCGGCCGCCGCGTACATCGCCGCCAACGGGCCGGGCACGCCGCAGGACCGCTGGGAGGAGAACCCGGGCCTCAACCCGTTCACCCTCGCCATCGAGATCGCCGCCCTCGTCGCCGCGTCGCGCTTCCTGCGCGGCGACGAGCGGGCCTACGCGCGCTCCCTCGCCGACTGCTGGAACGCGCGCGTGGAGGAGTGGCTCTACGCGCGCGGCGGCCGGCTCGCCGCGGACCACGACGTCGCGGGCTACTACGTCCACGTCGCGCCGCTGCCGGCCGATGGTGGCCTCGCCGGCACCGTGGCGGTGCAGAACCACGCCGAGCCCTGCGTGGTCCCGGCCGACGCGCTCGTCAGCCTCGACTTCCTCTACCTGGTGCGGCTCGGCCTCCGCCGTGCCGACGACGCACGTGTGCGCCACACCCTGCGCGTGGCCGAGGCGCTGCTGCGGCGCGAGACGCCCAACGGGGCGAGCTACTACCGCTACCGGTACGATGGCTACGGCGAGCACGCCGACGGCTCGCCCTACGACGGCACCGGCATCGGTCGGCTCTGGCCGCTGCTCACCGGCGAGCGCGGGCACCTCGCCGTGCAGTGCGGGGAGAGCGCGCTCCCCTACCTGCGCACCATGGCCCGCATGAGCGGGCCGGGCGGGCTCATTCCCGAGCAGGTCTGGGACGTGGACCCCATCCCCGAGCGCGACCTCTGGCCCGGCCGGCCCACGGGGAGCGCGATGCCGCTCGTCTGGGCGCACGCCGAGTTCCTGAAGCTGCTCGCCGCCCGGCGCGACGGCCGCCCGGTGGAGCTGCTCGACACGGTGTGGCGCCGCCATCGCGGCCGCGTCCCCCGGCCGCGCACGCGTCACTGGCGCCGCACCGTCCCGCTGGCGGGCCTCGCCGCCGGCCACGCGCTCCTCGTCGAGGACACCCGTCCCTTCCACCTCCACGTCGGCACCGACGGCTGGCGCGACGTGCGCGACCTGCCGTCGCGGTCGCTGGGTCTGGGCATGCACGGCGTGCGGCTGCCGGCCGACGCGCTGCGCGGCCATGCGGCCGTGGACTTCACCTTCTACTTCCCCGACGAGGATCGCTGGTCCGGGCAGGACCACCGCGTCACCATCGGTGGGTGAGCGTGCGGGCGCATCGTCGTCGCTGGCCGGCCGCTCCGGGCTGGACGCGCTGCCGGCCGCGGGGATATCCTTGCCGCACGCCGTCCCCGCCGCACGCCGTCCCCGCCGCACGCCCCGGAGGAGCCGCTGATGACGCCGAAGTCGCGAGGGTGGGGCTCGATCGCGCTCATCGCGCTGCTCGGCGCCGCGCTCGCCGTGTGGGGGCTGGTGCGCGTGCGCAGCTCGCCGGGCGTCCGCGGCCTCGACGACGCGCGCACGGTGGCCATCCGCGAGGCCGCCGCCGCCGCCGGCGACAGCACGCCGGTGCGCCTGCAGGGCGTGCTGGTCACCGTCCCGCCGCTCGTCGCCCCCGATGGCGAGGAGTACGCGCTGCAGACGCTGGTCATCACGCACAGCAGCAGCACGCCGGGCTCCGCCGGCCGCACCACCGACTACCGGCGCATCGCCCCCGCCCAGATCTTCCTCAGCGACGGCGACTCGGCCGTCGCCGTCGATCCCACCGGCCTCGATCTGCCGCCCGTGCCGGTGCTGGCCGAGGGGCGGACACAGCGCGACGGCGTGCTGCCGCCCGACCTCGCCGTGCACCTCGTGCCCGGCTTCACCGAGCTCCCCACCCGCGGCGGCGGCGACGTCACGCTCCGCGCCATCGAGTCGGGCGTGCCGGTGGTGGCCTACGGCACGCTCGTCCTGCAGGAGGGGGTGCCCTCGCTCGTACGCCCCGCCAACGGCGACCCGTACCTCATCTCCCCGCTCTCCTTCGCCGAGGTGCGGCGCATGATCGCCAGCCGCGACCGCACGAGCCGCGGCCTCGGGTGGTCGATGGTGGTTCTCGGCGCGCTGGTGGCGATCGCGGCGCTCGCGTACGGCGCGCGGCACGCGTAGCGTCGCGAACGGAAACCGCGGGAACTGCCGCCGCGTGATCCGCGGCTGTCGTTCGCCGCTGGCGACTCACCCTCTCCGCGCCCAGAGATCGCCCAGCCGGGCCAGGCGCTCCGGCACGGTCGCGATCGTGAAGGCACGCGGGTCGAGGTCGTCCGTCAGCTCGTCCCAGGCGAGCGGCGTCGAGACCGTGGCCTCGGGCGTCGCGCGCACGCAGTAGGCGGCGGCCACCGGCTTGGCGATGATGTTCTGCAGGTAGTCCACGTAGACCGTTCCCGCCGGTCGTGCCTCGACGCGGCGCTCCACCGTCGCGACGTCGGGATGGTCCGCGGCCACCCGCTCGGCCACCTCGCGCGCCAGCGCCACCGCGTCCGCCTCGCGCGCGCGCCGCGGCGGCGGCAGGTAGACGTGAAGTCCGCTCTTGCCCGACGTCTTCAGCCGTCCCGTGAGGCCCATGTCGTCGAGCGCCGCCCTCACCAGCCGCGCCACCGCGACCACCGTGCGGAAGGGGACGCCGTCCCCCGGGTCGAGGTCGAGGATCGCGTAGTCCACGCGGTCCAGCGAGCCGACGCGCGCGTTCCACGGGTCCATCGAGATCGCGCCGAGCTGCACGGCGTAGAGCAGCGTGCCCAGGTCGCCGCCCACGAAGCGGCGCTGCGCCTCGCCGGCGTCGTTGTGGATCGTCTCGACGCGCACCGCGTCGGGTACCTGCTCCGGCGCGTTCTGCTGGAAGAACGACGATCCCTCCACGCCGTTCGGGTAGCGCCGCAGCACCAGCGGCCGGTCGGCGAGGATCGGCAGCAGCACGGGTGAGACGCGCGCATAGTAGCGGAAGAGGTCTCCCTTCGTGTAGCCGGGCTCGGGGAAGAAGATCTTGCCGAGGCTCGACACGTCGAGCGTGACGCCGCGCGTCAGCACCAGCGTCCCGTCCCCGCCCTCCGCCTCGATCCGCTCCAGCTGCGCGACCACGTCCTCGCCCGCGCGGCCGGCGGCGGACCTCTTGCGGGCGGACGTCCGGGTCGATTTCCGGCTCGACTTCCGGGGCGTCCCGCTCCGGCGGCGGTGCGCGTCGTCGCTGCTCGCCGCCTGGCGCCGGTCGTTCCCGCGCCGCTCGACGCTCGCCGCTCGCCGCTCGCCGTTCTGGACGCTCTCGGGCTCGCGCACCACCTCGCGCGGCGGCTTGTCGTCGCGCACGCCGAGGATGATGGGCTGGCGCAGCCGGCCGTCGGCCGTCCACTCGTTGAAGCGCACCTCGACGACGACGCTCGGCCGCACCCAGTGCACCGTCTCGTTGGGGTGCGGCGGATCGGCGAAGGGCGACGTCCGGCGCGCCAGGCGCTCGAGTCGCGCGCGCATCTCGCGCAGCCCCTGGTGGGTGAAGCCGCCGCCGGCGTGGCCAGCGTAGACCAGGCGGCCGTCGGCGTCGTGGTAGCCGAGGAGGAGCGCGCCGAGGTACGGACGGGTGCGCCGCGGCTCGGTCCAGCCGCCGACGACGAACTCCTGCCGCCGCTCCACCTTCAGCTTGCGCCAGTCGCGCGAGCGCGCGCCGGGCCGATAGGGGGCGTCGGCGCGCTTGGCCATCAGCCCTTCCCAGCCGGCGCGCCGGGCGTGGCGGAGCAGCGCGTCCCCGCCCCCCTCCAGGGTCTCGCCGAGGCGCAGGTGGGCGGGCGGTCGTCGGCCGACCACACGCGCGAGGCGGCGTCGGCGCGTGCGCCAGGGCGCGTCGAGCAGGACGTCGTCGCCGTCGGCCAGCAGGTCGAAGGCGAGGAGCGCGGCCGGCGCCGCCTCGGCGCGCCGCGCGACGTCGGCCGCGCCCTTGAGGTGCATGCGGTCCTGCAGCGCCTGGAAGCGGGCCGGCTCGCCGCCCTCCAGCGCGACGATCTCGCCGTCGAGGACGAGGCGGCGCCGGCGGCGCCTCGCCAGCTCGCGCAGCGCCGCCACGACCTCGGGGAACTGCGCGGCCTTGTCGCGGCCGTTGCGGGTGACGAGCCGCACGGTGGTGGGCGAGGCATGGGCGAGCACGCGCACGCCGTCGTACTTGGGCTCGAACACCCAGTCGCCCTCCACCGGCAGCGCGGCCGCCGTGGTGGCGTACATCGGCTCGAGGTCGGGCGTGACGCGGCTGGAGGAGGGCACGGGAGCGGGGCGGGCAAGAGGAGGGCCAGGGCTACCGCGCCCCTCCCTTCCGCTGCCGCGGGGCCGCCGCGCTCCGGGTCGAGCCGTGCGTCGCCAGCCGGGTGGCGAGCAGCTCCACCAGCTCGTCCGCCGGCCAGCGCCGACTCAGGGTGGCCGGTGTTAGGCCGGTGAGCAGGTGGACCTCGCGGCGGAACTGGCGGGGCGAGACGTAGCCCAGCCGGTCGGCCACCTCGCGGACCTGCAGGCGGCCGGTGCGCAGGAGCGTGTGCGCCCACTCGACGCGCGCGGCGAGGACGAGCCGCTTGGCCGAGGCGACGCCCACGCGGCCCAGCCAGCGGTGCAGGGTGCGGGTGGTGACCCCCGCGGCGGCCGCCAGGTCGGCCACCGTGCGCACCCGGTCCGGGAAGCGGAAGAGGAAGGCGAGGGCGTCGAGCACCGGCAGCGGCAGCTCCTGCCAGTCGGGGCGGAGCCGCTGGTAGAGGACGGAGGCCCAGAAGTCGCTGGCCAGGGCGTCGAAGAGGGCGCGGAAGTGGCGAGGCGAGTCGTCGTAGCCCTTGAGGACGATGTGGCGGATGCCGAGGCGGGCCAGCTCCACCGTGGCCCGCATGGCCGGCGGGCTGATGGTCGTGTAGACGACGACCGCTGGCATCCCCTCCTGGCGCAGGAGGCCGAGCAGCGCCGGCCACTGCGGGCTCGGGACGGCCGACGGCTCCACCACCAGCACGTCGGCGTGCGCCTGCTGGATGGCGGCGGCCAGCGCCTCGACGGCGAGCGGCGTGAAGATCCGGTGATCTTCGCGCAGCACGGCGCGGAGCGTGGAGAGGAGGTGGTCGGAGAGGAAGGCGACGACGTTCATTCGGAATCGGCTGGGTCGCTGTCGCAAACACGGCCCATGATGTCCCGAATTTGGCGCTTTGGCCAGCGGCGACCCCCATAGCTTACTCCCAAGCTCTGGTTGTGCCGCCATCCACCCACTCCGAGGTTGTTTCGATGACCCGTCAGCTGACCCGTCGCGTCCTGCTCGCCGCCGCCGTGCTCGGCACCGCCTTCCTCGCCGCCTGCTCGAGCCCGACGGCGCCGTCCGCAGACGGCTGCAGCGGCACCTACGGCGGGAGCAGCACCTGCCTGGGCGAATGACGTGAGCCTGGGGTCGTGGAGTAGCGCTCCACGACCCCAGGCTGTGTATGGTCTCACCTCGTCATCGGACGTTTCTGCCGACGTCCCCTCTATGCCCCGACGACCGTCGACGCGCGCATGGTCCGCATGGCGCTGATCACCTCGTCGATCGTGACTTCCAGCGACGCGGGGGCGCTCGTCGCCGGCTGGGCCGAGCGCGAGTAGTGGAGCTCCTGGAGCGCTGCCTCGGCGCGCAGCAGGATCTCGTTCACGCGGTGCTTGCTGGACGTCTCGATGGCGGTCTCGTAGGCATCGTGGGCGAGACTCAGCTTCCCGAAGCGCTGATATCCGTCCCCGACGACTAGGTGATACTTCGCCAGGATGGCGGCGGGCAGTGCCGCCTTCGCAAGCGTTCGACGATACCGCTCGAACTCGATCTCGTTGCCGTCGCTGATCGCCAGTTCGAGCAGGTTCAGGGTCGAGCGCCACGCCACCGCTTTATCCTTTGCCGTCGCTGAGAGCACGAGATGCGCGTCACGCGACGCGTCGCGATGGCCGGCATCGCCCAGCGCCGTCGCGATGTCGCTCAGGATCGCTTCGCGCGCGAGAGCGTCCTCGCAGTGGCTGAGCGCCCGGTAGCCGAACACCGCCGCCGCCTCGTACTGCCCCCGCTGCCCCGCCACCGCCATCCGGTCCGTCAACGCCAGCGAGAGCGCGCGCCGGCAGTCGGCCGCCTCGGCCGCCTGGATCACGTCGTCCAGCTCGGCCTCCGCCTTCGGCAGATTCCCCCGGTGCGCCGTCAGCTTCGCCTGGCAGACGCGCGCCCGCAGCATCCCGAAGGTGTCCCGCGCCGCCGTCGCGATCGCCTCGCCCAGGTCGTACGCCGTGCTCGCCTCGTCGATGTCGCCGGCCATGCGGTAGCAGTAGCCGCACTGGAACGCCGCCTCCATCGCCTCCGTGCTCACGTCGTGCGGCTCGCGCGACTCCACGAAGGTGCGGTACACGTCGGCCGCCGGACGCCACCAGGCATCGAACTGGAGCCGCTTCGCGTAGGCGAGCAGATGGCCCCGCACCACGTCGCGCCGCCGCCCCCCTCCCGGCGAGCGCATCGCCTCCAGGAGCCCGAGGAGCACCGGCCGGACCGTGCTCTCGCCGTCGATCCCCTCCACCACCGCCCGCACCGCCGCTACCCGCCCTGGCTCCGGGGGAGCCTCACCGCGCGAGAGCTGGCGCAGCCAGCTGTCGAACAGGCGCAGGACCAACAGACCGGCCGAGAGCTGACGCCAGCGGGCCGACTGTTCGTCCGTCTCCTCGGCGAGCGCATCGAAGAAGGCGAGGTGCTGGAGCATGGCAGGAGTGGGCAAGCGGTATCGGAGCGGTCGTGCGAACGACGTGCCGGCCGTGCGCGGCACGTCCCGCCCGGCCTCGGCGGCGCTACTGCGGCGTGCCCCAACATACATCTTCGGCACGCTTCTGGGATTAGCGGATTCTAATGTTTGTCGCCACGCCCGCCGTCGCGGGCCCCGCGTTAGCTTTCCTCGCCCATCACCCCCACCCCCGTGCCTCGACCCCGCCTCGCCCCCGCCGCCGCCCTCGCCGTCCTCGG
>DASTRO010000070.1:0-16089 GCA_035761165.1 Gemmatimonadaceae bacterium | reverse complement strand
CACCTGGGCGGCTACGTCGGGGCGTGGCTCTTCCTCCGCTGGCTGGAGCGCGGCCGCACGCGCTTCCAGCGGAAGGTCGCGGCCGCGCCGCCGGAGGCCTCGGCCCGCGCCGCGCGCTGGAAGGCGATCGACATGACGACGATCCACGAGGCGAACCGGGACGAGGTGAACCGCATCCTCGACAAGATCAGCGCGCAGGGAATCGGCTCGCTCACCCCGCAGGAGCGGCTCTTCCTCTCGAACTTCGTCCCGATGGACGACCGGATGCCGCCGGCGAGCTGAGCGGCGAGGGAAGAGGGAAGAGGGAGGAGGGAAGAGGGAAGAGGGGCACGGTGGTCGGATCACGGGGGGGCCCCCCCCGACTACCACGTTCTCCCAGCCGCATGCATCCTGCGCCACCATTCCGGCGCATCCAGGTACGCCGTCGCGCCGACGCGCGTCCGCCGCGCCTCTCTTCCCTCACCGCTCATCGCTCACCGCTCCGCCCCATGCGCATCGCCATCGGCTCCGACCACGCCGGCTTCCGCTACAAGCAGCGCCTCGTGACCATGCTCCGCGAGCGCGGCCACGACGTCACCGACTTCGGCACGGACTCCCCGGAGCCCGTCGACTACCCGCGCTTCATCCGCCCGGTGGCCGAGGCGGTGGCGCGCGGCGACGTGGAGCGCGGGATCGTCCTCGGCGGGTCGGGGAACGGCGAGGCGATCGTCGCCAACCGCGTGCGCGGCGTGCGCTGCACGCTCGCCTGGAACGTGGAGTCGGCCCGCCTGGGCCGCGCCCACAACGACAGCAACTGTCTCTCGCTCGGCGAGCGCCTGGTGCCCGAGGAGCAGCTGGCGCCGATCCTCGACAGCTGGCTCACGACCCCGTTCGACGGCGGCCGTCACCTGCGCCGCATCCAGCAGATCGACGCCGACTGATCCGCTGAACCGCCGGAACGGCGAACGGCCTGCCGCGGATCACGCAGTGACGGCCGCGGATCGATTGTGGCGCGGGTCGGAGCTCCTCGCGCCCCGGACGGGCTCGAACGGCGGGGGAGCGGATGCTGCAGAACCTGTCCGATCCATCGGATCGTTCCTCGCGGCGGTCGCGGCTCCGGGCGCCGGGGCTGGGACTGAAGGGGGGTGGGCTCCGGATCCGCTCACCCCTCCTCGCGCCCGGGCCGACGACCAGGGCTCACGCGGAGCCGCGGAGAGCGCGGAGGCGCGGGGGACGCGATGGCGTGGGGAACGCGACGGCGTGGGGAACGCGACGGCGTGGGGAACGCGACGGCGTGGTTTCCCTCAGCGTCCACTCGCGTGTTCTTCCATCCTGTCGCTCCTGGTCATCCTGTCGTCGTGCGGTTCAGGGCACCGCCGCTCGCTGCGCTCGCGCAGACAGGATGACCAGGATGAACAGGATGGGCGCAAGGCGCGGCGAGGGGTATTGGGGAGCGCGGGGCCGGTCGTGTCTCGCCGAGACCGTGCCTGACCTGGCGCGAGGGAGCGTGGACGGACGCCCCACCCCCAGCTTCTCCGCTCCTGGCGCGAGGAGGGGGGAACGCGCGGCACGCCCAACCCCCAATCAGTTCCGGCCCTGGAGAGAGGAGCCGTGGAGCGGAGCGGAGCGATCCGAAGGATCCGTGGGCGTCCGCAGCATCCGCATCCCCCGCCGTTCGAACCCGTCCCGCAGACTGCCGCGGGCTCAGTGGGACGCCGTGACGCGGTGCTCGGCGGAGCGGGGGGCGAGCGGGGCGGTGCCGGTGGCGATCGGCACCACCACCAGGCCGGCGAGCGTCATGCGGCGCATGCGCCAGTCGACGCGGAGCCCCTTGCCGACCACGTAGCGGCGCGCCGCCAGCCAGTCGAAGGCCCAGCGGTAGCGCGCGGCGAGCGACTCGGCGTCGAGGAGGTCGCCGGTGGGCGGCGCGGTCACCGTGAGCTCGGCGAGCGGCTGCGGCGGGGTCGGGATGATCGGCTCGCCGCTGCGGTGCACCAGCTCGAAGACGCGCAGGAAGTGACGGACGGCGCCGCTGGCGATGGGCGACTTCAGGTCCTGCATCAGGCGGCGGGCCTTGGCCTCCTCCTCCGGGTCCACGGCGCCGGTGCGCAGGGCGTCGAGCGCGGCGAAGTAGGCGCGGCGGGCGCGGCGCTCGGCGGCCCAGGCGCTCGGGGCGCGGTCGGGCCAGGCGGGTGGGCAGGGGAGGCGAAAGGCGAACGCCGGGGCGTCGGCCGGCGCGCCGGCGGGGCGGCCGAGGAAGTAGAGTGCGGGCGCGCGCGAGGGCGCGGACGACGGTGTGACCACGACTCCTGGACTGCTCAGGGATTCGGCTTCGGACATGTGCTAGATAGTAGGATTGCGTCCGGAGCAACACCCGTCATGCGTCTCCGCCCCTGGCCGGGACCGCGCATGGCGCCAGTGAAGAGTATCGGCGCCACGGGCGGCAAAGCGTAGTCGCCGATCGTCGGCCACGGTCGCTCCGGCCCGAGCCCGTCCCCGTCCTCCACTCCCGTCATCCCCCCGTGCACCGCTCCTCCCGTCCCGCCGTCCCGCGCCGGCTCGCCCTCGTCCTCATGGTCGCGCTCACCCTCGCCTGCGCCTTCGACGCGCCGCACGCGGCGTGGCGCCGCGGCGAGGCGGTGACGCAGATCGTGGCCCAGCGCTCGCGCGAGGTCACGCCGGGCGCGAGCCTGAACCTGCGCGACCTGCTCCCCTTCCACTGGCAGCGGATGTACGTCGTCCCGGCCGGCGGCCCCTCGCCGGCGCTGCGCGACTCGCTCGGCGCGAGCTGGCCGGCCGTCGTCGCGGTCACCCCCGCGAAGCTGGCGGACGACGCGCTGCTCGTCTTCCTGGCGGACGGGCAGGTGATCGCGGCGGCCGCCATGCCCACCGCGGCCGCGGGGCTGGCGCCCGAGCTGGTGGGCCGCGGCTTCGCGCCGGACGAGGCGACGTTCCACGTCGAGCGCGCCCCCGGGAAGGTCACCCCGAGCACCCCGCCGCCGCGCCTGGTGCCCTGAGCGGCGCGGCCCGGGGGGCCGGGCGCCCGGCCCCCCGCGCGCCGGCGGGCCCGCCAGGTTCGACACGCGCCCGACACGCGCCCGGCAGGCGCTCGCCGTGCGCCGGACACGCTCTCCGCACGGGCCAAGGCGGTGCGCATGCTTCGTGCGACGCGGTCTGGTGCGCCGGCGGGCGGGCATCCGGTCCTGCTCGGGTCGGCGCCAGGTGCGATCGTGGTCGTCGGGGGGGGCCCCAGCGCCGCGATCCGCCCGCGTCCTCGTGCACTCTCGCAGGAGCCGAACGATGCGCGCTCGCAGCGTCAGGATCGCTCTCGTCTTTGCCGCCGGCCTCGCCTGCGGCGTCGGCCTCGACTCGAAGCAGGACAGCGTCGCCACCGCCTACGCCCAGGGGACCCCGGCCACCCTCGCCGCCGCGCCCGGCGGCGGCGACCCCACCGAGCAGGTGGTCATCCGTGTCGCGCGGCAGGTGTCGCCGGCCGTGGTCAGCGTCACCAACGGGCCCATCTCCGGGTCGGGCTTCTTCATCCGCCGCGACGGCGTGCTGCTCACCAACTTCCACGTCGTCCAGGGCGCCGAGCGCGTGCAGGTGGGGCTGGCGGACGGCCGGCAGTTCACCGGCGAGGTGCTGGGCGGCGACCCGCAGCTCGACATGGCCGTGATCCGCATCCCGCTGCGCGACGCGCCGGTGGCGCCGCTCGGCAATTCCGACGAGCTGCAGGTAGGGCAGACGGCCATCGCCATCGGCAACCCGCTGGGGCTCGAGCGCACGGTGACCACGGGCATCGTCTCGGCCATCAACCGCAGCCCACTCGGGCTGCAGTTCGGGGGCCTCATCCAGACCGACGCGGCCATCAACCCCGGCAACTCCGGCGGCCCGCTGCTCGACTCGCAGGGGCGCGTCATCGGCATCAACACCGAGATCCTCAGCCCCACCGGCGCCTCGATCGGCGTCGGCTTCGCCATCCCGATCAACCTCGCCAACGAGCTCGCCCAGCAACTGCTGACCACCGGGCACATCTCGTACGCCTACCTCGGCGTCGGCGTGGCCGACGTCTACCCGGAGATGGCACGCGCGAACAACATCCCGGTGGAGCACGGGGTGATCATCGGCGAGATCGACCGCACGAGCCCGGCCGCCCGCGCCGGTCTGCGCCTCTACGACGTCATCACCCGCCTCGGCGACCAGGCGGTGGACAACAGCGGCGACCTGCGCCGCCTCCTCCGCGAGCACCGTCCCGGCGAGACGATCCCTGTCACCGTCGTCCGCCCCCCCGACGGCCGCCGCGCGACGCTCGAGGTGCGGCTCGGCGAGGCCAGCCCGTGACGACGTCCGGTCACCGACCCGGGGCGGCGCGTCTCGCCTGAACGGCGGACCGGCGGCCGCGGATCGACTTCAGAGCCGCTCCCGCGCGACGCGGGCTGCACGGGCGATGATCCAGAGCGCCGAGCGTTGCAGCAGGACGAGGACGGCGGTGACGGCGACGGCGAGCGTGAAGATGCCGATGTTCGACGCGTCGCCGGCGCGCAGGGCGAAGCTCATCGCCGTCGCCACCGCCGGCGGATGCACCGCGTCGGCGAGGATCATCAGCGCGATCACCACCACCATCGCGCCGCCGGCCGCCACGAAGCCGGGCCCCAGCAGCTCGTAGAGCGCCCAGCCCAGCCCCGCCGAGCCGAGCTGCGCGACGACGAGCGTGCGCACCCGGTTCGTGCCGTGCTCCGGCTCCAGGTAGATGAGGAAGGCGCTCGAGGCCAGCGACGCGAAGAGCAGGCGCTGCTGCGTCAGCGCCTCCACGAACGCCAGCACGACGAGCATCGTCACCGTCGGCAGGGCGGCGAGCAGCAGCTCGTCGCGCAGCGACAGGCGCTCGCGCGCGCGGCGCGTCGGACCCGCGCGCGGAAGCACGCTCTCACGCTCGGCGGGTGGCGGCATGCGGGGCGCGCGGTGAGAGAAGCGTGCCGGGACGGCGAGGGACCAGGGAGCGGGGAGCAGGCGCACCCTCGGCGCATCGGCGCCGGCCGCGCTCTCCGCCCCCTCGCTCTCTCGCCCGTTGCCAGGCCGTGCACCGGGGGGCAATTTCCGACGCTGGACCCCAACGCGAGCGTCGTATCGAACTGACTCCGGCCCGTCGTCCCATCGTCGACCTCACCGTCCGCCCCATCGTCCGCCGCCCACCGGACCACCCCCGGTCCGCGGTCCGGAGCGCGCCGTGACGGAGCGGCTGACGGCACGCAGCACCGGCGCCGAGCGCACCGTGGTCACGGTCGGGGCGGCGGACGGGCGAGGGGACACGGCGCGGGTGGAGATCGGCGGGCGTGCGCTGGCGGTCGTCGCCGGCCCGTGCGCGGTGGAGGGGCGCGAGATGCTCCTCGACGCGGCGCGCGCCGTGCACGCCGCCGGCGCGGCGATGCTGCGCGGCGGCGCCTTCAAGCCCCGCACCTCCCCCTACGCCTTCCAGGGCCTGGGCTTCGACGGGCTCGCGCTGCTGGCCGAGGCGCGCGCGGCCACCGGGCTGCCGGTGGTCACCGAGGTGCTCGATCCGCGCCACGTCGAGCGCATCGCCGGGGTGGCCGACATGCTCCAGGTGGGTGCGCGCAACATGCAGAACTATGCGCTGCTCGCCGAGGTGGGGCGCACGCGCACGCCGGTGCTGCTCAAGCGCGGCCTCAGCGCGACGATCGAGGAGCTGCTGCTCGCCGCCGAGCACGTCATGGCGCAGGGGAACGGCGACGTCGTGCTGTGCGAGCGCGGCATCCGCACCTTCGAGCACCGCACGCGCAACACGCTCGACGTGGCCGCCGTGCCGGTGCTGAAGGCGGAGACGCACCTGCCGGTGCTCGTCGACCCGAGCCACGCCGGCGGCCGCGCCGCGCTCGTCGCGCCGCTCGCCTTCGCCGCCATCGCCGCCGGCGCCGACGGACTGCTCGTCGAGGTGCACCCCGACCCGGAGCATGCCCTCTCCGACGGTGCGCAGTCGCTGACGCCGGAGGCGTTCGCCGACCTGATGCACCGGCTGACGCTCTTCGCCGCCGCCGCCGACCGCGCCCTCGCGCGACCGGGCGACGTGCCCGCCGGCTCCGCGCTGCCGGCCGGCCTGGCCGCCGGCAACGGCCGCGGTGGCGGGCGCGACGCCCGCGAGACGGGCGAGGCGCTGGCCGAGCTGGCGCGCGTGCGCGACGCCATCGGCGCGGTGGACCGCGAGCTGGTCACGCTGCTGGCGCGCCGCGTCGGCCTGGCGCAGGAGGCGGGGCGCGCCAAGCACGCCATCGGCCTCCCGGTGCTCGACGCGGCCCAGGAGCGGGTCGTGCTCGGGCGCGCCCGCGACCTCGCGCACGCCACCGGCCTCTCTCCCGTGGAGCTGTACGAGATCATGCGCCGCGTCATCGCCCTCTCGCGCCACGCGCAGGAGCCCGACGCCGCGCCCCCTCGCCTCACCACCGACCCCGACCCCCGCCTCCCATGAGCGAGCCGACGAAGAACTCCATCTCGAACGTGCGGTCCATCGATGCACCTGCGACCAACGGCGCCGAGCGCACGCTGCGCGCCGACGTGCTCGAGCCCACCGGCCAGCGCGACGTGCCGGTGGACCGGATCTTCGCCGAGCCCATCGGCCGCGCCACCGACTTCCGCTTCGACGACCGCACCGCCGGCGTCTTCGACGACATGGTGGACCGCTCGGTCCCCTTCTACGCCGAGATGCAGCGCATGACGGCCGAGCTGGCGGCCGACTTCGCCGTGCCGGGCACCAACCTCTACGACCTCGGCTGCGCCACCGGCACCACGCTCGCCGTGCTCGACCCGTACGTCGACCCGTCGGTGCGCTTCGTCGGCATCGACAACTCGCCGCAGATGCTCGACAAGGCGCGCGAGAAGCTGGACCGCCTCGGCGTGCAGCGCCCGGTGGAGCTGGTCACCGCCGACCTGCACGACCTGCCGCCGATCGAGAACGCGTCGGTCGTCGTCCTCACGCTCACCCTGCAGTTCGTGCGGCCGCTGCACCGCGAGCGGCTCATCCGTACCGTCTGCGAGGGGACCACCGAGCAGGGGTGCCTGATCCTGATCGAGAAGCTCACCGAGAGCGACACGCTCTTCAACCGGCTCTTCATCAAGTACTACTACGACATGAAGCGCCGGCACGGCTACTCGGACCTCGAGATCGCGCAGAAGCGCGAGGCGCTGGAGAACGTCCTCATCCCGTACCGGCTGGAGGAGAATCGCGACCTCCTGCTCAACGCCGGCTACAAGCACTTCCAGCTCTTCTTCCGCTGGTACAACTTAGCCGGGATGATCGCCGTCAAGTGAGCCCGTCCGACGCCCACCACCCGACGACCGCCGCCGGGACGGCGCCGCGCGCGAGCGCGCCCGGCCCGCTCGTGCGCTACGGCAACTTCATGTTCCGCTGGCGCAACACGATCTTCCCGGTGGTGCTGCTGGCGCTCTTCCTCGCCTTCCGCCCGCGCTACCTGGCCGGCAGCGAGCGCGCCGACCACTGGCTCGACGCGCTCGGCGTGCTCGTCATCCTGGCCGGCCAGGCGCTGCGCGTCGCCGTCATCGGCTACGTCTACATCATCCGCGGCGGTCGCCACCAGCGCGTCTACGCCGAGGACCTGGTGACCGGCGGCTTCTTCGCGCACGCACGGAACCCGCTCTACCTGGGCAACCTGCTGGTCCTCTTCGGGCTCTTCCTCATCCACAACAACCCCTGGGTGTACGCCATCGGCGTCCCCTTCTTCGTGCTCGGCTACGTGGGGATCGTGGCGGCGGAGGAGCACTTCCTGCGCGGCAAGTTCGGGGCGGCGTACGATGCCTACGCGCGCGACGTGCCGCGCTGGATCCCGCGCCTCGGCGGGCTCCGCGCATCGCTGGCGGGGATGCGCTTCAACTGGCGCCGCGTGGTGCTCAAGGAGTACGGCAGCACCTACGCCTGGATCCTCGGCGTCGTCGTCCTGCTGGCCTACGAGACGCTCACGCACCACGCCTACGCCGAGCGCGCGCACTTCCTCGACGCGCTCTGGGCGACGTTCGGCGTGGCGACCGTGGCGTACGGCGTGGTGCGCTACCTGAAGCTGAGCCGCAAGCTGCGCGAGGCGCCGGCCTGACCGCGGTCCGGCGCCTCGCCCGGCCGCGCGTCAGGCCGGCCGGATGTTCTGGTTCAGGCGGAAGAGGTTCGCGGGATCGTAGCGCTGCTTGACGGCCAGCAGGCGGTCGTAGTTGGCGCCGTAGGCCGCGCGCACGCGGTCCTGCTCGTCCTGCGTCATGAAGTTGACGTACGCGCCGGCGGACGCGAACGGCGCGGCGGCCGCGTAGACGCCGCGCGCCCAGCCCACGTACCGATCGTCCATCGTCGCGTCGCTCCAGCGCGCGTGCACGTTCAGCACGAACCGCGCGGCGCGGCCGGCGTAGGCGGTGGACTCCTCCGGCCGGCGGCTCACCGCCCCGCCGAGGTTCGCCAGGAAGATCTCGCACATCGGGCCGGGCAGGTGCCGCGCCTGTTCGACCAGGGCGTCGATCAGCGGGTCGTGCAGGTTCGCGAAGTTGTGGGTCTTCCAGTAGTTCCGCGCGCCGGGCGTGAGCAGCGGGTCGAACGCCGTCTGGAAGGCGGCGTACGGCGCCGGGCCCACGACGTCGGCGTGCGGCGTGCCGATGGCGCGCAGCGGCTGCAGGGCGCGCTCGCCGTCGGCGGGGCTGCCGGCGTAGCAGACGGCGATCACCACCACCTCGCGCCCGTGCACCGCCTCCGGCAGGAAGGGGAGCGGCGGCGCCTGGCGCAGCACCACCCACGCGGTGAGCGGGTCGGGCGCGTCGAGCACGACGTCGCGGTAGCGGCGCAGCAGGCCGGCCGCGTCGTCGAAGGGATGGACGATGAGCCCGGCGAGCACCTCCGGCCCCACCGGGTGCAGCGCGAACTCGAAGGAGGTGACGATGCCGAAGTTGCCGCCCCCGCCGCGCAGCGCCCAGAAGAGGTCGGGGTGCTCCGTCTCGCTCGCCGTGACCAGCGTGCCGTCGGCGGTCACGACGTCGGCCGAGCGGAGGTTGTCCACCGTGAGGCCGAAGCTGCGCGACAGCCAGCCGTAGCCACCGCCGAGGGTGAGCCCGGCGATGCCGGTGGTGGAGTTGATGCCGAGCGGGGTGGCGAGCCCGAACGCCTGCGTCTCGCGATCGACCTCGCCGAGCGTGGCGCCCGGCTCGACGCGCGCGGTGCGGCGCGCCGGGTCGACGCGCACCGAGCGCATCGCCGAGAGGTCGACGACGAGGCCGCCGTCGCAGATGGCGTTGCCGGCGATGTTGTGCCCGCCGCCGCGCACGGCGAGGGGGATGCCGTGGGCGGCCGCGAAGCGCACCGTCTCGACGACGTCGGCGGCGCCGGCGCAGCGGGCGATGAGCCCGGGGCGGCGGTCGATCATGGCGTTCCAGATGGTGCGCGCCTCGTCGTAGCCCGGCGAATCGGGGGTGAGCAGCCGCCCGCGCAGCCGCGCGCGCAACTGCTCGACGAGCTCGCTCCCGACGGACGGCCCGAGGGCGCCGCCGATGGTCGTGGACGTGCCGAGACTCGTGCCCATGCGTCACCTCCGGTGGATGGGAGTCATCGGGCTGCGGCGCACCGGACCACGCGGAACGACGAACACCGGCCGTGCGGGAGCCCCGCTCAGCCGGTGTCGCGATTCGCTCCACCCGGCACATGGGCGACCCAGACGGCGCGCCGGGCTTCACAGCATCCGAGCGGGGCCCAATGTAGGAGGGCAGGGGACGGGTGCAAGCGGACTGAGAAGGAGGGAGGAGGGAGCAGGGAGCAGGAAGCAGGGAGCAGAACCTGGTACCAGGCGGAGAGGCGTCCCGAGGTCGTTCCTGCTTCCTGCTCCCTGCTTCCTGCTCCCTGCTTCCTGCTTCCTGGTTGTCAGAACCACCCGCTGCCGAGCAGCAGCACCATCACGGCCAGCCCGAAGCCCACGGTGGCGGCGATGCCGCCGACGCCGAAGAGGATGCGGAGCACGCGCAGCGCGTCGTCCACGTGGTCGCTCCCGTCGTGCGCGAGGTGGCGCTCGGCGGCCGTGCGGTCGGCGATCCCCCAGGCACCGAAGGCGGCCACGGCGGCGGCGGCCAGGGCGGGGATGGCGAGGAGCGGCCAGCGCGCGGTGCCCGCCGCCGCGGCCACGGCGCCGAGCAGGCCGAGCCCGGCG
This sequence comes from Gemmatimonadaceae bacterium, assembly GCA_035761165.1. Taxonomy (GTDB): domain Bacteria; phylum Gemmatimonadota; class Gemmatimonadetes; order Gemmatimonadales; family Gemmatimonadaceae; genus CALCHX01. The sequence goes on along the minus strand of DASTRO010000070.1, from coordinate 5,914 downwards.
CACAGGGCGAGCGCACCATCGCTCCGCCGCCGCGCGAGATCGGCGAGGAGGTCGAGCGGCCCCGGGCGGGCGGCGTCGACGCGGTGGTCGGGAGGGATGGCGGGCACGCGGCGCTCGGCGGATGGACTCCTACCTTATGCCGCGGGCCGGTGGGGGGGAAGAGCGCGACCGGCGCCGCGCGCACCGCGGCTGCCGCCGCTGCCGTGGCTGCCGTGGCCGGCGCCGCCGGCGCTCAGGCGTGGTCCGCCACCCCCGTGGCTCCCTCGGCGCGCGCGCAGCTGGCGCAGCAGTAGAAGGTGCCGTTGGCCTCCACGCCGTGGCCGATCACCTTGCAGCCGCAGTGCGCGCACACCGGCGCGAGGCGGTGGATGGCGCACTCGAAGCTGTCGAAGACGTGCCGGTTGCCGGCCGTGATCACCTCGAACGACAGGTAGTAGTCGTTCCCGCACACCTCGCACTTGGCCATCGCCGCCTCCGGTTCGGGGGTGCGCTCGCGTGCTGCACGATCCCGGCCGCGGTGCCGCCCCGGCCCGCGCGAGCCGCGCCACCTGCTCCGCGGGACCAGGTCAGGCCGTCCCCGCCGCGATGCAGCGTTCGCGCTCGGCGGCACGTTGCTGTGGCAGGTGCGGGCGCGGCGGCCAGCGCGCGACCGCGGCGAGCCCTGCCGCGGCCCCTTTCGTCGGCCGCGGCGTCGGTCGATAATGGGTGATTCCCCATTCCATTCTCAGCGAGGTATCGCGTCATGGGCCGTTGGCGGTCGAACTCCTCTCCTCTCCTGCTGCGCGGAGGCGCCGTCGCGGTGGCGGCCACCGTCGCGGCGCTGGTCCTGCCGCCCGGGCCGGCCGGCGCGCAGCGCGCCGCGGCCACCACCGTGCGCACGGCGGCGCGCGTCGACACGTCGCTCTTCGGCGGGCTCCGCTACCGCTTCGTGGGGCCCTTCCGCGGCGGGCGCGTGACGGCGGTGGCCGGCGTGGTGAGCGAGCCGCGCACCTTCTACATGGGCTCCACCGGCGGTGGCGTGTGGAAGACCACCGATGCCGGCCAGACGTGGCACAACATCTCCGACGGCTACTTCGACGTCGCGTCGATCGGCGCCGTGCGCGTGGCGCCGTCGAACCCGAGCATCCTCTACGTCGGCACCGGCACGGACGGCATCCGCAGCAACGTCTCCACCGGCCGCGGCGTCTACAAGAGCACCGACGCCGGCCGAACGTGGCAGTTCGTCGGGCTGCGCGACGTCGGCCAGATCGGCGCCGTGGAGATCGACCCGCGCAACCCCGACGTCGCCTTCGTCGCGGCCGTCGGCAACGCCTTCAAGCCCAACCCCGAGCGCGGCGTCTACCGCACGCGCGACGGCGGCCGGACGTGGCAGCGCGTGCTCTACGTCTCCGACAGCACCGGCGCGGTGGACGTCGAGTTCAACCCCGCCAACCCGGACGAGCTCTACGCCACGATGTGGCGCGGCGAGCGCAAGCCGTGGACGGTGATCAGCGGCGCGCTGGAGGGCGGCGTCTACAAGAGCACCGACGGCGGCAGCACCTGGCGCAAGCTGACGCAGGGACTGCCGACGGGGCTCTTCGGCAAGGCGGACCTCGCCGTCTCGAAGGCGGACCCGAACCGCGTCTACGCGCTGATCGAGGCGCCGGGCGACACCGGCGGCGTCTACCGGAGCGACGACCGCGGCGAGACGTGGACGCAGACGAGCCACCAGAACGGGCTCACCAACCGTCCCTTCTACTACCTGAACATCGACGCCGACCCGAGCGACGCCGACCACATCTTCGTCGGCGCCGAGGGCTTCTGGGTATCCACCGACGGCGGGAAGACGTTCCGCAGCATGCGCACGCCGCACGGCGACAACCACGACCTCTGGATCAACCCCGAGCACCCGGAGATCTGGATCCAGAGCAACGACGGCGGTGCCAACGTCACGCTCGACGGGGGCCGCACCTGGAGCACGCAGTTCAACCAGCCGACGGCCGAGATCTACCAGGTGTACGTGGACAGCCAGTTCCCGTACCGCCTCTACGGCGCGCAGCAGGACAACAACAGCACGCTCATCATCCCCAGCCTGCCGCTGACCGCGTCGCGTCCCGAGGAGTGGATGCAGCAGTGGCGCTACGGCGCCGGCTGCGAGACGGGGCCGGTGATGCCCAACCCGTCCGACCCCAACATCGTCTACGGCTCGTGCAAGGGGCAGTTCGGCCGCGTGAACCTGACGACCGGGCAGGAGAAGAACTACTGGGTGGGCGGGCAGTACCTGTACGGCTGGAACCCGCACGAGATGAAGCTGCGCTTCCAGCGCACCGCCCCGGTGGAGGTCGCGCCGTGGGACGCGCACGTCATCTATCACGGCTCGCAGTACCTGCACCGCACGACGGACGAGGGGGTGACGTGGGAGACCATCAGCCCCGACCTCACGGCCAACGACCCGCGCGGCTGGGTGGCGAGCGGCACGCCGATCACGCGCGACGCGACCGGTGAGGAGTACTACAGCACGCTCTACGCGATCACGGCGAGCCCGCGCGAGCGCGGCGTGATCTGGACGGGCGCCAACGACGGCCCGATCCACGTCACGCGCGACGAGGGGAAGACGTGGACGAACGTGACGCCCAAGGACCTGCCCCCGGGCGGGCGCGTGCAGACGATCGAGGTCTCGCCGCACCGCCCCGGCAGCGCCTACGTGGCCGTGCTGCGCTACCTGCTCGGCGACTTCGCGCCCTACCTCTACAAGACGACGGACTACGGGAAGACGTGGACGAAGATCGTCGACGGCATCCCCGGCGACTCGCCGACGCGCGTCGTGCGCGAGGACCCGGTGCGTCCCGGGCTGCTCTATGCCGGCACCGAGTTCGGCATGTACGTCTCCTTCGACGACGGGGCGCACTGGCAGCCGTTCCAGCGCAACCTGCCGGTGACGCCGGTGACGGACATCAAGGTGCACCGCGGCGACCTGGTGCTGAGCACGCAGGGGCGCGGCTTCTGGATCATGGACGACCTGTCGCCGCTGCGGCAGCTCGGCGACAGCGTGACGGCGGGGCCGGCCTTCCTCTTCACGCCGGCGCCGGCCTACCGCATGCGCTACCCGTCGACGCGCGGCGACCAGGATCCCGAGTACCCGCCGGCGGGCGCGATGATCGACTACTACGTCGCGCCGACCGCCACCGGGCAGGTGCAGCTCGACATCCTCGACGCGCGCGGCACGGTGCTGCGCACCTTCCGCACCGGGGCGCCCGGTGCCGCCGGCGGCGCGGCGACCGTGCAGCGGCCGGGGATGGGGAACGTGCCCGGCGCGGCCCGACAGGGCGAGGAGGAGGAGGACGAGGGCCCGCGCTTCGGCCGCGGGGGCGGCGCGCCGTTCACCGCCAACGCCGGCACCAACCGCTTCGTGTGGGATCTGGCGCTCGCCGGCGCCGGTGGGCGCGGCCGCGGCCCGCTCGTCGTCCCCGGGCGGTACCAGGTGCGCCTCACCGTCGGCGGCTGGTCGGCGACGCGCCCGCTGGAAGTGCGCCTCGACCCGCGCCTGACGGCCGACGGCGTGACGACGGCCGACCTGCAGGAGCAGCTCGACCTCGCCCTCCAGGTGAGCGCGGCGATGCGCGAGGCGCAGCAGCTCGCCCAGCAGGTGCGCACGGCGCGGCAGCAGGCGCCGGCGGGGAGCGAGCGGGCCACGCAGCTGGCGGCGCTGGAGGCCAAGCTGGTCACGGCCCCCATCCGCTACTCCACGCCGATGCTGCTCGACCAGCTCAACTACCTCTACGGCCTCGTCACCGGCGCCGACCAGAAGGTGGGTCGCGACGCCTTCACGCGCTACGAGGAGCTGCGCCGCGAGCTGGAGGCGCGGACGGCGGAGTTCGCGCGGATCGGAGGGGGGTGACGGTGGTCGTGAGCGACGAGCGATGAGCGATGAGCGATGAGCGATGAGCGACGAGCGGGGCCTCGGGCCGGCCAGGACTGGCCTGGCTGAGGGGGTTCCGCTGGTCACTCATCGCTCGTCGCTCGTCGCTGCCCCTACCCGATCGGCCAGCGCTCCCGGCGCTCGCGCTCCGTGAGGTGAGTGGTTCGATCGCGCGGCGGGCGCTGCGCCCGCTCGGCGATCCCGTTGCGCGACGCGGCGGCCGGCTCCCGCTGGCCATCGCGGTCGGTGGCGCGTCCCTGGAGCGCCTGCTCGTCCTCCACGCGCTCGAGGTCATGGTAGGCGATCTGGCGCCACCGGTCTCCCTGATTCGACAACGTGCTCCCTCCTGCGTCTGGGTCCTCGACGAGGTCGCTCGAGCATCAGGCGGCTCGGCAGCAGAGCACGTGCCGCGGCTCGCCGAGCCGGCCTCGGGCGGGAGCGCCGGCCCTCTCGCGCGGCACGGCCGCGGGGCGCACCTTAGAACCCCTAACAGAACCGGTTCTTGCGAGGCGTAGCCGGCATGGCTGCGCCTCTTGTCTCTGACGAGCTCTGGGCTCTGGTCGAGCCCCTCCTCCCGCCCCACCCGCCGCGCCCGAAGGGCGGTCGGCCACCGATTCCGGACCGGGCCTGCTTCACCGGGATCGTCTTCGTCCTCAAGACGGGCATCCAGTGGGAGGACCTGCCGCAGGAGATGGGCTGTGGCTCGGGCATGACCTGCTGGCGCCGGCTGCGCGATTGGCAGCAGGCCGGCGTCTTCGACCGGCTCCAGGAGCTCATCCTCGCCCGCTTGGAAGGTGCCGGGTGCCTCGACTGGAGTCGCGCCGCCATGGATGCCTCGCTCGTTCGCGCGAAGGGCGTCAAAAAGGGGGCGACGCCACCGGGCCCAACCCGACGGATCGGGCGCGCCCCTCGACGAAGCGCCACCTCATCACCGACCGGCAGGGCATCCCGCTCGCGCAGATGATCACCCCGGGCAACCGGAACGAGATCACCGTCTTTGCCGCCCTGCTCGACGCCGTGCCACCCGTGCGTGGGAAGCGCGGCCGCCCGCGCCGCCGGCCAGCCAAACTCCACGCCGACAAAGCTTATGACTTCCCGGTCGCCCGCCGCACGCTCCGCCGTCGCGGCATTCAGGCGCGCATCGCCCAGCGCGGTGTCGACTCGAGCGCGCGGCTGGGCCGCCACCGCTGGGTCGTGGAGCGCACATTCGCGCACCTGAACCAGATGCGCCGCCTCGCCATCCGCTACGAGCGACGCGCCGATCTCCACCAGGCTTTCCTCACCCTCGGCTGCGCGCTCCTGGCGTTCAACCACCTCACCCGGTTGTGTTAGAGGTTCTTAGGGGCCATGAACACCATCCTCTGCGACGCCATCGGCGCGCGCCGGCTGCTGCGCTTCATCTACGACGGCTACGAGCGCGTCGTCGAGCCGCACCAGTACGGCATCAACACGGCCAACCACGAGATGCTGAGCTGCTGGCTGGTGGGTGGCTGGAGTCGCTCGGAGACGGAGCCCGGCTGGCGCAACTACCTGGTGCGCGACATGTACGACATCCACGCGCTGGCCGAGTCGTTCGTCGGGCCGCGCGCGGGGTACAACGCGGAGGACGCGGCGTTCCGGCAGGTGTACTGCCGCCTCGAGCCGCCACCCACCGCGTAGTCGCCGCCCGACGAACTGCGGAACGGCGTGCCGCGGATCGCGCGGTGCGCGTTCGGCGCGACACCGCTCGGCGCCGTGGTACGCGTGGGCTCCGTTTGCCGTGGGCGGGCATCAACGCTCATGGGGGACGCGGATGCGCCGGAGGCTCCGGATGCGGCGGATCGCGCCGCTCCTCCCCACGCCTCCTCGCGCCAGGACCGGAACTGATTGGGGTGAGGGCGTACCCACGTCACCCCTTCGTGCGCCGCGGTCGGGAGTAATCGGGTGGGATTGGCGACCGTCCACGGCTCCGTGCGCCGGGGCCGAACAGCGAACGGCGGCCTCACGCGGAGGCGCGGAGCCGCGGAGGAACGGCCA
>DASTRO010000069.1:0-3022 GCA_035761165.1 Gemmatimonadaceae bacterium | reverse complement strand
GCCCGGGTAGCGCTGGATGCCGCCCATGAAGCCCGCCTGCGGCGGGCCCAGGCCGCCCCACACCTCGATGTGGTAGCCGCGCGGGAAGTCCAGCTTCTTGTTGTCGAGCCACCACGGCATGTAGAGGTGCATGCCGCCCACGCCCTCCTCGTTGTGCGGGACGTGGTCCGTCATCATCGGGATGAAGCCGGCGACGTCGGTGCCCGTGGTGTCGGTGACGTACTTCCCCACCATGCCGCTCGAGTTGGCGAGCCCCTGCGGGAACTGCGACGAGCGCGAGTTGAGGAGGATGCGCGCGCTCTCGCAGGCGCTGGCCGCGAGGACGACGATGCGGGCGCGCACGTGCCGGTCCTCGCCGGTGGCCTTGTCGATGTACGCGACGCCGGTGGCGAGCCCGTCGCGCCCGACCGTCACCTCGCGCGCCATCGCGCCGGTGAGCAGCGTCAGCCGCCCGGTCTCCAGCGCCGGTGCGATGAGCACGTCGGGGCTGGAGAAGTTGGCCTTCACCGTGCAGCCGCGGTTGCACTGGCCGCAGTAGTGGCACTTCTGCCGCCCGTTGATCGCCTTCGTGATGATCGACAGCCGGCTCGGGATGCAGGTGATCTTCAGCCGGTCGGCGGCCTTCTTCACCAGCAGCTCGTAGCAGCGCGGCTTGGGTGGCTCCTGGAAGATGCCGTCCGGCTCGTTGGGCAGCCCCTCGCGCGTGCCGAACAGCCCGATGAGCCGGTCCACCCGGTCGTAGTAGGGGGCGACGTCGTCGTAGCCGATGGGCCAGTCGTCGCCCAGGCCGTCGAGGCTCTTGCGGCGGAAGTCGTCCGGTCCGAAGCGCAGGGAGATCCGACCCCAATGATTGGTGCGCCCCCCCAGCATGCGGGCGCGCCACCAGTTGAACTCCGTGCCCGGGGCGCGGGTGTACGGCTCCCCCTCGATCTCCCAGCCGCCGTCGCAGGCGTCGAACTCGCCGAAGGGGCGCCCCTTGATGGCCGCGCCACGGTGCGGCGACGCGTAGGCCGGCAGGAGCATCTTGGAGTCCTTCGACGCGTACCAGGGCGCGCCGGCTTCGAGCATCACGACGCGCGCGCCGGCCTGCGTGAGCGCGTAGGCCGCCATGCCGCCGCCGGCGCCGGAGCCGACGATGCAGACGTCGTAGTCGGTGGATTGAGGCTGGAGCATCTCGAGCGGGGAGGACGAAAGCGGGGAGTGGTGAGTCAGGGCTCCAGCGCGGCCAGGTAGCCGTAGCTGGCGCGCGCCGACGCGAAGGCGTCGGTGGGGTTGTCGTGCTCGACGATCCAGTGCTGGATCCCCGCCTGCTCGCGCGCGCGCGCGATGCGGCGGAAGTCGATCGTGCCGGCGCCGACGTCCACCATGCGGCGCTCGGGCGCGGCGGTGGCGTCCTTCACGTGCACGAGCGGGAAGCGGTGCGGGAAGCGCGCGAAGTAGTCGAGCGGGTCGGCGCCTCCCTTCACCATCCAGTACAGGTCCATCTCGAAGTCCACGAGCGCGGGATCGGTGTTCGTCAGCAGGATGTCGAGCGGCACCTGCCCGCCCATCGGCGTCAGCTCGTAGTCGTGATTGTGATAGGCGAAGCGCAGCCCGGCCGCCTTCGCGGCGCGCCCGGCCTCGGTGTAGCGCTCGGCCACCCGCTTCCAGTCGTCGGCGGTCCGGCGCACCTCTTCCGGGGTCCAGGGGATCGTCACCCACTGGTGCCCGATCTCCATCGCGTCCGCCAGCGCCTTCGGCCAGCCGGGGCCGAGCTGCTCGTAGGCGAGGTGCGTGGAGGGGCTCGCCAGGCCGTGCTGGGCGAGCAGGGCGCGGATCTGCGCCGGCGTGCGGCCGAAGTAGCCGGCGAACTCCACCTCGTCGTAGCCGATCTCGGCCACGCGGGCGAGCGTGCCGGGGAGATCGCGCTCCATCGCCGTGCGCAGCGTGTAGAGCTGGATGCCGATCGGCGAGAGGCGCCGCTCGGTGCTCACGCCGCACGCCGCCAGACGGGGAAGCGCCATGGCACCGAGGGCGGCCGCGCCGACGGTCGCCACGAAGGAGCGCCGGCTCTGTGTCGTCACGGGGAGGGGACGGGGGGGTGGAGGTCGTGGAAAGTTGTACGGGGGCAGTATGCGCCGCGACGCGGCCGCCGGCAACCAGTCGGGGCCGGGGCGGCGGGGGCGCGTCGCGCGGTGGCGGCGCATGGCGGAGGCGCTCCTCTTGACCAGGCTGGCTGACGGGGGTAATTCGGCGACGGGCCCAAGCGACGCCGCCGGGCCAGCCGCCGTGCCGAGCATTGGACTGCGAGGCGGGCGGCGGATTGCGCGACGTCCCTGGCTCTGGGAGTCGGGCGGGGGCGAGGGCGCGCCATCAGAGTGGCGCAGGCGTCATGCAAGCACCTCGACTGGTATTCGATTCGAGTCTCGGCGAGCTCATCCCGCGGCTTCGGCAACTGACGGATTCGCCGGCCGCTCCCGTGGTCGATCTGTCCGTTCTGCACGACTTCCCGGCGGCGTATTCGAGCAGCGCGGTGGTACTGGTCGGCGTCCGTCGTCAGGCCGGGTATGGGCCGAGGGATGTGATCCGACGTGCGAGGCACGCTCTCCCGTGTGCGGCCCTATTCGTCATCGATCAAGGACGGCATTTGTCGCCTGGCGAGCGCCGTCAGCTCGCGATCGCAGGGATCGACGAGATCATCCGCCTGGACCACGCCCCGGGGCGTCAGCGGCTCGCCGAGTTGGTCAGGCGGCGGACGAGAGTCCAGGCGCCGGAGCGGGCGCTGTACCAGGCGGCGGCGACACCGCTCGCGCCCGCTGTCGGCGCGCTGGTGCGGTGGGTGCTTCGCAACGCCTACTTCCGTCCCTCGATCGAGCACGTGGCGGCCGTCTTCCAAGTCACGTCGAAGACCATCACCCGCACGCTTGCCCGACACGGCGCGCCGCGATTCGGGGTGCTGAAGGAGCTGGGGATCCTGCTGTACGCGCGCGAGATGGAGATCCGGTATGGGCTAACGCGTAGCGAGGCGGCGCGGCGGCTTGGC
>DASTRO010000068.1:0-49482 GCA_035761165.1 Gemmatimonadaceae bacterium | reverse complement strand
CCGCATCACCGAGCCGACGGCGGGGGAGGCGCGGCTCTACGGGCGGGTGGGGAGCCTGCTGGAGGTGGGCACGGGGTTCCACCCGGAGCTGACGGGGCGGGAGAACATCTTCCTGAACGGGGCGATCCTCGGGATGACGCGGCGGGAGATCCGGCGGCACTTCGAGGCGATCGTGGCGTTCGCCGAGGTGGAGCGCTTCCTGGACACGCCGGTCAAGCGCTACTCGAGCGGCATGTACGTCCGCCTCGCCTTCGCCGTCGCCGCCCACCTGGACACGGACATCCTGCTCGTGGACGAGGTGCTGGCCGTCGGCGACGCGAGCTTCCAGAAGCGCTGCCTCGGGAAGATGGGCGACGTGGCGCGCAGCGGTCGCACGGTGCTCTTCGTCAGCCACAACATGGGGCAGATCCAGCGTCTCTGCACGCGCGCGCTGGTGCTGCGCCAGGGGCGCGTGGTGCGCGAGGGACCGGCCACGGAGTGCGTGCGCGACTACCTGGCCGAGGCGCAGACGGGCGGCGAGGGGGCGGCCGAGCTCACCGGCAGCGACGTCGCGCGGCGCGGCACCGGGCTGGCCCGCTTCGTTCGCGCCGAGCTGCGGCGCGACGACGGGCTGCCGACGCGCGAGCTCTGCTTCGGCGAGCCGGTCCGCGTCCGCCTGCACGTCGAGTCGCGCGCGCTGCTCCGCGACGTGGTGCTCGGCTTCTCCTTCGTCGCCGCCGACGGCACCGAGCTGCAGGGCACCGCGGTGCACGACGCCGGCATCCCGTCCGACCTCGAGCCCGGCGTGCAGGCGTTCGAGTGCCGGGTGGACCCGATGATCCTCACGCCGGGGCGCTACTACCTGCGCGCCGCCGTCTTCCGTCGCAAGGGCGAGCTGTTCGACCACATCGACGAGATCCTCGCCTTCGACGTGCTCACCGTCTCGGCCGATCCCGCCGCGACGCCGCTCAACCACTACGTGGGGTATGCGTACCTGCCGTACGTCTGGCGGCGCCTCCCCACCGCCGGTCGCGCGCTGGACGGGCTCGCCGACGCCGTGGACGACGACGTGGCCGCGAGCGCGCCGGCATGAGGCGGTCGCCGGACACGCGCATCGTCATCCTCGGCGCCGGCCCCACGGGGCTGGGGGCGGCCTATCGGCTGCGCGAGCTCGGGCACGAGCACTTCCACGTCTACGAGCGCGCCGACCGGGTGGGCGGGCTGGCCACCTCGTACCGCGACGAGCGCGGCTTCACCTGGGACGTCGGCGGCCACGTGCAGTTCTCGCACTACCGCTACTTCGACGACCTGATGACGCGGTCGCTGGGCAAGGCCTGGCTGCACCACGAGCGCGAGGCGTGGATCTGGATGGAGCGCCGCTTCGTCCCCTATCCGCTCCAGAACAATCTGCACCGGCTGAGTCCCGAGACGCGCTGGAAGTGCGTGCAGGGGCTCGTCCGACTGTACAAGCAGCCGTGCGTGGGGCGGCCCGCGCACTTCGGCGAGTGGATCGACGCGACCTTCGGCGCCGGCCTCGCCGAGGCGTTCATGCGGCCGTACAACTTCAAGGTGTGGGCGTATCCCGCCGAGCGGCTGGACTACAACTGGATCGGCGAGCGCGTGGCGGTCACCGACCTCGAACGCGTGCTCGACAACCTGCTGCACGACCGGGACGACGTGTCCTGGGGGCCGAACAACACCTTCCAGTTCCCCTGCCACGGCGGCACGGGCGCCATCTGGCGCGAGGTCGCCCGCCTCGTGGGCGAGGAGCGCATCTCGCTCGGCCGGGAGGTCGTGGCCGTCGATCCGCGCCGCCGCGAGGTGCGCTTCGCCGACGGATCCGCCACCGGCTACGACGTGCTCGTCTCCACGATCCCCATCGTGGAGCTGGTCGCGCGGGCCGGGCTCGACGAGCTGCGGCCGGCCGCCGCGCAGCTCCTGCACTCGTCCTCGCACATCGTCGGCGTCGGCCTCGCCGGACGTCCGCCCGAGGCGCTGCGGCGGAAGTGCTGGATGTACTTCCCCGAGGGGGACTGCCCGTTCTACCGGGTCACCGTGTTCTCCAACTACTCCCCGCACAACGTCCCCGACCCCGACGCGCACTGGTCGCTGATGGCCGAGGTATCCGAGTCCCCGCACCGGCCGGTGGCCGGGTGCGGCGTGGTGGCGGCGACGCTCGACGGCCTGCGGGCGACCGGGCTGCTGGGGCCGGAGCACGAGGTGGTCTCGTGCTGGCATCGGCGCGAGCCGTTCGGCTATCCGACGCCCGCCCTGGGGCGCGACACCGCGCTCGGTGCCCTGCATCGCACCCTCGAGGCGCTCGACATCTATTCGCGCGGGCGTTTCGGCGGGTGGAAGTACGAGGTCTCGAACCAGGACCACTCGCTGATGCAGGGCGTGGAGCTGGTGAACCGGCTGCTGCTCGACGTCCCCGAGGTCACCTACTGGTTCCCGGCGATCGCCAACGACATGCGCTATGCCAAGCGACCCGCGAGCGAGCGAGCGTAGGATGGCCCTGCCACTCGTCGAGGAGGGTGCGGCCGCGGCGGGGATCGGACGACGGGGCGAGCACCTCTCGATCGTCATCCCGACGTACAACTGCGCGCAGTTTCTGGGGCAGACGCTGCAATCGCTGCGTGCGCAGGGCGAGCGGCTGGCCGCCGCCGAGATCATGGTGGTGGACGACTGCTCGACGGCCGACGACCCTGGCGCGGTGGTGCGAGCGGAGTGGGGCGACCGCGTGACGATGCACCGCCACGAGCGGAACATGGGCCCGACGCGGAACTTCAACGCCTGCCTGCGCCAGGCCTCGCGGCCGTGGATCCACGTGCTGCACGGGGACGACTTCATGCTCCCCGGCGCCTACGACGAGATCGCCGCCACGCTCGAGGCCGTGCCCGACGCGGAGGCCGTCTTCGCCCGCACGGTCTACGTCGACGCCATCGGCGTGTGGACCGGGCTGACGCAGCGGCTCGGCCCGGGTGAGCGCGGCGTGCTGGCGTACGTGCCCACGATGTGGAACATCTGCCCGGTGCAGTTCGCCAGCGTGCTCGTCTCGCAGCGGGCCGTGGAGCGCGTCGGCGGCTTCGACGAGACGTTCACGCACGTGGCCGACTACAATCTCTGGTGGCGACTCGCCCGACAGGCGCGCGTGGCGTACAGCAACGCGTGCATCGGGGCGTACCGCTACTTCGAGGGGAACCACAGCTCCTCCTCGTCGCTGCGGCGCACGGCCCGCAACCTCACCGAGCACGTGGAGCAGCTCGAGCGGGTGCTCGCGTCGATGCGAGAGCACGGGCCCGTCTCGCCGGCCACGCGCTACGCCATGTACGCACCGGTGATCGTGCGCGCGCTGCGCCAGGCGAAGAGCTTCATCGGCGACGAGAGCGCGTTCCAGGCCAACGACCGCCTGCTCGGCCAGCTGCCGCTCACCCGCCGGTCGCAGCTGCGGCGGCTGGAGCTGCGCCTGCGCCACACGATGCGCGGCAGTGAGCGTCCGGAGCCAGGCGGGCGCGGCTGAGCTGGCGTGACGGCAGTGCGTGACGGCGGTGCGTGACGGCGGTGCGTGACGCCGTTGCCAATCATGCAGGGCCGGTGAATACTAGGTCGCCGCGGGCGGGGCGAGGCGGCGCGCAGGGCGACGGTCACCCAGGACCATGAGCCTACTCCTGCTGATCCCGGACGGCGTCGGGGTGCGCAACTTCCTGCGCGAGGACTTCCTCCGGCGCGCGGTACGCACCGGCCCGGTGGACGTGCTGCACCCCATCCCGTCGGCCGTCACCGACCGCTATCCCGCGTTGGCGCTGGCCGGCGTGCGGGCGCACGAGCTGCGCGAGGGGCCCGGTCCGCGGCTGGCCGCGCTGCTGCGCGCCTCGCTCGCCTACGCGCAGATGTACTGGGCCGACACGCAGTCCATGCGCTTCGCGCGGCGCGTGCCGGTGCGCGGCGGGCTGCGCGCCCGCGCCCTCTACGGCGCGGCCCGCGTCATCGGCGCCGGCGCCGCCTGGCCCGGCGGGCTGCGCGCCCTCGACCGGTGGCACTGCGCGGCGGCCGCCGCCGCTCCCGAGGTGGCGCACTACCAGCGCCTGCTCGAGACGCTGCGCCCGCGCGTGCTCTTCTGCTCGCACCAGCGGCCGGTGGGGATCGTCCCGCCCGTGCTCGCCGCGCGCACGCTCGGCATCCCGACGGCGACGTTCATCTTCAGCTGGGACAACCTCACCAGCAAGGGACGCATCGCCGCGCCCTTCGATCACTACCTGGTGTGGAGCGAGCACATGCGCGGCGAGCTGCTGCGCTACTATCCCGACGTGCGTCCCGCGCAGGTGCACGTCGTCGGCACGCCGCAGTTCGACCCGTACGTGGACGACACGCTGCTCTGGAGCCGCGAGGAGTTTTGCGCGCGCATCGGGGCCGACCCGGCGCGGCCGCTCGTCTGCTACTCCGGGGGCGACGCCGGCACCACGCCCGAGGATGCGGCCCACGTCGCCGCGCTGCTCGAGCAGATCCGCGCCGGCCGCGTGCGCGGGCGCCCGCAGGTGCTGCTCCGCCCGTCGCCGGTGGATCCGGGGGCGCGCTTCGACGAGGTGCGCGCCCGCTACCCCGAGCTGCTCTATGCGCGGCCGCAGTGGCTGCACACGCAGCCGGGGAACTGGGCGCGCGTCCTCCCGCTGCCCGAGGACACGGTCTTCCTCGCCAACCTCACGCGCCATGCCGACGTCAACGTGAACCTCGCCTCCACGATGACCATCGACTTCGCCCTGCGCGACAAGCCGGTGGTGAACGTCGCCTTCGACGTCGCCGATCCGCCGCCGTTCCCGCGGCCGCTCTGGGAGTACTACTACCGGTTCGAGCACTACCGACCCGTGGTGGAGCTCGGCGCCGCGCGCTTCGCCCACACGCCCGACGAGCTCGGCGCGTACGTGGATGCCTACCTGCGCGACCCGTCGCTCGATCGCGACGCGCGCCGCCGGCTGGTCGAGCTCGAGGTGGGCGCACCGGTGGGCACCGCCGGCACGCGCATCCTCGAGGCGCTCGGCCGGATCGCCGCGTGACGACGATGCGCATCGCCTTCGTCTGTGGCGAGTATCCGCCGGGGCCGCACGGGGGGATCGGCACGGTCACACAGCTGCTGGCCCGGGCGCTGGTGCGCCGCGGGCACGACGTGCGTGTGGTGGGCGTCTGCGCGCCCGACTATCCCGCCCCCGATCACGAGGTGGACGAGGGGGTGCGCGTCTGGCGGCTGCGCGAGCGGCCGGAGACGGCGGGCTGGGCGCGCGCGCGCGTGCGGCTCTTCCGCCGGGTGGACGACTGGAGCCGCGCCGGCGCGGTGGAGATCGTCGAGGTCCCCGACTACGCCGGGCCGGCCGCCGGCTGGCCCCGGCTGCGCGTGCCGCTGGTGGCGCGCGCCCACGGCTCGGTGTCGTACTTCGCCGCCGAGCTCGGGCGCCCGCTGCGGAGCCGCATGCTCTGGCTGGAGCGCGCGTCGCTGCAGCGCGCCGACCGATGGTGCGCGGTGAGCCGCTACACCGCCGAGCGCACGCGCACACTCTTCGGCCTCGAGGGGCCGTCGGCGGCGGTGCTCTACAACGCCGTGGAGCTGCCGCGGCTGACCGGCCTGGCGCGCGATGCGCACCGGGTGGTCTTCGCCGGCACGCTCACCGTCAAGAAGGGGATCCTCGCCCTGGCCGACGCCTGGCCCCTGGTGCGGGCGGTGTCCCCCGCGGCCGAGCTGCACGTCTGCGGCAAGGACATGCCCGACGAGAGCGGCCGCTCGACGGCCGCGCTGCTCCACGAGCGGCTGGGCGAGTCGGCGGGCCTGCACATCCACGGGCATCTCGCGCGCGAGGCGCTGCTGCGCGAGCTGGAGACGGCACGCGTCGCCGTCTTCCCGTCGCTGGCCGAGGCGTTCGCCATGGCCCCGCTGGAGGCGATGGCATGCGGCACGGCCACCGTCTATACCACGCGCGGCAGCGGGGCGGAGGTCATCGACGACGGGCGCACCGGGCTGCTCGTGGAGCCCACGCACGCCGAGCAGCTGGCCGGCGCCATCCTGCGCCTGCTCACGGACGACAGGCTCGCCGCCCGGCTCGGCGCTGCCGGGCGCGAGCACGTGCGCGCGCGCTTCGCCATCGATACCGTCGCGCGCGAGAACGAGGCGTTCTACGAGCGGTGCGTCACCGACTTCGCGCACCCGCGTCATACCGCGTCGGCGTTCGTCGCTCGGGCGCCGGCCGACATCTCGTGATGCCGCCATGGCGGTGCCGCACGTGACCACCTGGTTCCACCGCCACGGCGCGGCGCCGGCCGCGGCGCCGGACGGCCTGGACGCGCTGCGCGCCCGTGCGGCCGCCCCGGCCGAGGCCGGGCTCACCGTGGTGCTCTGCACCTACCGGCGCCCCGCCAGCGTGCGGCGCTTCCTCGCCTCCCTGGCGGCACAGCTGCCGCTCCCCGCCGCGCTGGTGGTCGTGGACGCCAGCCCGGACGACGCTACCGAGCGCGTGGCGCGCGAGGGCGCAGCCGCGCTGCCGGCACGCCTGCTCTACCTGCGCGTGGAGGGGCCGCTGCGCGGCCTCACCCGCCAGCGCAACTTCGCGCTGGAGTGGGTGACCACCGACGCCGTCGCCTTCTTCGACGACGACGTGGTGCTCGACGCGGGCTGCCTGGCGGCGATGGAGGCCGCCTTCCGCGCGCCGGGCGCGCCGGTGGCCGGGGTGGGCGCCGTGGTGCGCAATCCGGAGGTCGGCCGTGGACGGCTCTGGCGGCTCCGCCGCGCGCTGGGCATCGTCGACAGCCTCGCGCCCGGACGCTACGTGCGCTCCGGCTTCTCCACGCCGTGGGCCTTCCTCCCCCCCACCGAGGCCGTCGTGGAGGGAGACTGGTTGCCGGGCTGCTGCATGCTCTGGCGCACCGCGCTGGCGCGCGAGCTCGGCTTCCACGCGGGGCTCGACGGCTACGCGCAGGGTGAGGACCTCGAGTTCTCGCTGCGCGCGCGCCGGCACGGGCGGCTGCTCGTGGCCGGCGCCGCGCGCGTGCTCCACCTGCACGAGCCGGCCGGCCGCCCCGACGCCTTCCGGCTGGGCTACATGGCCATCCACAATCGCTACCAGATCCACCGCCGCGGGCTGCCCGACCGTCGCTGGCGCGACGTCGCATGGTTCACCTATGCCTGGACGCTCGACACGCTGCTGCTCGTCGCGCGGCTGGTGGTGCCGCGGCACGCCGCGGCCACGGTGAAGGAGATGGCCGGCCGCATGCGCGCCGCCTACGACCTGCTGCTCGAGCGATGACGCTCGCCGTGCCCGCCACCGGCGCCGCGCCGCCGGACGTCGCATCCGCCGATGCCGCCGCCGGCGCGCTGCTCGTCTTCTGGGACTACGACACGCAGTGGGGCGCGGATCGCTCCCGCAATCCGGCCTCGCGCCGCGACTGGGGGCATCTGGACTTCGAGCACAGCGAGCGGCTGCTCGAGCTCCACGCCGAGTTCGGCATTCCGGCCTGCTTCGCGGTGGTCGGCGCGGCGGCGCTGCCGGGAGTGCGCCCGTACCACGACCCCGCGCAGATCCGCCGCCTCCACGCCGCCGGCCACGAGATCGCCAGCCATGCCTTTCGTCACGAGTGGCTCCCCGCGCTCCACGGTGCCGCGCTCACCGAGACGCTGGTGCGCAGCCGCGACGCGCTGGAGCAGTGCATCGGCGCGCCGGTCACCACCTTCGTCCCCCCCTTCAACCAGCCATTCGACCACCTGCGCGGTGGCTCCATCAGCCTGGCCGAGCGGCGCGCGGTGCCGCGGGGGCGCACCGACCTCGCGCGGCTCTGCCAGGCGCTGGCCGGGGCCGGCTACCGTTGCTGCCGCGTGTCCTACCGCCCGCTGCACGTGCGCGCCGCCGAGTGGCTGACGCGCCGACGTCGGGACCGCCCGATGCGCCCGCTGCGCATCGGCGGCGTCACCGCCCTGCGCCTCAACACCCCGGGCGGCTTCGACGCGCCAGCGCTCGCCATGCTCGAGCGCGTCGCTGCGGAGGGCGGTCTCGTGGTGGCATACGGCCATCCGCACTCGCTGCATACGGGCAACTCGCAGGACGAGCGATTCCTGACCCCCTTCCTGCGCCGGGCGCGCGAGCTGGCGCGCGCCGGGGCGCTCCGCCTCGCCCGCCCGCGCGACCTCGTCGCGGCGGCCGGGCGGATCGCCGCGGACGCCGGGTAGTCGTCAGGCGATGCCGGGGAGGCGCCCCTCGTAGGCGCGCACCACCGTGAACGCCTCGGCGAAGGGCAGGCCGCACTGCATGCCGTGATACTGCGCCAGCAGGCGGAGCCCCTCGCGCGACCACGGGTGCGGGTACGGCTGCAGCTCGTTGGTGTAGCGGGTGAACGCCTCGATCTTCGTCTCCAGCTCGGCGCTGATGTCGACGAAGTAGTTGGCCGGGAACGGCCCCCCGTTCCAGAAGGTGGTGCTCGGGATCTCGCAGCCGAGGATCGAGACGGGCCGGCTGCGCGGCCGGCCGACGATCTTCGCCACCTCGAGCGTCAGCCGGTGGTCGCGGTTCAGGTCCGTCTCGGCGTGCGTGAGGATCAGGTCCGGCTGCACACCGAGCGCGCTCACCGCGTTGGCCAGGTCGGCCACCGGCACCGTGTCGAACTTCTGGTCCGGGAAGCCGAGGAAGTCGGGCGCGGGCACGCCGAGCACCGCGCACGCCGCGGCCGCGCCGCCGCGGTTGTCCTGCTCGCCGCCGCGGGCGCGCACGATGCCGTCGCCGAGGATGGCGACGCGGATCCGCCAGCCACCGTGGCGTACGAGCTTCGCGATCGTGCCGCCGCAGCCCAGCGTCTCGTCGTCCGCGTGGGCGACGAGCACCAGCGCGCACCGCTCGTCAACGGCCATCAGTAGACATCGCTGTCACCCTGCGTGAGGTGCCACGGCGCACCGGGCGCGACGCCGGTGGGGCCGGTGAGGAAGACGTGGCGGTCGACGTCGGCGTCCAGGCGCAGCCCCGCGTCGTCGAACGCGTCCGCGTAGGGATGCCCGGCGGGCAGCCACGCCGTCACCCGCCGCGCACCCCGCACGCCGGCGAAGGCGAGCACGAAGCGCAGCAGCGCGGGGAGCGCGTCGCGCGCGTCGGCGCGGAGCACGACGTCGCAGAGGTGCACCGTGCGGCCGGTGGGCGCGTCGTACGTCTTGAGCACCAGGAAGCCGCGACCGCCGCGTACGCGGTAGCGGTCGTACGTCTGTCCGGGCTTGCGATAGCGCCAGTCGAGGAAGGCGGCGTCGCGCTGCACGCCCACGCCGAGCGCCGATGCCTCCCACGCCGCGCCGTCGTCGTCGGTGAACGCGCCCGTGATCGGATCCACCGGCGCCTGCGCGACGCGCTCGGGGCGCGCCTGCAGCTCGGTCGAGCGCGCCGGCACGGGCGCCCACGCGGTCCAGCCCAGGCGGCGGAAGCTTCCTTCGGAGAGCTTGTTCGGGAAGGTATAGCCCGTCGCACCGTCGGCCCGGATCTCTTCCAGGCAGCGCGCGCCGAGCCGGTGCAGCAGCCCGCGCCCGCGGAAGTCCGGGCGCGTCATGACGTCCTGGATCATCCAGGTGGCGGCGAGCCCGGTCGGCGTGCGGAGGCGCTGGGGGACGGCGGCGTAGAGGGAGATGATGTCGCCGCCGTCCCGCACGACGTAGAGGCGGGCCGACCCGGCCGGGGGCTCGAAGAACTGCCAGCGCAGGTGCGCGGTGTTCCACGGCACGTGCGGCTGGATGAGGTTGATCAACGCGAGCAACGCCGGCTCGTCGGCCGGCGTCGCTCGCTCGATCGTCTCCATGCCCGGGGCGCTCACCTCAGGGCGTATCGTCCGTCGCGCGCGAGCTCACCGGCGTGACGAGGAAGACGTCGAACTCCGGGCCGGTGGGTGATGGGCCGGCGGTGGTCTCGCCGAGCGGGGTCGGCGGACGCACGGCGCGCATGGGCAGGGTGAGCGGCTTGCCGTCGTAGGTGCCCTGGAGCACCGGCGGGCCGGCCAGGCTCTGCGTGCTGCGTACCTCGAAGCGCGTGCCGCGCTTCAGCGCGTCACCCAGCGGGACCGTCACGGTGGGTTGACGGTCCCAGTTGTAGACGATGACGTGGGCGCGCCCGGGCTCGTAGCGGTTGGGGCGGACGAAGACCTGCGTGCCGGTGGGGCGGCCGCGGCTGTAGCGGCTCTCGGCGTCGAGCTGCGTCTTCTGCTGCCAGTCCGCGAGGAAGAAGCCGCCGGCGCTGGCCTGGCCGCTGAAGAGGTTGAAGGGCTGCCACTTGCCTTCGGCGGCGACGTACGTGTTCTCGCGCCACTCGTAGCCCGGGGTGAGCGGCTCGCCCTCGGGGATGCGGAGCATGAGCAGCGTCTCGGCGCCGGCGAAGGTGTTGCGCATCGCGGTGATCTGCTTCCAGGTGATCACCTTGGTGGACCCGACGAGGACGTTGTCGGTGAGCACCAGCTCGCCGTTCGTCGGCCCCCACTCGTAGCCGAAGACGGCGGTGGTGGCCTTGTCCGGGCGATAGGTGTAGTTGGACGTGACGACGATGCCGTCGGCCTCGCTCCCGCCGCCGACGAGCAGGTCGGGCTGGGCGCCGTCCTTCGTCCAGGTGCCGCTGTTGAAGACGGCGTTCCCCTCGATCTGGAAGTTCTTCAGGTCGGCGGCGTCGCTGCCGTAGACGAGGATCCCGTGCGCGAACTGGTCGAAGACGACGTTGTCCTGGATGATCTTGCGTCCGTCGCGGTTCTGTGCGGCGATCCCCTGGCCCACCACCTCGCCGCCGGGGCGGACGGAGCCGTTGTTGTAGATGATGGAGCCGTAGATCTCGGCGTCGGGCGCGTCGGCGCTGAAGTTGAAGCCGGCGCCGCCGTGATCGTGCACGACGAGATTGATGAACCGGGAGTGCGGGGCGTGGACGATGACGCCGGGCTCGTCGTTGCGCTCACCACCGGAGCGCATCACCTCGAGCCCCCAGTAGGCCGCGGACTCGCCGCCGACGTTGAGGTTGCCGTCGATCACGACCGGCTCGCCCGGGGCGGCGCGGACGACGATCGGGGCTTCCGGCTGGCCTGTTAGGCGGCTGACGAAGTGGCCGGTGTACGTGCCACCGCGCACCCAGATCGTGTCGCCGGGCTGCAGCGCCTCGGGCTGATTGAGGGCGGTGGCCAGGTCCCAGGGAGCCTTGGCACTACCGTCGCCGCTGGGCTTGCCCGTCGGGGCCACGTAGTAGCTGCGGGCGGTGGTCGCGGCCGTCCTGCCATCGCGCCCTGGCGCGCCGTCGGCGACCGTCTTCGATTCCGACGCCTGGCAGCCCAGCGTCAGCGTGACGAGCACGACCAGAACCCGGCTCATGAGATGCCGCACTCCCACCAGGGGTGAAGACTTGCCAAGCTCGTGTCGCGCGAACATAGTGTCGCGCCCGCGCCACTAGCAAGAGTGGGCTCGTCGTCGTCCCGGGCCGCAGACGCATCATGCTAGGTCAGGCCACCGCGCCGCTCTACCCCGCACCGCGTCGGTGGGTGCGGCGCGCCTGGGGTGCGGCGGACATCGACGTCCGGCAGAAGTGGCAGGTGCTCTGGCCGCACCTGGCCCGGCTTCCGCGCACGTCGCTGCGCGTGCTGGACGCCGGCAGTGGCGACGGCCAGTGGGCGATGGAGCTCGCGGCGCGCCGTCCACGGTGGCAGGTCACCGGCCTCGACTGTTCGTACGACCGCGTCGTGACGGCCACGGCGGCCAGCCGACGCCTCCAGCTGCACAACGCCGACTTCGTCTGCGCCGACTTCCTGGCCTTCCAGCCGACCGTCACCTACGACGCCGTGCTCACCGTGGACTCGGCACACTACCTCGTGGAAGAGGGCGCGGGCGCGCAGCTCTTCCAGCGCTTCGGCACCTGGCTGGTGCCCGGTGGCCGGCTGCTCCTCCTCGGCCCACGACGCGTCGACGAGGTGCCGCGGCTGCGGCATCTGCCGCTCCCCTTTCGCCCCCGCGACCTGTTCGACGCCGACGCGCTGCTCGCGCTCTGTCGCGGCGCGGGCCTCACGGTCGATCTGCTCGCGCCCTGCGTCGGTCCGCTCGCTACGTACGCCAAGCAGCTGAGCCGCTACGCCGGCGCGTCACGCGTGCGGCAGCTGGCCAGCTATCCGCTGCAGCTCGTGCTCACCCTCGGCGACGGTCTGCGCGGGGCGGCGGCCGACGTCCGGCGTGGGATGCCCTCCGCCGCGTGGCTGCTGCTGGCGCACCGTGCGCCCCCGGTCGGAGCCTGAGCCGATGCACGTCTGCGCGATCAGCTTCAAGGAGTGCTGGCGCGACGGGGCCGGCCGCTGGCTCTCGTCGGGCGGCTTCCCGGTGCAGATGAGCGCCATCGCCTCGCTCTTCGACGGCATGACGCTGCTCGTCGTGGAGGGAGCGCCGCGCGGCGGCGGGCTCCCGCTCCCGCGCGACGTGCGGGTGGTGCCGCTGCGCGCGCCGCGCGGGCACGATCTGCGTCGCAAGCTCTCGGTGGTCGCCGGGCTGCCGCACTACCTGCGCACCATCGCCCGCCACGCCCGCCGCGCCGACGTCGTGCACGTGCCGCTGCCGGGCGACCTGCCGCTGCTCGGGCTCGCGGTGGCAGTGCTCCTGCGCCGGCGCGTGCTCGCGCGCTACGGTGGTTCCTGGACCGTCACCTCGCAGACGACGCTCATGAACCGCGTGACGCGCACCGCGCTGCGGCTGTGTGCCGGTGGGCGGACGGTGGTCCTGGTCACCGGTGCCGCGGCGCCGGACGCGCCACGGCCGGGGCGCGCCATGCACTGGCTCTTCGCCACTGCCATCTCGCGCGCCGAGGTGGAGCGCGTGCGTCCCGACCTGTCGCGCCCGCTCCGGCGCCCACCCCGCCTCGCCTACGTCGGCCGGCTCTCGCCGGAGAAGGGGGTGGCGGTGCTCGTCGAGGCGATGGCGCGGCTCCGCGAGATGGGCCCGGTGGACGAGCGGCCCCGTCTCGTGCTGGCCGGCGACGGCCCGGAGCGCGACCGGCTGGCCGCCCTGGTGCGGGAGCGCGGCTGCGACGACGTGATCACCTTCGCCGGCCAGCTCGACCGGACGGCGCTCGTCACCCTGCTCTCGGAGACGGATCTCTGCGTGCTGCCCTCGCTCACCGAGAGCTTCTGCAAGGCGCGTCTCGACGCCATGATCTGCGGCGTGCCGGTGGTGACCACGGAGGTGGGCTTCGGCCGCGAGATCGTCGGCGCGGATGGCGAGCGGGGGTGGATCGTCCCCTCCGGCCGCGCCGACGCGCTCGCGGCGACGCTCCGCCGCGCCCTCGCCGAGCCGCGCGACTGGCCGGCGCTGCGTCAGCGCTGCCGGCGCTACACCGAGGCGCTCACGATCGAGGCGTGGACGGACGCCATCGCCGCCATCTGCGCCGGGCAGTGGGGGCTCGCGCGCGAGGAGGGGCGCCTCGTGCCGCGCCGGTCGGCGCCGGCCGCGGAGCGCGCGCCCGCGGTGCGTGCCACGTGAGCACCGCCGCCGGGCAGGTGCGCATCGGCGCCGCCGAGGCGCCGCCGACCGTCCTCGTCGAGGCGGCGGCGCGCCCGTGGAGCGTGGATCGGTGGGGACGCCTCTTCGTCCTCGTCACCATCCTCGTCTGGGGCGTCGGGTTCGTGCTCGGCTTCGAGCGCGCGCTCACCGTGCTCGTCGCGCTCTGCCTCGCCGTCGCGGTCGTCGGTCTCTGGCAGCCCACGATCGGTCTGCTCGGCGTCGCCACCCTCTGCGCCCTCGACACGCCGGCGCGCGTCTACCTGCTGAGCGGCGGCCTGCTTCGCTTCAACAGCTTCAACTACTGGCTACTCGCCGTGATGGCGATCTCGCTCCCGTTCCTGCAACGGGTGCGCGACCCGCACAGCCGCCTGCTGCAGCTCTTCGTCCTGCTGCTCACCGTGGAGCTGTTCGTCACCCCGAACCTCGTCTTCGGGCTGCAGCACGTGCTGAACATCGCCGCCCCCTTCGCGCTGCTCGTCTACTTCGCGCCGGCCGCCGAGGGGCTGGTGGTGTGGTACTGGCTCGGCATGGCGACCGGGATGACCGGGGCGCTGGGCGGGCTGCAGTTCTACCTCCAGCGCGCCACGCTGCCCGAGATCAACCCGAACGCGTTCGCGCTCTTCCCGCTCACCGCGCTGTTCGCCATCTGCCTCACCTACAGCGCGGCGCGCCCGCGGCGGGGGCAGCTCCTCCTCATCCTCCTCGCCACCGTCAACTGGGCGTGGGTCTTCCTCAGCGGCAGCCGCGGCGGGCTCCTCATGGCCACGCTGTGCATCGCGCTGCTCGTCTTCCTCATGCGCGGCCTCGGCGGGCGCATGAGCCTCGTCGTCTACGGCGTCATCGGGGCGCTGGTCATCTCCACGCAGTTCACCGACCTGCAGGAGCACGCGCTGCATCGCATCGACCGGCTGTTCGACTCCGAGATCTCGCTCGTCAGTCGCACGAGTGGCCGCTCGGAGCTGATGCGCGGCGGCTGGGAGATCTTCCGCGAGCACCCGTTCGGCGTCGGCACCGGGGGCTTCGCCGACAGCTGGGCGCGGCTCCCCTCGTGGATGCACCTGCGCTTCGGCCGCGGCATGCAGTTCCAGTCGCACTCGGCGTGGGTCAAGGTGCTGGCCGAGAACGGCTTCCCCGGCATCCTGCTCTTCGCCGCCTACGTCGCGTCGTTCGCCATCGCCGGACTGCTGGCGCGCGACTGGCGGCTGGCCATCTTCGGCTCGCTCGTGACCCTGGTGCTGGCGGCCGCGTTCGGGACCACGGAATTCCAGGCCAAGGGGCTCTGGTTCCTCACCGCCGGCGCGACGACGCTGCTGCATCGCCCACTGCTCAGCGCCGCGCTGCGCCGCCCGCGCATCGAGTGAGGGCGTGACCGCGCGGCCACGCGAGACCCGGGCACCGGTGGCGCGCCCGCGCACGGCCGGCGACGCCCTGCGCGTCGCGCTGGTCGCCGGCACGCTCGGACGCGGCGGGGCGGAGAAGCAGCTCACCTACCTGGCGCGCGCGCTGCGCGACGCCGGCGTGGCGGTGCGGGTCTACGCGCTCACCCGCGACGAGTGCTACGCCGCGGAGCTGCGCGCACACGGACTGCCGCCCGTCTGGATCGGCCGCCGGCCGCATCCGGCCGGCCGCCTCGTCACGCTGGTGGGGGCCGCCGCCCGCTTCCGGCCGCACGTCGTGCACGCCGGGCACTTCTTCGCGAACCTGTACGCCGCGGGCGCGGCCCGCGCGGCGGGCGCGGTGGCCGTCGGCAGCATCCGCGAGGACCCGCGCTTCGGCCTCGCGCAGAACGGCCGCTGGGGGCCGTGGCTGCTGCGGCTGCCGCACGCGCTGGTGGCCAACTCCGAGGCCGCGCGGCGGCAGGTGGTGCAGTTGGGGCGCGACGCCGGCCGCGTGCACGTGCTGGCGAACGTCATCGACCTCGCCGACTTCGACGCGCGCGCCCGCGCCGCCGCGCCGCGCCCGGACACGGCCGGCGCGATGGCGGATGGCGCGATGGTGGCCGTCGGGCGGCTGATCGCCGTGAAGCGCTTCGATCGCTTCCTCGACGCGCTCGCGCTGGCGCGGCGCGACGCGCCGCGGCTCACCGGCGCCATCGTCGGCGACGGGCCGGAGCGCCCGGCCCTGGAGGCCCGGGCGGCACGACTCGGGCTCCTGCCGGACGGCGTCCGCTTCCTGGGCCAGCGCGACGACGTCCCAGCGCTCCTGCAGCGCGCCGGCGCGCTCGTGCTGACCTCCGATCAGGAGGGCTTCCCCAACGTCGTGCTGGAGGGGATGGCGGCCGCGCTCCCCATCGTCACGACGCCAGCCGGCGACGCCCCCATGGTCGTGCAGGACGGTGTCACCGGCTACGTCATCCCGTTCGAGGATGTGTCCGCGCTCGCGAGGCGGCTCGTCGCGCTGGCCGCGGCCCCCGAGCTGCGCCGCTCGCTCGGCGCGGCCGGCCGGCGGCGGGCGGAGCAGCGCTACGCCCCCACCGGCCTGGCCGACCGCCTGCTCGCCATCTACGCCGCCGTGGCCGAGCGGGAGCGGCACGCGCGCCTGCGCGAGGCGTTGGGGCGCGCACGCCGCATCGGTGACGACGTGCGCGGTACGTGAAAAGGCGCAAGGGACGGTGGTCCCTTGCGCCTTGCCACTCGTGACTCGCTACGTGCGGCTCGCGACCTGCGCCGATCCGATCACCCGATCGGCACCACCACGTAGACGTTGAACTCCACGCCCGTGCTGGCCGGGGTCACCGGGCCGCCGATCGGGCGCGGCGGCTGCACGGCGCTGACCGGGATGGTGATCGAGCCGCCGCTGTACGTGCCGCTCGCCACGGGTGTGCCGTAGAAGTCCTGCACCGGGTGCACCTCGTAGCGCGTGCCGGCGGGGAGCACGCCCGACAGGTCCACGCTCACCGAGCTGGCGCGGTCCCAGTTGTAGACGATCACGTTGGCGCGACCGCGCTCGTACTGGTTGGGCCGCACGAACACCTTCGTCCCGCTGGGCTGGCCGCGGCGGTAGGTGCTCC
Organism: Gemmatimonadaceae bacterium; assembly: GCA_035761165.1. GTDB lineage: Bacteria > Gemmatimonadota > Gemmatimonadetes > Gemmatimonadales > Gemmatimonadaceae > CALCHX01. The sequence goes on along the minus strand of DASTRO010000068.1, from coordinate 32,983 downwards.
CCTGGTCGAGCCCCGTGGCGCTCTGCCAGCCGGCGAGATCGTAGCCCGCGGCGCCGCCGCCGGCGTACATCAGGTTGAACGCCGACCACTGGCTCGGCGCCGGGATGTAGTGGTTGTCGTGCCAGTTGTAGCGGCTGGTGCTCAGCCCGCTCGCCATCGTCAGCATCATCACCGTCTGGGCGCCGGTGAAGGTGTTGCCGCTGGCGGTGATGTCGTTCCACTTCAGGATGTTGGTGGAGCCGACGACGTAGTTGTTCAGGAGCTGGAGGTCGTCGTTGACGGGGCCCCAGTTGTAGCCGAACACCGCCGTCGTGCCGCCGTCCTTGCGGAACGTGTAGTTGTCCTTCACCACGATGCCGCTGGCCGCGCTGCCGCCGCCCACCAGGATGTCGGGCGCCGCGCCGTTGATCGCCGAGGTGCCGTTGGTGAACGACGCGTTCCCCTCGATGTGGAAGTTCTTCAGCTGGACGGCGTTGCTGCCGTAGACGTGGATGCCGTAGGCGAACTGGTTGAACAGGACGTTGTCGACGATGCGCTTCCGTCCCGACCCGTTCTGCGCGTAGATGCCGTGCGCCGAGCCGCGGGTGTTGCTCTGCCGGCCGTTGTTGTAGATGATCGAGCCGTAGATCTCCGCGTCCGGCGCCTCGCTCCAGAAGCCGAAGCCGTTGTCGCCGTGGTCGTGCACGACGAGGTTCACGAACTTCGTGTTCGGCCCCTTCACGTTGACGCCGATGATGGCCGGCCGCGACGCGTCGGAGTCCATCACCTCGAAGCCCCAGTAAACGGTGGAGCCGCCGAGGACGAGCAGGCTCCCGTCGATGGTGGCGCGCTGCCCCGGGTACTGGCGCAGCACGATCGGCGTGCCCGGCGCGCCGGTGAGGTGGCTGGTGTAGCGCCCCTTGTACGTCCCGCCGAGCACCCAGACGGTGTCGCCCGGCTGCACGGCGGCGGGCTGGGCGAGCGCCGTCGCCAGGTCCCACGGGTTGGCGTAGCTGCCGTCACCGCTCGCGCTGCCGGCGGGCGAGACGTAGTAGCCGACGCGCATCCCCGGCGTGGGGGTGGGGGTCGGGGTCGGGGTGATCGTGGAGTCCGGGGCGGGCGTCTGGACGGTGCTCCGCACCATGACGGTGGCCGCGGCCGTCTTGCCGCCCGTGGTGGCGCGCACCGTGACGGAGCCGGCGACGAGGCCGGTCACGACGCCGGTGTCCGCCCGGGCCGAGAGGGTGGCGACGCTCGAGTCGCTCAGCGACCAGGCGACCGTGAGGCCGTGCAGCACCGCGCCTGCCGAGTCCTTGGCGGTGGCGACGTAGCGCGCCTTCTGGCCGGGGGTCAGCGTGTCGGCGGCCGGCGCGATGACCAGGCTGGCCACCCGCGGCGGCTGCGTCGGCGTGGGGGTGGCGGCGGCGCCGCTCACGGTGACGCTGATGGTGGCCGTATGCCCCTGGTTGTACGCGGTGACCTTCGCCGTGCCGCCGCCGACGGCGACGAGGCGGGCCGTCGCGCGGCCAGTGCTGACGGCGCGGACGACGCTCGTATCGGCGCTCGTCCAGCGGACCAGCCGTCCGGGCTCTCGGGGGTCGAGCACCCAGTTGTAGATGGTGCGCAGCGTCGCCTTCGCGTCGATCGAGTCGCCGGCGGCCAGCGTGGCCGTGGTGGGCGTGACCTCGACCTTCAGGACGCGCAGCCCGCAGCAGACCCACTCGGAGTCAGTGCCGGAGGCGGCGACGTTGAGGTTCGGCTGGAGCGGGTCGGTCGACGAGTCCGCACACGCCGCCACCAGGAATGACAGGAACGCGATGCAGACCACGCGGGGAGCACGCATGGGGATCCTCCGTACTGCGAGCGATCGGTTCGGCGGCTCGACTGGCGTGGTCCGCGGGGCGGACGGTAGCCTCGGAGCTTTGCGTCACCGGCTTTCGCCGGGTTTGCCCTTGTCGCCAGATCACGAGGATCCCAGCGATCGTGCCTACGGCTTCGTGGAGGCCGGCGGTCGCCGGCCCGAGGGGGACAGGGCTCGTCCGTCAGTGGGGACGAGTGATTGGGACGAAATGTATCAATCGAGCGCCGAGCCCGCCAAGCACGAATGACCACCAGTTCGGCGTCCGATTGGCCGGAGGGCCAGTCAAGAGCCGGCGTTTCCAGCGCGGTGGCCCACGTCGGCGCCTGGCGCGGCCGGTGCCTCGGGTGCACGCCCCTCGCGCACCACCGCGTCGCGGGGTGGCGGCCATTTCACCCCGATCGCATAATAGGCCCCCGGAACGTCGCTGCCCGATCCGCTCCCTCCTGGAGGGTGCTCCGTGGTGAAGGCTGGGGTCCTGCTCGTCGGCAACTTCCTGCGCGCGACGAACGCCCACGCGCTCGGCGAGGATCTGCGCGCGCACCTGGATGACCGGGGGTGGCGCACCGTCACCACGTCCGCCCGCCGCGCCGCGCTCGCCCGCCTCGCCGACATGGTCGGCACCGCCTGGCGGCGTCGCGGCGACTACGCCGTGGCGCAGGTCAACGTCTACAGCGGCCGCGCCTTCCTCTGGGCGGAGGCGGTCTGCGCCACGCTCCGGCTGGCGCGCAAGCCGTACATCCTCTCGCTGCACGGCGGCAACCTGCCGCGCTTCGCGCGCCGCTGGCCGCGCCGCACGCGCCGCCTCCTGCGTCGCGCCGTCGCCGTCACCGCGCCGTCGCCCTACCTGCGCGAGCACATGCGCCCCTACCGCGGCGACGTGCAGCTGCTGCCCAACCCACTCGAGCTGGCCGACTACGCGTTCGTCGCGCGCCCCGCACCGCGGCCGCGGCTCGTCTGGCTGCGCGCCTTCCACGCGGTCTACGACCCGGGGCTGGCGCCGCGCGTGGTGGCCGAGCTGGCGGCCGACGTGCCGGACGTGGCGCTCCGCATGATCGGCCCCGACGCGGAGCCCGGGAGCCGCGCCGCCACGGCCGCCCTCGCCCGCACGCTCGGCGTCGCCGACCGCGTCACGCTGCTCGACAAGGTGCCCAAGCGCGAGGTGCCGGCGGCGCTGCAGCGCGGCGACATCTTCCTCAACACCGCCCGCGTGGACAACACGCCCGTCTGCGTGCTCGAGGCGCTGGCCTGCGGGCTGTGCGTGGTCAGCACCAACGTGGGCGGGATGCCGTACCTGCTGCGGCACGAGCACGACGCCCTGCTCGTGCCGCCCGGCGATCCGGTGGCGATGGCCGGCGCCGTGCGGCGGCTGCTGCACGAGCCCGGGCTGGCCGAGCGCCTGTCCCGCAACGGGCGGCGCACGGCGGAGCAGTTCGCGTGGGACCGCGTGCTGCCGCGCTGGGAGGCGCTGCTCACTGCCGCCGTGCACCGCGTGCACCGCGTGCACCCCGGCGACACGGGGCGCGAGACGCGAGCGGCCGCGCGCCCCGCGCGCCCACGTTAGGCTGACGAGAGGAGGCGCGACCGTGGGGAAGCTGGACGGCGTGTACGCCCGCCTGCCGGTCTGGGCACAGCACGGCGCGGTGAGCACCTATGGCGCGTACTGGCGGTGGCTGCGCTTCGGCCCCGGCTACGCGCGGCACGCCCGCGCCTACGCGGCGCGCGAGGGGTTCGACGCCGCGCGCTGGGAGGCGTGGCAGGCGGCGAGCCTGCGGGCGCTCCTCGCGGCCTGCGTGCACCACGTCCCTCACTACCGCGACGCCTGGTCGCCCCGCGAGCGGGCCGCCGCCGTGGCCGGCCGCCTGCCCGAGCTGCCGCTGCTCGAGAAGGAGCCGCTGCGCGCCGCGCCGCAGCGCTTCCTGCGCGACGACCTGCGCCCACGGCGTCGGCTCGTCTTCCACACCAGCGGCACCACCGGCACGCCCATCCACACCTACTGGTCGGTGGACGAGCTGCGCCAGTCGCTCGCCCTGCGCGAGATCCGCTCGGCGCGCTGGGCCGGCACGTCGTTCCGTCGGCCGCGCGCGACCTTCTCCGGGCGCATGGTGGAGCCCGACCCGACCAGCGCCGGCCCCTACTACCGCTACAACGCGGCCGAGCGGCAGGTCTACTTCTCTCCCTTCCACCTGCGTCCCGACACCGCGCGCCGCTACGTGGACGCGTTGCGCCGCCATCGCGTCGAGTGGCTCACCGGCTATGCCGTGTCGTACTTCCTGCTCGCCCAGCTCATCCTCGAGCAGGGGCTCGCCGTGCCGCCGCTGCGTGCCGTGATCACGACGAGCGAGAAGGTGGCGCCGGGCATGCGCGCGGTGATGGAGCGCGCCTTCGGCTGCCGCGTGTACGAGGAGTACAGCACGGTGGAGAACGCGCTCTTCGTCAGCGAGTGCGCGCACGGCCGGCTGCACAGCAGCCCGGACGTCGCCGTCGTCGAGATCCTGCGCCCCGACGGCACGCCGTGCGCGCCGGAGGAGCCGGGCGAGGTGGTGGTGACCTGCTTCGCCCGGCAGCTCCAGCCGCTCGTGCGGTATCGGTTGGGCGACGTCGCCGCCTGGGCGGCCGAGCCATGCCCGTGCGGCCGCGCCATGCCGGTGCTGCACGAGGTGGTCGGCCGCGTGGAGGACGTCGTGGTGGCCGCCGACGGCCGGCGGATGGTGCGCTTCCACGGCGTCTTCGTGGACCAGCCGCACGTGCGCGAGGGACAGATCGTGCAGGAGGCGCTGACGCGCATTCGGGTGAAGGTCGTTCCCGCTGCCGGCTACGGCCCGGCCGACGAGGCCGACCTCGCGCGCCGCGTGCAGCAGCGCCTGGGGCACGACATGCAGGTGATCGTCGAGCCGGTGGCCGAGATCCCGCGCACCGCCGCCGGCAAGATGCGCGCGGTGGTCTCCCTGCTCCACGACGAGCGCACGCCCGACGGCTGGCGCACCGGCCTGCCGGCGTCGTGACGATGCGCCTCGGCATCCTCACGCAGTACTACCCGCCCGAGATGGGCGCGCCGCAGGCCCGCCTCTCCGAGCTGGCCGCGCACGTCGTGCGGGCCGGGCACGAGGTCACCGTGCTGACGGCGATGCCCAACTATCCCGCCGGCGTCGTCCAGCCGGGCTACGGCGGCGTGCTCCGGCGCGAGTGGCGCGACGGCGCGCGCGTGCTGCGCACCTTCATCTATCCGACGCAGCGCGCCGACTTCGCGCACCGGCTCACCAACTACTTCTCCTTCGTCCTCTCCTCGGCGGTGGCCGGCACCGCGCTGCTCGGGCGGCTCGACTACCTGCTGGTGGAGAGCCCGCCCCTCTTCCTCGGGCTGAGCGGCGTCTGGCTCGCGGCGGTGACGCGCGCGCGCCTCGTGTTCAACGTCTCCGACCTCTGGCCGGAGTCCGCCGTGCACCTCGGCGTGCTGCGCCCGGGGAGCGCCGCGCACCGCGCCAGCGCGGCGCTCGAGGCGCTCTGCTACCGGCGCGCCTGGCTGGTGAGCGGACAGTCGCCGGGCATCGTGCGCAGCATCCAGGCGCGCTTCCCCGACCGCCGCACCTTCCTGCTCTCCAACGGGGTGGACACGAGCCGCTTCATCCCGCACGCCGCCACCGACCAGGCACGCCGTCTGGTGGGGCGCGACGGGCGCACGGTGGCGCTGTACGCCGGGCTGCACGGCCTGGCGCAGGGGCTGGGGCAGCTCCTCGACGCCGCCGAGCGGCTGACGTGGGAGGACGGCATCGACATCGTCCTCGTGGGCGAGGGGCCGGAGAAGCCGGCGCTCCTCCGTCGGGCCGAGGCGCGCGGGCTGCGCCACGTGCGCTTCCTGCCGACGCAGCCGCGCGAGCGGATGCCGGCGCTGCTCGCCGCTGCCGACGTCGTGCTCGTCCCGCTCCGGACGCACCTGCCGGGCGCCGTGCCGTCGAAGCTCTACGAGGCCATGGCCAGCGGCCGCCCGGTGGCGCTCGTCGCCACCGGCGAGCCGGCAGACATCGTGCGCGAGCACGACGCCGGCGTGGTGCTCGCGCCCGGCGACACCGACGCGCTCGTGCACGCCCTGCGACGCCTGCGCGCGCTCCCGGAGGAGCGCCTCCGGCTCGGCGCCAACGGCCGTCGCGCCGTGCAGGCGCACTTCGACCGCACGCGGATCGCCAGCGGCTTCATCGACTACCTGCAGGAGCACCTGCATGAACGCACCGGTGGCGCAGCCGCTGGACGCGCGATCGCGCCCGTCGCCCCCCGCTGAGGCGGACGAGGCCGAGCGCATCCGCTCGGCCTATGCGCGCCGTCGGGGGGAGGAGCGCTACTCGTGGTTCGAGCCGGCGTATCTCTTCCACATGCAGGAGTGCGAGCGGGCCATGCTCGACGCGCTGCGCGGGGCGGGGGTCCGGTCGCTGGCGCCGGCCCGCATCCTGGAGGTCGGCTGTGGGCGCGGCTTCTGGCTGCGGCAGCTCGTGCAGTGGGGGGCCGCGCCCGAGCGCATCGTCGGCATCGACGTCATCCCCGAGCGTGTGCACGAGGCCGCGTGGCGGTCGGCGCGCGGCGTGAGTCTGGCCGTGGGCAGCGGGGCGTCGCTCCCGCTGCCCGACGCCGCCTTCGACGTGGTGCTGCAGTCCACCGTCTTCACCTCCATCCTGGACCCCACGCTGCGGGCACGGGTGGCGGCGGAGATGCGGCGGGTGCTCCGACCGGGCGGCCTCATCCTGTGGTACGACTTCGCCGTGGACAACCCGCGCAATCCCGACGTGCGCGGGGTCGGGCGTGGCGAGGTGCACCGCCTCTTTCCCGGCTGCCGCGTGGCGCTGCGGCGGGTCACGCTCGCCCCGCCGCTGGCGCGGCGGCTCGCGCCGCGCGCCCTCTGGCTCTGCCGGCTGCTGACCGTGCTGCCGCCACTCCGGACGCATCTGCTCGGCACGATCCGCCCGCAGTGACGAGCGCGCGCAGTCGCCCGGGAGCCGCCCGAACGAGCTCCGCGTGCCCCGGGTGTGAAGCAGGTGAAGCGGCGGCTGTGACGGTCGGATAGGGGAGTGGAGGGCCGGGCGTTCGGGGCGTGCCGCGGTCGTGCGAGCCCGTCCTGCGCAATGGCCCTGTTTGCTTGACGCTCTTCCGGGCTGCACCTACCGTGGTGCCGCGCGGCGAACAGGTATTTGCGCTGTGCTGCTCCGAGAGCGCGCTGATGTGGCTCGGCTGGACCCCTACCGAGGTGTCGACGGCCTCGTTCGGGTGGCAGGTCCCGGGTGGTGGCAGGCCGGACATTCGCAGACGCGAGGCGGGCGGCATGAGTGGCCTTGAGGCGCAGCCAGGCGTGGAGGCGGCGGTCGGGACGACGGTGGGGCTGCGGCTCGACCCGGCCGCGCACGCACGACGGTCGGCGGCGCCGCTCGCGGACGTGTTGACTGGCGATCCAGTCACGGCGCCGACGCGCCCGCGACGCGAGACCTTCCTCTCCTTCGCCGCGCCGTGCATCGGCGAGGAGGAGATCGCCGAAGTCGTCGACACGCTGCGCTCCGACTGGATCACCATCGGGCCCAAGACCCACCAGTTCGAGGCGGAGTTCGCCGCCTTCCTCGGGGCTCCCGGCGCGCTCGCCCTCAACTCCTGCACGGCCGGCCTGCACACCGCGCTGGTGACGCTCGGCATCGGCGAGGGGGACGAGGTGATCACCACGCCGATGACCTTCGCCGCGTCGGTGAACGTCATCGAGCACGTGCGCGCCCGCCCGGTCCTGGTGGACATCGAGGCGGACACGCTGAACATCGACGCTTCGAAGATCGAGGCGGCGATCACGCCGCGCACCCGCGCCATCATCGCCGTACACTACGCCGGCCAGCCGGTGGACCTTCGCACGATCCGCGCGCTGGCCGACGCGTACGGCCTGCGGCTCATCGAGGACGCGGCCCACGCGCTGCCTGCGCGCTTCGAGGGGGAGCCGATCGGCGCGAGCGGCAGCCCGGTGGCGTTCAGCTTCTACGCGACCAAGAACCTGACGACCGCCGAGGGGGGGATGCTCACCGGCGATCCCGACTTCCTGGCCCGCGCGCGGGTCGTCAGTCTGCACGGCCTCAGCCGGGACGCGTGGCGGCGCTACCAGCGCGGGGGCTCGTGGTACTACGAGATCGAGCAGCCGGGCTTCAAGTACAACATGACCGACGTGCAGGCGGCGATCGGCATCTGGCAGCTGCGCAAGCTGGAGCGTGCCCAGCAGCGCCGCCGCGAGGTGGTGGCCGCCTACTCGCGCGCCTTCGCCGACCATCCGGCGCTCGAGCTGCCGGTCGTGCGCCCCGGCCGGGAGCATGCCTGGCACCTCTACACGCTGCGGCTGCGCCTCGAGGCGCTGACGATCGATCGCGACCGCTTCATCCAGGAGCTGACCGAGCGCAACATCGGCAACTCGGTGCACTTCATCCCCATCCATCTGCACCCGTACTATCGCGAGAAGTACGGCTATCGACCGGAGAGCCTCCCGGTGGCGTACGACAGCTATCGGCGCATGCTCAGCCTCCCGCTGAGTGCCGGGCTCACCGACGCCGACGTCGACGACGTGGTCGACGCGGTCCTCGACATCGCTCGCCGACACGCGCGTTGAGTCGCGCCCCACGTCCGCGGATCGACGATGAATGGGAAGCGGGTCTTCGACCTCGCGTGGACGGTGCCCGGCCTCCTCGTGCTCGCGCCGCTCCTCGGCGCGGTGGCGCTGCTCGTCCGGCTGGTCGACGGGCGGCCCGTCTTCTTCCGGCAGGAGCGGGTCGGGCTGCACGGCCGGCCGTTCCGCATCTGGAAGTTCCGCACGATGACAGCGGGCGCCGCGACGGGGCCCGCACTCACCGTCGCCGCCGACGCGCGCGTCACGCCCCTCGGGCGGTGGCTGCGCGCCACCAAGCTGGACGAGCTGCCGCAGCTGTTCAACGTGCTCGCGGGCGAGATGAGCCTCGTCGGCCCGCGGCCGGAGGTGCCGCGCTTCGTGGCGCAGTACACCGAGGCGCAACGGCAGGTGCTGACGGTGCGGCCCGGGATCACCGATCCCGCCTGTCTCAGCTACCGCCACGAGGGGGTGCTGCTGGCCCGCTCGGCGGACCCCGAGCGCACCTACGTCGCCGAGATCATGCCGGAGAAGATCCGGCTGAACCTCGCCTACGCGCGCACGGCGACGCGGTGGAGTGACTTCCGCGTGATCCTGCGGACGTTCGGCAGCTTGCTGCCGACGCCCGCCGGCCTGTTGGGCGATCCGAACGTGTCCCGCCAGACGTGAGGGAGTGGCCCGTGGAGAGACAGTCCGACCAGCGGGGAGGAGTGCCCGGCGGGGGAGCCGGCCCGACGCGCGCCGTCCGGGAGCGGAGAGCGTGGCAGCTCGCCGGCGCGATGCTCGACCGGCTCCCCCGGAGCAGCGCGGCGATCTTCCTGGCGCACCTGCCCATCGTCGCCCTCGGCTACTGGGCGGCGTTCGCCCTGCGCTTCGACCTGGCGGTGCCGCCGGAGGAGGCGGCGCGCTACTGGATCACCCTGCCGATCCTGCTCGTGCTGCGCATGGGGACGCTCTGGTACTTCGGGCTGTTCCGTGGCATGTGGCGGCACGCCGGTCTGCCGGATCTGGTGCGGGTCGCGAAGGCGGTGACGCTCGGCTCCTTCCTCTTCGCGATGATCCTGCTCCTCGTCACGCAGCTCCCCGGCTTCCCCCGGTCGGTGCTGGCGATGGAGTGGATGATCGCCGTGCTGGCCACGGGCGGGAGCCGCTTCTTCGTGCGCTACGTGCGCGAGGGGCAGGCGGCGTGGACGCGGAAGCAGCCGACGCGGGCGCTGCTCATCGGAGCCGGGATCGGCGCCGAGCGGCTGCTCCGGCTGCTGCAGCACGAAGAGCGCGGCGACATCCTCGTCGTCGGGCTGGTGGACGACGATCCGCGGAAGCGGGGATGGCTGCTGCACGGGGTCCCGGTGATCGGCACGACCGAGGATCTGCCGCGCCTGGCCGCGGAGCACCACGTCGGGCTGCTCGTCATCGCCATCCCGTCGGCCACCGGCGAGCAGATGCGGCGCATCGTCGAGCGGTGCGCGGCGAGCAAGGTGGAGTTCCGGGTCTTCCCGTCGCTCAACGAGCTGCTCGCCGGTCGCCTGCAGACCGGCGAGCTGCGCCCCGTGCAGATCGACGACCTGCTGGGACGGGCGCCGGTGCACCTGGACATGAGCGCGGTCGAGCGCGACCTCTCGGGACAGGTGGTGCTGGTGACCGGCGGGGCCGGCTCGATCGGCTCGGAGCTGGCGCGCCAGGTGGCGCGCTTCGGGCCGCGGCGGCTGGTGATCGTGGAGCAGGCCGAGAGCCCGCTCTACTTCATCCACCTGGAGCTGGCGCGGCTCTATCCCGAGCTGGACATCGTCCCCGTGGTGGGCAGCGTGGCCGACGAGGACCGGCTGGACAGCATCTTCGCCACGCACCGGCCGGCCTACGTCTTCCACGCGGCGGCCTACAAGCACGTGCCGCTGATGGAGGCGAACATCACCGAGGCGGTGCGCAACAACGTGCACGGCACGCTCTGCGTGGCCGAGTGCGCGGCCCGCTACGGTGCGCGGCGCGTCGTGCTCATCTCCACCGACAAGGCGGTGAACCCGAGCAGCATCATGGGGGCGACGAAGCGCGTGGCCGAGCGGCTGACGCTGGAGCTCTCGTCGCTGCAGCGGCAGGGGACCGACTTCCGGGCCGTGCGCTTCGGCAACGTGCTCGGCTCCGACGGGAGCGTCATCCCGCTCTTCGAGCGCCAGCTGCGGGCGGGTGGGCCGCTCACCGTGACGCATCCGGACGCGACGCGCTACTTCATGACGATCCCCGAGGCGGTGCAGCTCGTGCTGCAGGCCGCCTCCCTGCCGGAAGCGGCCGGACGCGTCTGCATGCTGGACATGGGGGAGCCGGTGCGGGTGCTCGACCTGGCCGAGAACATGGTGCGGCTCTCCGGGCTGGCGCCGTATCGCGACGTCCCGATCACCTTCACCGGGCTGCGGCCGGGCGAGAAGCTGCGCGAGGAGCTGACGTCGGCGCTGGAGGCCACGGTACCCTCGTCGGTGCCGAAGATCCGGATCGTCCAGACGAGCGAGGCCGACGAGACAGCGGTGGAGCGGGGGCTCCGGCGGCTGGCCGCGGCGCTGCTGCTGCGCAGCCAGCCCGAGCTCGTGGTCGAGCTGTGCGCGCTGGTGCCGGAGTGCGTCCCTCCCCTGCGCGACCTGGCCGACCGCGCCGCGGCGCTGCGGGAGGTGCCGCTGCACGTCGTCCCGATCATGAACGGCGACCGACCGAGTCGGGACAGGGGCGGCGAGCACGACCTGCCGGGCTCGCCGTCGGTGACGGTGCGCTGGACGCAGCAGGCACCGTCGTACGGCGCTTCCCCTCCGCTGGAGGGACCGCTCCCGCCGGCCGGTTGACGCGATCTCCCCTTCCGGTTCCCGCGCGCTCGACTCTGGCCCGTGCGGGAACCGTGTTGTATCCATTGCCGTGGCTCCGCCCGCCGTCGCGCGAGGCCGCGCGCCCTCCACTCTCCCCGTGGTCCCTGGCGTATGAGTCCTGCTCGGTCCCGACGTGCGCCGCTCGCGCTGGTGGCGGGCGCGCTCTCCCTGGCGGCCTGTGCCGGCACACCCGCGGCGCCGGCCGCGAATCCGCCGGCCCCCGTGGCGTCGGCACCGAACGTGGGCGCCGAGCGTGGCCCGCGTGCCGCCACGGCCGAGCCCGATGCTCAACCGCCAACGGCCGGGACGACCGGCTTCATGCTGCGTCCCGGCGATGCGGTGCGCGTCACCGTGTGGCGGCAGCCCGAGCTGAGCGGCGACTTCCGCGTGTCGAACGACGGGACGTTGCAGCACCCGCTCTACCGCAGCGTGCGGGTGGCCGGGGTGGCGCTACCGGTGGTGGAGCAGCGCGTCCGCGAGCTGGTGCTCACGTACGTGCAATCCCCCCAGATCCTGCTCGAGCCGCTGGTGCGGGTGACGGTCAACGGCGAGGTGCGCGCGCCGGCGCTGCAGTCGCTGCCGCCGGAGACGACGATCGCCCAGGCGATCGCGCTCAGCGGTGGCGCGACGGAGCTGGCGAGGATGAACCAGGTCCAGGTCATCCGCGACGGGCGGGTGTTGAAGCTGAACCTGGCGAAGCCGGGAAGTGCGGCGCTGCTGTTCACCGTACGCTCCGGCGACCAGATCGTGGTGCCACGCCAGCGCAACCTGTTCCGCGACGTGATCGGCCCGGCGAGCAGCATCGCGGCGGCGATCGCGGCGGTGATCACCATGATCCGCTACTCGCAACCCTGATCCGCTCAGTGCGCGGACCATCGAGAGCCGCATGTCGCACCCCGTGAGCCAGCCACCGGTCCGACGACCCGAGCTGCAGCCGGCGCGGGAGACGCTCGTCGACGAGCTGTTGACGCCGGCGGCGCCGCCGCTCGACCTGAAGAAGGTCGTGCACGCGGTGCGGCGACACAAGCTGCTCTTCCTGCTCGTCACCGGCCTCGTCACCGGGGTCGCGGCGTACAAGGTGTACACGGAGGAGCCGGTCTACAGCGCCACCGCCGTGATGCGGCTCCGGGACACCCGGCGCGAGATCACCGGCAGCTTCGCCGAGCCGACCACGACCGACGCGCAGGGCAACACCGACCCGGTGCTGTCGCAGATCCAACTGCTGCTGAGCCGCGGCGTCGCCGGCGCGGTGGTGGACGCACCGGACGCGATCGCCCTGCGGCTGCGTCCGGAGGGGATCTCGCTCGACGCGCTGCGCGGCGTCTCCATCGATTCCGCCGCCACCGTCGACTCGCTCCTGCTCGCCTTCGCGCCGCGCACGATGACGGTGCGGGCGTTCGTGCCGCCCGATCCGACGGCGCGGGCGAGCGGGCCACGGGAGGGGCGGATCGATCGCACGGTCGGCTACGGGACGCCGGTGAGCGTCGGCGGCGTGCGCTTCGCCGTCACCCGCGCGCCGCCGGGCGCCGAGCGCGCGGTGCTCCGGATCGTCCCACGCGAGGCGGCCGTCGACGAGCTGCTCGGCGGGCTCCGCGCGCAACCACGCGAGCGGACGAGCGTCATCGACGTGGAGTACACGGCCAACGACGCGGATCTGGCCTGGCGCGTGGTGAACTCGGTGGTGCAGACGTTCGAGACGATGAGCACGCAGCGCGCGCAGGAGGCGTCGCGCCGGCGGCGGATCTTCATCGAGGACCAGCTGCGGAAGAACGACTCCGCGCTGGCCGTCGCGCAGCGCGCGCTCAGTACCTTCCGGACGCGGGAGCAGGCCTCCAACGCGCGCGATCGCTTCACCACGTCGCAGGAGGGAATCACGGCGCTGGCCATGCGCCGCGAGGAGCTGGACGCCGACCGGCGAACCTATCGCGCGCTGCTCGATGCGCTGCGCACCTCCGGCGCCACGCGCGGCGATGCCATCGCCGCGCTCACCGCTGCCCCCGGGCTGAGCGGCAACCCGGTGATCGCCCAGCTCCAGGGGCAGCTCGCCGGCTACCAGGCGACGCGCGACTCGATGACCACCGGGCCCTTCGCCGCGGCCGCCACGAACCCCGACGTGCGCCAGCTCGACACGCTCATCGCCGCCACCTCGCGGAAGCTGCTGGCGATCGTCCAGACCTACATGGATGGCCTGGATGCCCGCATCGCCGCCCTCGACGAGATGGTGGCGGCGCGGAGCGCCGCGCTCACCCGGCGGGCGCCGGCGAGCGAGGCGGAGGAGGGGCTGCTGACGCAGGAGGTGGCGAACATGAGCCGCCTCACCGACCAGCTCCGCGAGGAGTACCAGAAGGCGCGCATGGCCGAGGCGGTGGAGGCCGGACAGGTGGAGGTGGTGGACCTCGCCGCGGCCGCCTCACAGGTCTTCGGCGTGGGGCGCACGCGCAAGCTCGCCTTCGGCCTCGTCGTCGGCATCCTGCTCGGCGTCGCCTGCGCGCTGCTGCTGGAGCACACGAACACGTCGATCCGCCGGCGCTCGGAGATGGAGTCGCTGCTACTCGTGCCCGGGCTCGCCGTGATCCCGCAGATCCCCGGCTCGCGCCAGAGCCGGACGGGGCTGCTCCGGCTGCCGGGCTTCCGGCCCAGGACCAATGGGAACGGCCGGGCCACCGCCGACCTGCTCGACGACGGGCTCGTCACGATCTCCAACTTCCGCTCGTCCAGCGCCGAGGCGTACCGCACGCTGCGCACGAACCTGCTCTTCTCGCAGCTGACGCGCGAGCTGAAGAAGATCGTCGTCACCAGCGCCGCGCCCGGTGACGGCAAGACGACCGTCTCGGCGAACCTCGCGGTGACCTTCTCGCAGCAGGGGATCCGGGTGCTGCTGATCGATTGCGACCTGCGCCGGGCGCGGCTGCACAACGTCTTCAGCGTGCCACGGGTCCCCGGCTTCAGCGAGCTGGTGGTGGGCTACGCGGACGTGGCCAGTGCGATCCGCGAGACGCGCGTCGAGAACCTGTACGTGCTGCCGGCGGGGACGCTGCCGCCGAACCCGTCCGAGCTGCTCGGCGGGCAGCGCGTGCCCGGGCTGCTCGAGCAGCTGGCGCGCGATTACGACGTGCTCATCCTGGACACGCCGCCGGTGCTGGCCGCGGCCGACGCGGCCGTGCTGGGCGGGCTGGCCGACGGCGTGCTGCTGGTGGTGCGCGCCGGGAAGACGGAGCGCGAGGCGGCCAAGGACGCGCTGCGCCAGCTGAACACGGTGGGCGCGCACATCGTGGGCGCGGTGCTGAACGATCCCGACGCCAACGTGCCGCAGTACGCCGGCCGGTACTACGAGTACTGGTCGGGGCCGACGCGGTGAACGGCGAGCGGCCAGCGTCGAGCGTCTAGCGTACAGGGGCGTATGGCGGGGAGCGTCTAGCAGCAGCCCTGTACGCCAGACGCTTCACGCTCCACGCCCCTGGACGCCAGACGCCCGGCAGTCGCTGCTGAGCGGCCCGCGCACGTCGACGGCGATTCCCCGGCGCCGGAACTCCCTCGAGCGTCACGCCTCCGCCTCGCCCAACGGGGCCGATGCCGGCCCGTTGAGCACCTCGCCCGTCGGCGCGTAGCGCGAGCCGTGACACGGGCAGTCCCACGACTTCTCGGTGTCGTTCCAGTGCACGATGCAGAAGAGGTGCGTGCACACCGCCGAGCGCTCGTGGAGCGTGCCGTCCTCGGCGCGGTAGGCGGCGATCTTCCGCGTGCCGCGACGCAGGATGGCGCCGTGCCCCGGGCGGATCTGGTCGGGCGTGTCCACCTCGCCGGGGGTGACGTGGTCGGTGTACTGCGCGGCGACGTTCACGTTCTCGCGCAGGAACTCGGCCGTGGCCCGGAGCGTCTTCCGCGACGGGTCGTAGAGCGTCGCCCAAGAGTTGTCACGGCCGGTGATGAGATCGGTGAGGAGCATGCCGGCGATGGTCGCGTGCGTCATGCCGTGCCCCGAATCGCCGGTGGCGACGTAGACGTTGCGCTGCCCCGCCGGGTCGCGGCCGATGAAGGCCAGCCGGTCCACCGGCTCCATCACCTGGCCGGACCAGCGGTAGGCCACCGTGCCGGCCATCGGGAAGCGGTCGCGCACCCAGACCTCCAGGCGGTCGAAGCAGCCGTCGGTATCGCCGCCCTGCCCGGTCTTGTGGTCCTCCCCGCCGACGATGAGCACGTCGTCGTCGCCGTCGCGCTGCAGCCGCACGTAATGGTACGGGTCCGGCGTGTCCCAGTAGAGTGCGCGCGGCACGCTGTCGCGCGGGACGCGCAGGGCGACGACGTAGGTGCGGTAGGGAGCCTGCTTGGTGTGCAGCGCCACCCAGTCGTTGACCGGTGAATTGGTGGCGACGACGAGCGCCCGCGCACGTACCGTGCGGCCGTCGTCCGTCTTCACGGCCGGGTGCTCGCCCGAGGTGTCGATCTCGCTCACGTGCGAGCCGCAGTGAATGCGGCCCCCGTCGCGCGTGGCCGCCCGCGCGAGCCCGGTGAGGTAGCGAAGCGGATGGAACTGCCCCTGCTCCGGGAAGCGGAGACAGGGGCCGGTGTTCCAGAAGCTCACCGGCGCGCGCTCGAGCAGGGCGACGTCGGTGAGCCCGGCGCGCTGCGCCGCCTCCGCCTCGCGCTCGAGCAGCGCGACGCTGTCGCCCTCGCCCAGGAACAGGTAGCCGTCGAGCCGCTGGAAGTCGCAGTCGATCCCCTCCTCGCGCACGATGCTCTCGATGCGGTGGATGGCCGAGGTGTGGCTCTCGGCGGCCAGGCGCGCGCCCTCCGGACCGTGCAGCCGCTCGAGGCGGACATACCGGTCGTCCAGGGCACTGGAGAGGTGCGCGGTCGTGCGCCCGGTCTCGCCGCCCCCGATGGGGTTGTCGTCGAGCACGAGGACGTCGCGGCCGGCGCGTCCCAGCAGGTACGCGGTGGTGAGGCCGGCGAGGCCGGCGCCGACGATGCAGACGTCGGTGGTGGCGTCCTCCCCGAGCGGCGGGTGATCGGGGACGTCGGCGGTGGCGGCCCAGAGCGGGGTGGTGTGGCCGGATGGGGTGGACATGGTTGGGCGGGACCAGGGACCAGGGACCAGGGACCAGGGGCAGAGGGCGGGGAGCGGGAAGTACCACGTGCCGTGCATTGCGGGCCAGGCATGGGCCGTGCCCGGTTGCGGGCGGGGCCCCCCCCGAATTCCACGATGTCGCGCCGCGCGACCCCGGGCAGCATCATTCCAGCGCACCCCACATCGCTCGGCTCCCACCGACCCGTCCCCGACCCCTCTCACCATGTCCGACACCTGGATCGTCGACGCCCTGGAGGAGAACGCCGCCCGCGTCGAGATCGGCGGCGCCATCTTCACCGTCCCGCGCTGGCTGCTGCCGGAGGACGTGCGCGAGGGGGACATCGTGCGCGTGTCGCAGACGCGCAAGGCATCGCGGGCCACGCTGATGGTCGAGCGCGACGAGGCGGCGACACGCGCGGCGCTGGACCGGTCGGCCGAGCAGGTGCGGGAGCGGGGGACGGCGCCCGACCCCGGAGGGGACATCACCCTCTGAGCAGCGACGTCGGCGTGGGTAGGCGTCCGCCAGCGGCCCGACGCAGACGTCGCCGATTCAGCCGCTGCACTCGTCCTGCGTCGAGCGTCGGTCGGAGCGACCGTCCGCCGACGACTCGCCACGCGACGGCGTGATGGTGAAACCGCCGCCGGGCGTGCCGGGCGAGGTGATCGTCACCGTCCCGTTCCGATCGGTGCGGTACCACGGCACGCCGGCCGCGCGCAGCATCGCCTTGGTCTGCGCGTGCATGTGGCCGTACTCATTGCGCGCGGCGAGCGACGCGATGACCCAGCGCGGCGTGGTGAGCTGCAGGTAGCGCGACGTGGTACCGTTGCAGCTGCCGTGGTGGTCGGCCTTGAGGACGTCCACGTCCATGCCCGGGCGCACGTCGTAGTCGGTGCTGTCGAACCACGCGGTCGCCTCACGCTCCGCATCACCGGCCAGCCACATCGTGAACGAGGCCGAGTCGGGGCCGACGAGCTTGAGCGGCGTGGAGCGCTCGTTCGCGTCGTCGCCGTGCGGGTCGGGACGCATGACGTGCAGCCGCGCGCCGCCGCGCAGGGTGATGGTGCACACGGGACGGCCGTCGCCGCAGGGGTCGTCCGTGTCGCGGATGACGAGCTCGCCGCGGCGGGCGCGCGCGTTCACGGAGTCGCGCAGCCGCGCCAGCATGGTGCCGGGCGACGGGTCGCGGTTCTCGAAGAAGAAGCGCACGCGGATGCGGCGCTGCGTGCGGAACAGCTCGCGCAGCCCGGCCAGGTGGTCGGCGTGCGGGTGCGTGAGCACGACGACGTCGATCGTCGAGTCGTTCAGGTGGAGGGAGTCGAGGAGCTCGCCCATGCGCTCGGCGCTCGGGCCGCCGTCGACGAGCACGCGGCTCTCACCGTTGGTGATGAGCGTCGCGTCGCCCTGGCCGACGTCGAGGACGCGCACGGTGAGCGGGGCGACGACCGCGGAGTCCGCGCGTGCCGGCGGGGCGACGGCCACGGTGCTGTCGCTCCGCGCCGGGGTCGGGGCCGGTCGCCCGCACGCGGCGGTGGCGGCGAGGATGGCCGCCACCGGCAGACCTGCCGCGGCGCGCCGCAGCTGATGCTCCATGGGCCGGCGCCTCCGAACCGGAATCGACGACACAGTAGGGCCGTGAGGGATCGGCGCGCCAGGGCCGGGAGCGGCGCCGCGGCCGGGCGACACGGCGGACCGGCCTGAACAGGGGCCGCGCCGGTCGGGCCGCGGCGCGGCGCCGCCGCCGGGATGGCGCCGCTACCTGCCGGTCACCTGCAGCGCGGCCTGCACCACCGCCTCCGCCGTCATCCCCAGCTCCTCGTAGAGCTTCTGGTACGGGGCCGAAGCGCCGAAGTGGGTGAGGCCGAGGGCGACGCCGTCGGGCGCCACCCAGCGCTGCCAGGACATCGGGTGCGCCGCCTCGATCGAGACGCGCGGGATGCCGGCGGGCAGCACCGCGTCGCGGTAGTCCTGCGGCTGCTCCGCGAACGCCTCGTGACAGGGCATGCTGACGACGCGCGCGCGCACGCCGCGCTCGGCCAGCCGCTGCCGTGCTTCGAGGACGATGGCCACCTCGCTACCGCTGGAGAGGAGCACGACGTCGGGCGGGCCGTCGGTGTCGGCCAGCGTGTAGGCGCCGCGCTGCAGCCCGCCGGCGGAGGCGTACGTGTCGCGGTCGATGAAGCCGAGCTTCTGGCGCGTGAGGACGAGCGCCACCGGGCCGCCCGTGTGCTTCAGCGCGAAGCGCCAGGCTTCCGCCGTCTCCGACGCGTCGGCCGGCCGTACGACGTGGATGTTGGGGATGCAGCGCAGCGCCGTGAGCTGCTCGATCGGCTGGTGCGTGGGGCCGTCCTCGCCGAGGCCGATGGAGTCGTGCGTGAAGACGTAGACGACCCGCTGGTGCATCAGCGCGGCGAGGCGGATGGCCGGCCGCATGTAGTCCGAGAAGACAAGGAAGGTGGCGCCGTACGGGATGATGCCGCCGTGCAGCGACATCCCGTTCATCGCCGAGCCCATGCCGTGCTCACGGATGCCGAAGTGGAAGTTGCGGCCGCCGAGCTGCCCCGGCAGGACGCTCTCCTCCCCCTTGATGATCGTGTTGGTCGAGCCGGCGAGATCGGCGGAGCCGCCGATCAGCTCGGGGACGCGCTTGGCGATGGCGTTGAGCACCACGCCACTGGCCGCACGGCTGGCGACGTTGCCGTTCTGCGCGGTGAAGGTGGGGATCGCCTCCTCCCAGCCGTCGGGGAGCGTGCCGGCGAGGCGGCGCTGCAGCTCGGCCGCGAGGGCAGGCTCGGCCTGCGCGTAGGCGTCCCAGCGCCGCTGCCACTCCGCGTGCAGCTCGGCGCCGCGCGTGCCCGTCTCGCGCCAGTGCGCCAGCGCCTCCTCGGGCACGTAGAAGGGCTCGAGCGAGGGGTAGCCCAGGTTCTCCTTGGTGAGGCGGACCTCGTCGGCGCCGAGCGGGGAGCCGTGCGCCTCGTGCGAGTCCACCTTGTTCGGGCTCCCGTAGCCGATGTGGGTGCGCACGATGATGAGCGACGGCCGCTCCGTCTCCGCCCTGGCGGCCTCGATGGCCGCGTCGATGGCGGCCAGGTCGTTGCCGTCCGGCAGGCGCTGCACGTGCCAGCCGTAGGCCTCGAAGCGCCCCAGCGTGTCGTCGCTGAAGGTGAGGTCGGTGTCGCCCTCAATTGTGATGTGGTTCTCGTCGTAGAAGCCGATGAGCTTCCCGAGGCGCAGGTGCCCGGCGTACGACGCGGCCTCGTGCGAGATCCCCTCCATCATGTCGCCGTCGCTGGCGATGAACCACGTGTGGTGGTTCACGACTTCGTGGCCCGGCCGGTTGAAGCGCGCCGCCAGGTGCGCCTCGGCGATGGCCATGCCGACGGCATTGGCCATGCCCTGGCCGAGCGGACCGGTGGTCGTCTCCACGCCGGGCGTGAAGCCGTACTCCGGGTGGCCGGGGGTGCGGCTCCCCCACTGCCGGAACTGCTTCAGGTCGTCGAGCGTGAGCCCGTAGCCGGTGAGATAGAGGAGCGAGTAGAGGAGCATCGACGCGTGGCCGCACGACAGCACGAAGCGGTCTCGGTCGGGCCAGGCGGGGTCGGCCGGATCGTGGCGCAGGTGGCGCGTCCAGAGCACGTAGGCGAGGGGCGCGAGGGCCATCGGCGTGCCGGGATGACCCGAGTCGGCCTTCTGGACGGCGTCCATCGCGAGGACGCGGATGGAATCGATGGCGAGCCGCGAGAGCTCGGTGTCGGCGGATATGGCGTCGGCGTGGGCCACGCGGACGGTCTCCTGCGTCGAGGGCGAGATTGAAGTGAGCTCCGAAAGGTAGCCAGGCGGGGGAAGAGGGAGCAGGAAACAGGAAACAGGGAACAGGGAACAGGGAACAGGGAACAGGAAACAGGGAGCGGGAGGCGGGAGGCCGGAGGCGGGAAGCGGAGACGGGCGGTGGCGCGGGACTGCTATCGCACGAGGGGGCGGTGACGCAAATTCCGCGCGGCGCGGGGGCGGCGGCGGCGCGGGGCCCCCCCCGAATACCACGATCGTGCCCAGCACCGGCGCGACCGGCACCGAAGCCACGCCCCCTGTACCCGTTCCGCCCCGCGCCCCTGCACGCTCGACGCCTGGTCGCTGCCGCCGACCGGCCCGCCCGCCGCACGAGGAGCCCAGCTCCACACCGGAGCCTCACCTCCCCCTTCCCTCGCCCCTCATGCCCCGACTCTTCGTCCGCGACAACGCCCTCCTTCTGCTGCTCGTCTTCCTGCCCGTGGCGCTGGTGCTCGAGCACGGCATGCACGCGAGCGCGCTCGCCATCTTCATCACCTCCGCGCTGGCGATCATCCCGCTCGCCGCGCTGATGGGACGGGCCACCGAGCAGCTGGCGGAGCGGCTGGGTGAGGGGGTGGGCGGGCTGTTGAACGCGACCTTCGGCAACGCGGCGGAGCTGATCATCGCCATCGTCGCCCTGCGCGCCGGGCTCGTGGACCTGGTGAAGGCGTCGATCACCGGCTCCATCATCGGCAACGTGCTGCTCGTCTTCGGCGCGAGCGCGCTCTGGGGCGGGCTGAAGTTCGACCGCCAGCTCTTCAACCGCACGGCGGGGAGCCTCAGCGCCACGCTGCTCGTGGTGAGCGCGATCGCGCTGGTGGTGCCCGCCATCTTCCATCTCGTCGCCGGGGGGCTGCAGGGGGTGACGGTGGAGCGGGAGCTGAGCTTCGAGATCTCGATCGTGCTGATCGTGGCCTACGTGCTGAGCCTCCTCTTCTCGCTGCGCACGCACAAGCACCTGTACGTGGGCGAGTCGGGCACGCACACGGACGAGCTCTCGCCGGCCGGCCACTCGATGTGGTGGGCGGTGGGGCTGCTGGTGGCGGCGACGGTGGGCATCGCGCTGATGAGCGAGCTGCTGGTGGGCGCGGTGAACGAGACGGCCGAGCGGTTCGGGATGAACGAGGTATTCGTCGGCGTCATCCTCGTCGCGCTCATCGGCAACGCGGCCGAGCACTCGACGGCGATCCTGATGGCGGCCCGGAACCGGATGGACCTCGCGCTCACGATCGCGGTGGGCTCGTCGATCCAGGTGGCGCTCTTCGTGGCGCCGGTGCTGGTCTTCCTCAGCTACTGGATCGCCCCGGCGCCGATGGACCTGCTCTTCACGACGTTCGAGGTGGTGGCGGTGGGGATCTCGGTGTGGATCATGTCGCTGGTGGCGCAAGACGGCGAGTCGCACTGGATGGAGGGGGTGCTGCTGCTGGCCGTCTACACGATCCTGGGAATGGCGTTCTTCTGGCTGCCGGGGTGAGGGGACGACGAGCGTCGAGCGTCGAGCGGCGAGGGGCGGGGACGAGAGGCTTTTTTTGACCGTGATGTCGAGAACGCGCGGCCGGCTCCGACTACTCCATGCAAGCGCCAATGTCGGCGCCGAATCCCTCAGAGGAGGCAAACCCATGAAGTACATGCTCATGATGCACGCACCGCGCGGCACCGGAGAGTACCAGATCGGCAGCTGGGCCCCGGAGGACCTCCAGGCCCACATCCGCTTCATGCAGCAGTTCAACCAGCAGCTCGGTGCCGCCGGGGAGTTCGTCGACGCGCAGGGGCTCACGCCCCCCGCCCAGGCGCGGCTCGTGCGCGCCGGCGCCGACGGGACCCCGGTGACGGACGGCCCGTTCGCCGAGGCGAAGGAGTTCCTCGCCGGCTTCTGGATCATCGATGTCGACGGGCCGGAGCGCGCCTACGAGCTCGCTGCCCGCGTGTCCGCCGCCCCGGGTCCGGGTGGGGCGCCGCTGAACATGCCGATCGAGGTGCGCCCGGTGATGAGCGCGCCTCTCGTGGAGGTGTGACCCCGGACCGGTGATGGGCGCGATGGACACCGTCACCGCCGAGACGGTCGGGCACCTGCTGCGCGAGCTCGCGCCGCAGGTGCTCGGCGTCGTCGCGCGCCGGCACGGCGATTTCGCCGCGGCCGAGGACGCGGTGCAGGACGCGCTGATCGCCGCCGCGGCGCAGTGGCCGGCGGACGGCGTGCCGGAGAACCCGCGCGGCTGGCTCCATCACGTCGCCGTGCGCCGGCTCACCGACCACGTGCGCAGCGAGATGGCGCGGCGCCGCCGCGAGGAGGCGGTCGCGGGGGAGCCGTGGGCGGAGTGGGCGTTCGTGCCGCCGCCGGATGCGGAGGTGGATCCGGAGCGCGACGACACGCTCCTCCTCCTCTTCATGTGCTGCCATCCCGCGCTCACGCCGTCTTCGGCCATCGCCCTCACGCTCCGCGCGGTGGGCGGGCTCACGACCGCGGAGATCGCGAGTGCCTTCCTCGTTCCCGAGGCGACGATGGCGCAGCGGATCAGCCGCGCCAAGCAGAGCATCCGGGCCTCCGGCGTGGCCTTCCGCGAGCCCACGCCCGCCGAGCGCGCCGAGCGGCTGCGCGCGGTGCTGCACGTGCTCTACCTGATCTTCAACGAGGGATACACGAGCAGCGGCGGCGCGGCGCTGCAGCGCCCGGATCTCTCGAGCGAGGCGATCCGGCTCACGCGGGCCGTTCACGCGCTGGTGCCCGACGACGCCGAGGTGGCGGGGCTGCTGGCGCTCATGCTGCTCACCGACGCGCGGCGGGGTGCGCGCACGGGCCCGGCCGGCGAGCTGATCCCGCTGGACGCGCAGGACCGCACGCGCTGGGACCGGGCGCTGATCGCCGAGGGCGTGGCGCTCGTCTCGGCGGCGCTCGCGCGTGGGGTGGTGGGCCCGTACCAGCTCCAGGCCGCGATCGCCGCCGTCCACGACGAGGCGCCGCGCGCGGAGGACACCGACTGGCCACAGATCCTGGCGCTGTACGACGTGCTGGGCGGGATGTCCGACAACCCGATGGTGGCGCTCAACCGCGCGATCGCCGCCGCGATGGTGCACGGGCCGGCGGTGGGGCTGGAGCTGCTGGCGGCGCTCGACGATGACGCGCGGCTACGCGGGCACCACCGGCTCGATGCGGTGCGCGCGCACCTGCTGGAGCGCGCCGGCGATCGCGCGGGGGCCATCGCGCACTATCGGGCCGCGGCGGAGCGGACGGCGAGCGTGCCGGAGCGGGACTACCTGCTGCTCCGCGCGGCGAGGATGCGCGACGGAGAGGCGGGCGCGTAGGCGGCGTCGAGGACGCGGAGGGCCGGACGCCAGACACGGCCGGCGCGGTGAGTCGGAGCACCGCACGTCGCCTCCGCGCCCGCCATGCCCTCAGCGCCTCCCCATCCGGAACTCGAACCGCTGCTCCACCAGCTGCGGCACCGGGCGGCCGGCCACCTCGGCCGGGGTGAAGCGGGCGCGCCCCAGCGCATCGCGCACGGCGTCGGCGAAGAGCGAGTCTGTGGCGGCGACGACCTCGAGCGAGCCCGGAGCCAGGCGCCCGGTGGTGTCCACCACGAAGCGCACGACCACCGCGCCGGCGACACCCCGCGCGCGCAGCGGCTCCGGATAGCGGGGCTCGATGTGGCTGCGCGGCGCGGCGGGTCGCTCCACCTCGTGGATCCCGAGCGGACCGCCGCCGCTCCGCAGCCCGCCGGACGCGCCGCCGGTCGGCGGCCTGCCTCCGCGCGCGAACTCGTCGGCGGTGACCGGGGCACCCGTCGCGATGGGTGGCAACGTGGGGGCGCCCGTGAAGACCGGCAGGCGGGGGAGGCGCGGTGCCGGGATCGGCGGCAGCTCGGGCGATGTGGGCGCGATCGGGCCACTCCCCCCGATCGGACCATCGGTGCGCGCCATGGGCCTGGGTGGCGTCGGACGCGTCGTCGCCGTGTAGATGACGCGCGCCGGCTCGGCCGGGGGCGCGGTGGGGGTCGGCTCGCCGCGTGCCGAGGCGTAGACGGCGAGCAGGATGACGACGGCGTGCGCCGCCACGCTCGTCAGGGTGCCACCGGGCCGCCAGCGGCGGGGCCGGGCCGTCTCCAGGAGTCGCATGCGCATCGCCACCTCACCAGGTCGCGGGTCGCGCGGGCGCGGGGCGCCCGCGGGCCGGCGGACCGGCGTCCCCCGACGCCGCCGCGGTGCCCACCCGTACGATGCGACGGGCGGATTAGGCGAGCCCGTCGCGAACGGTTAGGCGCCGATGAGGCCTGGATGATGCGGCGATGACGCGCGGATGAAGGGACGATGAACGGACCAGGGGCAGGCCGCGAATTCGCGGCCTGCCCCTGGTCGTCGGCGGGAAGGCTCAGCGGCTACTTCGTGCCTTCCCGCTGGTCGGAGCTGTGCTTCGGCTGTCCGGCGGAGCCGCCGTAGCCGGAGACGTGCGTGGCGTCGCGGTCGGCGAGCGGCTCGGAGCCACGGCGGTCCACCCCGCCGCGCGTGCTGCTCGACCTGGCGTCGACGCTGCTCCGCTCCTCCGGATCGCGGCGCTGCTGCGCGCCTTCCGTCCCCTCGGCCGCCTCCGCGCCGGCACCGGTGGAGCCACGGCCGCTGCTCGAGGCCGAGCGCGGGACGCGACCGCGGCCGTGCGCGTCCTCGTCGCCCTCCAACACCGCGCCTTCCAACCCCTCCTTCACCGGTCGCGTGCTGGGCCCGGTGTGCTGATCGGCGCCCTGCGCCGGGTCGGGGCGGCCGACGCGGGTTCCCTGGTCGTCGCCGAAGCCCTCGCGGCCGCGGTCCGCGTCGCGCGGGCGCGCGCCCTCATGCTTGCGATCTTCCATGCGTCCTCCTGATGGCGGGACCGACGGCGATGCGGACCCGGACGGGGCGATGCCGTCGGACGATCGACACCGGGCAACGGCCATGCCGCGCGGGGCGGGGCGTTCCTGTTGTGCTCGTTCCAGCGCGATGGTAGGATAGCCGGAGGGTGCCCGACCCTGACGCAGGGGTCGCGAGCCGGAGCGTGGCGGCCTTTCGCGCGAGGGGGGAGGATGACCGAGCAGGCCAGGGGGCCCAGCGCGAGCCGGTACCGCTCGCTCGCCGATCCGGAGACGCTGCGCGGCTTCGCCGAGAACCTGCGCGAGGGGCTCTACATCACCAGCGCCGACGGCCGGTTCCTCGACGGCAACCCGGCCTTCCTCGCGATGCTCGGCCTCGGCTCGGTGGCGGAGCTGACGACCCACACCACGGGCGATCTGGTGGTGGACGTCGAGCGCCGGCGCGCTGAGCTGGCGCAGCTCGACCGTGACGGCGCGGTCCGCGAGTTCGAGAGCGACCTGCGCCGCCCCGACGGCCAGCTCTGCCGCGTGCTCGAGACGATCTATCTCCGTCGCGACGGGGAGAGCGGCGAGCCGTTCTACCATGGCATCATGGTGGACATCACGAAGCGCATGGAGCTCGAGTACCAGCTGCGCGAGCTGAGCGTGCGCGACCCGCTCACCGGCTGCTACAACCGCCGCTTCCTGATCGAGCTGGAGCGCCGCCTCCAGGAGAGCGCCGAGCAGTCGTGGGGCTGCATCTTCATCGACATCGACTTCTTCAAGCAGTTCAACGACCGGTACGGACACCAGAAGGGTGACGACGTGCTGGTGCGGATGAGCCGCTTCCTCATGCGCCAGGTGCGCGCCGAGGAGGCGGTGGTGCGGCTGGGGGGCGACGAGTTCCTGATCGTCCTCGCCGGCGCCGACGCGGCGCGCACGGAGAGCGTGGCACGCCGCCTCCAGCTGGCCGCGCTGCGCACGGCGCCGGCCGCCTTCTCGCTCGGCTGGGCGCACCGGGAGCGCGGGGAGTCGTTCGAGCGGACGGTGAATCGTGCCGACCAGGAGCTGCTGGCGGTGCGGGTGGTGGAGCGGTCGCCGGAGATGAACCGGCGGGAGTGACGCGCCAGCACGCCCGCCGCGTTCGACGACGCGGCCCCCGAGCCCCAGGCTCCCGACCTCACCGAGCGCCGGATTCCAGGACCCCGCCCCCGCGGACGGCGGGCCGGGGCCGTCGTGTGGCAGCGATCGTGCTGCCCGCCGGCACCCGACGCCGCACCATCGCCAGAGATTCCGACATCGATGCACCATCCACGATCACGGCCAGTCCTGCACGCGCGGGTGACTGGCCGCCATGGGCGCTGCCTGCGCCGCACCCGCCTCGTCCTCGCGCTCGGGATCGGCGCGCTGATCCCCGACGCGGCCGCGGCCCAGCCCCATCGTCCGCTCCTGCCGATCGACTTCGAGCGCTCCGCCGAGTTCCGCTGGCTGGGCAAGCCCGTGCAGGCGAGCCGCGTGCTGGACGACATGACGGACTCGACGCGCTGGCGCTTCGGCGGCACCGGGCGGCTCACCTTCCCCGCGACGCCGCGGCTCGGCGACATGCGCGTGCTGCGCGTGGACATGACGCTGTTCACCGACGCGCCGGCGCCGACGCGGAATCGCCTGTCGTCGGTCAACCTGCGCCGCCCGTTCGATGGCGAGGACTGGCGGGGCTACAACCGCCTCTCGCTCTGGATCCGGCCGGAGTACGTGGGGATCCCGGCGCTCCCGCTGCAGCTCGTGCTGCACAACGAGGGCGCCGACACGGTGCCGGACCGCTACTACCGCGAGGGGATCCACTACGTCACGCTCGCCGGTGACGGCTGGCAGCACGTCGTGTGGGAGATCGACCCGCTGGCGCGCGACCGCGTGACGGGGCTCGAGATCGGCTACTGGGTGAACCGGATGCTCGCCTCGCCCGGGGACCGCGTGGCCTTCGAGATCGGCCGGCTGGAGCTGCAGCGCGTGGAGCCCGACCACCACACCGGGTGGAACGTGGCGCCGGGGCGGATCGCGTTCAGCCACACCGGCTACCAGAACGGCTACGCCAAGACCGCGCTGGCCAGCGACCTCACGGCGACCGACTTCCAGCTCGTGCGTGTCGACGACCGCGCGCTGGGCGAGGTGGTGCTGCGCCGGCCGGTCGAGCGGGTGCGCACCCGGTTCGGCACGTTCCAGCAGCTGGACTTCTCGGACGTGAACGCCCCGGGCACCTACGTGCTCCGCGCCGGCGACACGCGCACGCGCCCCTTCCGCATCGGGCCCGACGTCTGGGAGCGGACCGTCTGGGAGGCGCTCAACTTCTTCTACGGCAACCGCTGCGGCTACGCCGTGCCGGGCATCCATGGCGTGGATCACCGCGACTGGTTCGCGACGCACGGCGACGAGCGCATCACGATGAGCGGCGGCTGGCACGACGCGGGCGACCTGTCGCAGGGGGTGATCAACACCGGCGAGGCGACGTACGCGATGTTCGCACTGGCCGAGCGCCTCGCTGCCCGTGGCGGCGACCCGGCGCTGCTCGCGCGGCTGATCGAGGAGGCGCGGTGGGGGCTGGACTGGGTGCTGCGCGTCCGCTTCCCCGGCGGCTACCGCATCGGCTTCGGCAGCCACAACCTCTGGACGAACGGCGTGGAGGGCGACGCGGACGACCGCAGCGTGGAGGCGAAGAACAACCCGAACGCCAACTACATCGCCGCCGCGGCCGAGGCGATCGCCTACCGCGTGCTGAAGGAGCGCGACCCGGTGCTGGCCGCGCGCAGCCTGCGCACCGCGGTGGACGACTGGGAGCACGCGATCGTCGGCGTCGAGGGCCCTGCGACGTGGCACACGCCCGCCTTCGCGGCCACGCGGCTGGAGCTGGCCGGCATCGGCATCACCGCCTCGCTCGAGCTGTATCGCGCCACCGGCGAGCCGCGGTACGCGGACAAGGCCGTGGAGCTGGCGCGGGTGATCACCGCCTCGCAGCAGACGCGGCAAGTGGGCCGCGACTTCCCGCTCGCCGGGTTCTTCTACACCGGCCCCGATCGCGACACGCTCTTCCACCAGTTCCACCGCGGCAACGACCAGGCGCCCATCGTCGCGCTGGCGCAGCTGGTGGAGACGCTGCCCGACCACCCGGACTGGATGGCGTGGTACGCGACCGTCGCGCGCTACGCCGACTACCAGCAGCGGAGCGCGACGACGACGGCGCCCTACGGCATGCTGCCGGCGTACGTCTACCGCCTGGCCGACTCGCTCACCGTCCCGGACTCCGGTGGGCGGTACATGGAGTCGCACGCCGCCTACGCCGCGCAGGTGCGCGCCGGCCTGCCGATGGGCGACGGCTGGTACCTGCGCGCCTTTCCCGTCTGGTTCGCGCGGCGCGGCAACTACGGCGTGCTGCTGTCGCAGGCGACGGCGCTGGCGGTGGCGGCCCGACTGCGCGGCGACAGCGCCGCCGCGGATCTCGCGCAGCGGCAGGCGCAGTGGATCGTCGGCCGGAACCCATTCGTGCAGAGCACGATGTACGGCGAGGGCTACGACTGGGCGCAGCAGTACAGCGTATCGTCGGGCGACCTCGTGGGCGCCCTGCCGGTGGGGATGCAGAGCCGCGGCGACACGGACCTGCCCTACTGGCCGGCGCAGAACATGTACGTCTACAAGGAAGTGTGGGTGCACTCGACGAGCCGCTGGCTGTGGCTCATGGCGGAGCTCCTCGCCGACCCGTCCGTCGAGGCGGCCGCGCCGCGACCGGAGCTCCAGGTGGCGACGACGACGGCTGCCGACGGCGAGGTCACGATCCGCCTGACGGCGCGTGGCGAGGGGACGCATACCTTCGCGCTGCGCGCAGACGGCCTGGCCGCCGATCGGCCGACGCGGACGGTGACGCTGCGCCCGGATCGCCCGGTGACGCTGGAGTGGCGGGGCCGGCCCGCCGCGGCCGAGGTGCCGTGGGTGGCCGTGGTGGTGCCGGACGGCGACGTGTCGCGGCGGCGTGAGGTGAGGCGGTAGTCGGACGGCAGCCGACCGGCACGGCACGACGGCGCGCCGTCCCGCGTGTGCAAGTCTCCCCGCCGCGCGCGTCTCCCCGGCAGCACCACTCACCGGGGTCTCTCATGCGCATCGTCCAGCTCCGTCCAGCGGCCGTCGCGGCCGCGCTCCTTCTCCTCCCGTCCGCTCCGTCCGCGCTCGCGCAGGGGCGGATCCTCCCGCCGCCCTGCGCCGTGCCCGTGCGGCCCGAGGGCCCGCGTCCGCCCTGCCGCCCGTGGGGGGCGAGCGTCGAGCGGCTGCGCAGCGACGTGCGCGTGGAGCTGGACGAGCGGGTGCTGCGCTACGAGGTGCGCGAGACGTTCGTGAACCGCGGTGGCGCGGTGGCCGAGGCCGACTACGTCTTCCCGCTGCCGCGCGGCGCGGCCTTCCAGGAGCTGCAGCTCCAGATCGGCGAGGAGCTGGTGAGCGGGGAGGTGCTGGACGCGCGGGAGGCGCGGCGGGTGTACGAGGAGATCGTGCGCCGGCAGCGCGATCCCGCACTGGTCGAGTGGGCGGGACGTGGGCTGCTGCGCGCCCGCATCTTCCCGCTCGCCCCGGGCGAGGAGAAGCGCGTCGTGGTGCGCTTCGCCACCGTGGCCGAGCGCGAGGGCGACGCGCTGCGCGTGGACTACGACGCCGGCGGCGATCCGTCGGGCGGGGGCGGCGGGTGGATCGTGGAGCCGCTGCCGCGCGACGACCGGCCCGGACCGCACTGGCGGGGGCCGGCAGACGACGACCGGCCCGCACGCGGGCCGGCACGCACCTTCACGCTCCGCTACCCGGACGCCGAGCGCTACGGCCGCCCCTACTCGCCCACGCACACCCTGGACGTACGCGAGCGCGACGGGCGTCGCGAGGCCCGGGTGCGCGGCGGCAGCGGGGACGTCACCATCCTGCTCCCGGTGCGGGCCGCACGCGACGCGGCCATCGGCGTGCTCGCGCACCGGCCGGACGCGGAGGAGGACGGCTTCGCGCTCGTCACCGTGACGCCGCCGGCCCTGCACGGGGGCGCGACGCCGCGCGACGTCACCTTCGTCATCGACGTGTCCGGCTCCATGCGTGGGGACAAGCTGGAGCAGGCGAAGGCCGCCGGGCGACAGCTGCTCGCCACCCTCGACGACGACGACCGCTTCCGCATCATCGCCTTCTCCACCGACGTGCAGCGCTTCGCCCGCGGCTTCACCCCGGCCACGCGCGACCGCCGCGCTGCCGCGGCCCGCTGGCTGGACGAGCTCGAGGCCGAGGGCTCCACGAACATCTCGGGCGCGCTCGAGGAGGCGCTCGACGTGCCGGGGGTGGCGGGGCGGCTGCCGCTCGTCCTCTTCCTCACGGACGGTGAGCCGACGGTGGGTGAGCGCGACCCCGACGCGATCGCCCACGACGCGGCCGCGCTGCGTGGGCGGGCCCGCGTCTTCACCTTCGGCGTCGGCCGCGACGTCAACGCCGCGCTGCTCGAGCAGCTCGCGCTGGAGGGGCGCGGCACCGCGCACTTCGTGCGGACCGAGGAGGACGTGGAGCGCACCGTGTCGGTCGTCGCCAGCCGGCTCACGCGGCCGGTGGTGACGGACGTGCGCGTGAGCGCCGACGGCGTGCGCCTGCTGCAGGTGCAGCCACAGGGTGCGCAGGACCTCTTCGCCGGCCAGGACCTGGTGCTGCTGGCCCGCTATCGCGGCGCGGGTCCGGCCACCGTCCGCGTGGACGGCGCGACGCCCGAGGGGCCGGTGCACTGGACGACGCAGGTCGAGCTGCCGCGGCGCGAGCGCGCGCACGCCTACGTCGCCCGCCTCTGGGCCACGCAGCGCCTCGGCTGGCTCTCCGCCGAGCGGCGCCGCAATGGCCCGTCGCGCGAGCTGGACGAGGAGATCCGCGCGCTCGGCATCCGCTACGGGATCCCCACGGAGCTGTCGTCGTACCTGGTGCTGGAGCCCGGGATGGCGGCCACCGGCGCGGCGAACGCGACGGGACGGCGGATGCGCGGCGGGGTGATGGACGCGGCGGCGGCCCCGGCGGCCGCGCCGGCAGCCGCTCCGGCGCCTCCACCGCCGCCGGCGCGCGACTTCGCCGGCGCCAAGCTGGCAGCCGAGCAGCGGGCGACGGTGTCGCTGTCGCAGGTCGTGGTCACCGGTGCGGACAGCCGGGCCGGGCGCGAGGCGGCGGTTCGGGTGGTGGGCGGGCGGACCTTCCGCCTGGTGGGGGAGGTATGGACGGACGCCGCCTGGACGGACAGCCTGCCCGCGGTGCGCGTCCGACCCTACTCGGCGGCATACTTCCGGCTGCTGGAGCTTCTCCCCGAGCTGGGGGAGCCGTTCGCCCTCGGCGAGCGGGTGCGGGTCGCGGGTCGGACGGTCGCGGTGGAGGTCTCACCGGACGCGCCGGCGCAGGTGGCGGAGGCGGAGCTGGAGCGGGTGCGGCGGGCGTGGAGCGCCGAGCGATGCGGGACGAGCGACGAGCGATGAGCGATGAGCGATGAGCGATGAGCGACGAGCGGGGAGCGGCGAGGAGGGGCGACCGAGAATCCGCGCGGGGGCCCCCCCCCGAACTCCACGATCGCACCCGTCCGCCCGGTCTGCATCATCGAATCCTCGCCGCTCGTACCCGAACGCCTCCGCGCCATCCCTGACCACGGCCGCCGATCGGGCCTGACCACGCATTCCACCCTCCGACGTCCCATGACCGCGACGCATCCCACCTCGTCCGCACCGCCCGTCGACGCCGACGAGATCCTGCAGTACGGCACCGTGCGCAACTACATCGGCGGGTGTTGGGTCGCTGCCGACGGCGCGACGCCGCTCGACGTGCACGCCCCCGCTGACGGTCGTGTCATCGCCCGCACGCCGCTCTCGACCGCCGCCGCCATCGATGCCGCCGTCGCGGCCGCGCACGAGGCGCTCCCCGCCTGGTCCGCCCTGCCGATCCGCGAGCGGGTGCAGGTGCTCTACCGCTACCGCGCCCTGCTCGAGCAGCACCTCGACGAGCTCAGCGCGCTCATCGTCGAGGAGCACGGCAAGGTGATGCCCGAGGCGCGGGCGGAGATCCTCAAGGCCATCGAGCTCACCGAGTTCGCCTGCTCCCTGCCACAGATCGCCACCGGTGAGGTGCTCGAGGTGAGCCGCGGGGTGGAGTGCCGCACCGAGCGCGTGCCTGTCGGCGTGGTCGCGTCGATCGTGCCGTTCAACTTCCCGAGCATGGTCCCGCACTGGACCATCCCGAACGCCATCGCGCTCGGCAACTGCCTGATCCTCAAGCCGTCGGAGCTCGTCCCGCTGAGCGCCGGGCGCATCGCCGAGCTGCTCGAGCGCGCGGGACTGCCCGCCGGCGTGTTCAACGTCGTCCACGGCGGGCAGGAGGCCGCCGAGGCGATCTGCGACCATCCCGGCATCGCCGCCGTCACCTTCGTCGGCTCCACGCGGGTGGCGCAGCTCGTCTACCGCCGCGGCACCGCGCACCTCAAGCGCGTCCTCGCCCTCGGCGGGGCCAAGAATCACCTCATCGTCCTGCCCGACGCCGAGCCGGGGATGACGGCGGGCAACGTGGCCGCGTCGATGTCCGGCTGCTCGGGGCAGCGGTGCATGGCCGCCTCGGTGATGCTGGCGGTGGCCGACACCGACCACATCGTCGCGCAGGTGGTGGAGCAGGCGCGCGGGCTCGTGCCGGGGGAGAGCCTGGGGCCCGTCATCTCGCGCGCCGCGAAGGAGCGCATCGAGCGCTACGTCACCGAGGCGGAGGCGGCGGGCGCGCGGGTGCTGCTCGACGGCCGCGGCGCGGTCGTGCCGGGCCGCGAGGGGGGCTTCTACGTCGGTCCGACGGTGCTCGACCACGTCACGCCCGACATGCGCATCGCGCAGGAGGAGGTGTTCGGCCCCGTGCTGGCGATCGTCCGCGTGCCGACCCTGGACGACGCCCTCGCCGTCGAGAACCGCTCCCCC
>DASTRO010000067.1:0-11548 GCA_035761165.1 Gemmatimonadaceae bacterium | reverse complement strand
GCCCGGGACGGGGAGAGCGGGCGCGGCGGCGATGCGGGGGCCGCCGTGGCCGGCGGCCCGCGCCCGGCCGGGACGCGGTAGCGGCCGGGGCGCCGGCCCCGGCGCGTGCGGGGGGCCTGGGGCCAGGGCGAGGGAAGAGGGAAGAGGGACGAGGGACAGCCCCGGGACACTCCGTCCCGCCGCCCCTCTTCCCTCTTCCCTCTTCCCTCTTCCCTCTCGCTTCTCCGCGCCGCCATCCCGCACCCCGATGTCGGGCCCGCCAGCCGGCGGCCGACCGTCCGGTAACTGGCCGTCCGGTGCCCGGTGCGCATAACTTCCGGCCGGCGCGGCCCGCCCGATTCTCGGCGGGCCGCGAGGATGTTCCCATCTCACCGGATCGGATCGTGCGCCTGCTTCCCCGCAACGAGAAGTTCTTCGAGCTCCTGGCCCAGCTCACCCGGGAGCTGACGACGTCGGCTCGCCTCCTCGACGAGCTGTTCGCCGCCCCGGAGCGGCTCGGCGAGTACGTCACGGCCATCAAGGCGGTGGAGCACGAGGCCGACGGCACCACGCACGAGATCATCAAGCGCCTCGACGAGAGCTTCATCACGCCGCTCGACCGCGAGGACATCCACCTGCTGGCGAACCGGCTGGACAACGTCGTGGACCTGCTGGACGGGACGGCGCGGCGCGTCGCCATGTTCCGCGTCACCACCGTGCGCGAGCCGGCGCGGCGCCTCACCAACGTCCTGATGCGCACCACGGCCGCCATCGAGATCGCCGTCGGGCAGATTCGCAACCGCAAGCTCGTCAACGAGCAGACGCACGTCATCAAGCAGCTCGAGGAGGAGGGGGACGCCGTCTACCACGAGGCGGTGGGCCAGCTGTTCGCCGGCGCCGTCGACCCGCTCGAGGTGATGAAGTGGAAGGACATCTTCGACACCCTCGAGAACGCGATCGACGAGTGCGAGGACGTCGCCAACGCCCTCGCCAGCATCGCCCTCAAGAACGGCTGACCGTGGCCACGTACGTCCTCGTCATCATCCTGGTCGCGTTCGCGTTCGACTTCAGCAACGGCTTCCACGACTCGGCGAACTCCATCGCCACCGTCGTCGGCACGCGCGTGCTGAGCCCCTTCACCGCGGTCGTCTGGGCGGCCTTCTTCAACTTCGTGGCCGCCTTCACCGTCGGCACCGCGGTGGCGAAGGCGATCGGCGCGGGGATGATCGACCTCAGCATCGTCGGGCCCAACGTCATCCTCGGCGCGCTCCTCGGCGCGGTCCTCTGGAACATCATCACCTGGTACTTCGGGCTCCCCTCCAGCTCGTCGCACGCGCTCATCGGCGGCTACGCCGGCGCCGCGGTGGCCAAGGCCGGCCTGGACGCGCTCATCTGGGGCACCAAGTGGATCCAGACGCTGGCCTTCATCGTCATCTCGCCCGTGCTCGGCATGGTGCTCGGCTACGGGTTCATGGTGGCCATCTACTGGCTGGTCCGCCGCGTCAAGCCGGCGCGCGTGGAGAACGTCTTCCGCCGCGCGCAGCTCGCGAGCGCCGCCTTCTTCTCGCTCTCGCACGGCGCCAACGACGCGCAGAAGACGATGGGGATCATCGTCAGCCTCCTCGTCGCCACGCAGGGCACCTTCGCCGGCGAGACGGGGTGGCTGCGCCACCTCTACCTGCCGACGGCCGACCACGTTCCCCTCTGGGTGGAGCTCGGCGCCTACGCCGCCATCTCGCTCGGCACGCTCTTCGGCGGGTGGCGCATCGTGAACACGATGGGGAACCGGCTCACGCGACTCCGGCCGGTGGGCGGCTTCGCGGCCGAGACGGCCGGCGCGATGACCATCTTCTTCGCCACCCACTACGGCATCCCCGTGTCGACGACGCACACCATCACCGGCTCCATCGTGGGCGTGGGCGCCACGACGCGGCTGTCCGCCGTCCGCTGGGGGATCGCCGGGCGCATCGTCTGGGCCTGGGTGCTGACGATCCCCGCCGCGGCGCTCATCTCCGCCGCCGCCTGGTACGTGCTCGACGCGCTGATCCGGGTGTGAGATCGGGGCAGATCCGCGGGAACGGCGAACAGCCTGCCGCGGATCACGTCGCGACGGCCGCGGATCGGCTCCTCGGTATGCCGGGGCTCCGCGCGCCGGTGCTGGCATCAACGCTCATGGGGAACACGGATGCTTCGGAGGCTCCGGATGCGTCGGATCGCTCCCCGGGGCGTCCACGGCTCCGCGCGCCAGAGTCGGGAATGCATGGGGGTGGGCTCCTCGGCCCCTCTGGCTCCGTGCGCCGGACCGGGCGAGCGGAGGGATGAGCGCGGAGGCGCCCACCCCCAGATCAGTTCCGGTCCTGGCGCGAGGAGGGTTGGGCTGGGTACAACGCCACCTCCCAGCTTCTCCGGCCCTGGCGTGAGGAGGCGCGGGATGCGTAGCACCCCACCCCCGATCAGTTCCGGCCCTGGTGCGAGGAGGCGTGGGGAGTAGCGGAGCGATTCGACGCCTCCGGATCCTCCGTCGCATCCGCTTCCCCCCTGAGCGTAGGTGCCCGCCCCCGGCCCGCGGAGTCCCGACGTACCCCGGAGCAGAGCCGCGGCCCGCGCACCTACCGGTACTCGCGCTGCAGCGCCTCCAGCGCCGCGCGCCCGGGGCACAGCTGCTGGAAGGGCACGTCCACCAGCGGCTCGTCCACCGTGCCGTTGAGGGCGTGCAGGTCGGCGCCCTCGGGGTCCAGGTAGAGCAGCCCCGTGGCCACCTCGCCGCGCTCCTGCAGCCGGCGCACGTGAACGTAGGCCGCGTCGCGGTCGGTGGGGTCGTAGCCCTCCGCCACGCCGCGGAAGCGCACCACGCTGCCGTCGTGCATCGTCACCGTGCGCACCGTCCCCTGGCCGTTCGCGGCGTGCCCGTTCGCGCCGTGCCCGTTCGCGCCGTGGCCGTCGCCCGCCGCGGCATCGGGGCTGCCGACGGTGATCTCGTGTCGCAGCGGGACGAAATCCACCGGGGCCACTGGCTGGCGGTGCTGCCGCGTGTGCCGGTAGCTCTTGGTGGAGCCCTCGTGGTCGTTGAAGGTGACGCAGGGGGAGATGACGTCCACCAGCGCGAAGCCGCGGTGGCGCAGCCCCGCCTCGAGCAGCGGCACCAGCTCCCCCTTGTCGCCCGAGAAGCCACGCGCCACGAAGCTCGCGCCGAGGCTCAGCGCGAGCAGCACGGGATCGATGGGGCGCTGCGCGTTCGGCTCGCCGCGCTTGGAGCGCGAGCCCACGTCCGCCGAGGCGGAGAACTGCCCCTTCGTGAGGCCGTAGACGCCGTTGTTCTCCAGCACGTAGAGCATGTCTACGTTGCGCCGGATCACGTGGCAGAGCTGCCCGAGCCCGATGGAGAGCGAGTCCCCGTCGCCGGAGATGCCGACGTAGACCAGCGCGCGGTTGGCCGCGCAGGCGCCGGTGGTCATCGACGGCATGCGCCCGTGCACCGAGTTGAAGCCGTGCGCCTGGCGCAGGAAGTAGGCGGTGGTCTTGGACGAGCAGCCGATGCCGCTCAGCTTCGCCACGCGGTGCGGCGGCACGTCCAGCTGCCAGAAGGCCTGGACGAGCGCCGCCGTGATGGAGTCGTGCCCGCAGCCCGCGCAGAGGGTGGACATCGCCCCCTCGTAGTCGCGTCGCGTGAGCCCGAGCGCGTTGCGCTGCAGGGCCGGGTGCTGCACGGGCGGCTTGGCGATGGAGGGCATGGGGTAGGGAGCAGGGACCAGGGGGAGAGGGAAGAGGGAAGAGGGAAGAGGGAAGAGGGAAGAGGGAAGAGGGAAGAGGGAAGAGGGAACGGGGAGCAGGGGGCGGGGGCTCAGGCGGCGACGGTGGCGAGGTGGTGTGTCACGGCGGCCACCACCGGGTCGGCGCTCAGCGGCATGCCGCCGTACTCGAGGATCGGGGTCATCCGGTCGCGCGCGACGCCCGTCTCCAGGGCGAGCAGGGCGCGCAGCTGCGCGTCGCGGTTCTGCTCCACCACGAAGCAGGGCTCGTGCGCGGCGACGAAGTCGCGCACCGGCGTGTCGAAGGGGAAGGCGCGGAGGCGCAGGTAGTCGGCCGCGATGCCGTCGGCGGCCAGACGGTCCACCGCCTCCAGCACCGCCGCGTGGCAGCCTCCGAGCGAGACGATCCCCACCGTGGCCCCGTCGCGCCGGTAGAGCTCCGGCTGCGGCACGGCGTGCGCGGCCGTCGCCAGCTTGCGCGCCAGGCGGTCCACCACCTCGCGGTACGCGGCCGCGTCTTCCGTGTAGCCGGCCAGCCGGTCGTGCCCCGAGCCGCGCGCGAAGTAGGCGCCCTTCGTGGGGTGCGTGCCGGGAAGCGTGCGCGCGGCGATGCCGTCGCCGTCCACGTCGGTGTAGCGCGCGAAGCGGTCGAGGCGCTCCAGCTCCTCGGTGGAGAGCACCTTGCCGCGGTCGGGGCGGTAGCCGTCGTCCCAGCGCAGGCGGCGGCACATCCAGTCGTTCATCCCGATGTCCAGGTCGCTCGCCACGAACACCGGCGTCTGGAAGCGCTCGGCCAGGTCGAACGCCTGCACCGCCAGGTAGAAGCACTCCTCGGGGTTGGCCGGAAAGAGCACGATGTGCTTGGTGTCGCCGTGCGAGGCGTAGGCCAGCGAGAGCAGGTCGCCCTGCTGCGTGCGCGTCGGCATCCCGGTGCTCGGGCCGGTGCGCTGCACGTCGAAGAACACCGCGGGCACCTCGGCGTAGTAGGCGAGCCCGATGAACTCGCTCATCAGCGAGATGCCGGGTCCCGAGGTGGGCGTGAAGGCGCGGGCGCCCACCCAGCCGGCCCCCACCACCATCCCCGCCGCTGCCAGCTCGTCCTCCGCCTGCAGCACGACGAAGCGCTTCCGTCCGGTCGCCGGGTCCACCCGGTACTCCTCGCAGAAGCCCCGGAACTGCTCCATGAGCGCGGTGGCCGGCGTGATCGGGTACCAGGCCCCCACCGTGGCGCCGGCGTAGAGGCAGCCGAGCGCCGCCGCGGTGTTGCCGTCGATGAGGATGTGGTCCCCCGTCGCGTCCATCGGCTCCAGCCGGATGGGGAGCGGGCAGGGGACGTGCGCGCGCACGTAGTCGTAGCCCAGGTGCAGCGCGCGGACGTTGGAGTCCATCAGCGCCTGCTTCCGCGCGAAGCGCTCCTCGAGCAGGCGGCGCACGATGGCCATGTCGATGTCCAGCAGCGCGACCAGCGCCCCGGCGTAGGCGATGTTCTTCATCAGCGTGCGCTCGCGGTCGCCGGCGAAGGCATCCACGCAGAGCTGGCCGAAGGGGACGCCGAGGAAGGTGACGTCGTCGCGACGCAGCGCCGGGTCCATCGGCCACGAGGCGTCGTACAGCACCCAGCCGCCCGGCACCACCTCGGCCACGTCGCGCGCGATGGTGGCGGGGTTCATCGGCACCACGAGGTCGAAGCGGCCGGTGCGCGCGGTGTAGCCGGCGCCGCTCACCCGGATCTCGTACCAGGTGGGGAGCCCCTGGATGTTGGACGGGAAGACGTTCTTGCCGGTGACCGGGATCCCCATGCGGAAGATGGCCTGCATGAGCAGCCCGTTCGCGCTGGCCGAGCCGGTGCCGTTCACCGTCCCGATCTTGAACGCGAAGTCGTTAGCCGGCATACGGCAGCACCAGCTCGAACGTCCGCATGTCCCAGGCGGCGGTGGGGCAGCGCTCGGCGCAGAGGCCGCAGTGCAGACAGACGTCCTCGTCCTTCACCATCACGCGCGCCGTCTGCGGCAGCGCGTCGGAGACGAAGAGCGGCTGCGCCTCGTTCACGGCCGGTGCGGTGAGGCGCGGGCGCAGGTCGGGCTCGTCGCCGTTGGTGGTGATGGTGAGGCAGCTCACCGGGCAGACGTCCACGCAGGCGTCGCACTCGATGCAGAGTTGCGAGGTGAAGTGCGTCTGGACGTCGCAGTTGAGGCAGCGCTGCACCTCGCGCGCGGTCTGCTCGGGGGTGAAGCCCAGCTCCACCTCGGTGCCGAGCTGCCGGAAGCGCTCCACGAGCTCGACGTGTCGCATCTTCGCGCGCGGCGCCGGGTCGTAGTCGTTGCTGTAGCGCCAGAAGTGCATGCCGAGCTTGGCGCTCACCAGGGTCATCCCCGGCGGCGGCCGGTCGGTGACCGGGCGCCCTTGGCAGTGCTGGTGGATGGAGATGGCCGCCTGGTGGCCGTGCTCCACCGCCCAGATGATGTTCTCCGGCCCCCACGCCGCGTCGCCGCCGAAGAAGACGCCGGGGCGGGTGCTCTGCATCGTCGTGCGGTCCACCACCGGCATGTCGTGCCCGTCGAAGGCGATGCCGACGTCGCGCTCGATCCACGGGAAGGCGTTCTGCTGCCCGATGGCCACCAGCACGGCGTCGCAGGGGAAGGTGACCGTGTCCAGCACCTCGCTCCGCTGGCGGCCGTCGGCGTCGGTCGTCCAGCGGAGCTGCTCGAACTCCATGCCGACGAGCCGTCCCTGCTCGACGAGAAAGCGCCGGGGGGCGTGGTTCTCGACGATCTCCACCCCCTCCTCCTCGGCGTCCTCGAGCTCCCACGGCGAGGCCTTGAAGTGCTGGCGCGAGCGGCGCGCCATGACCTTGATGTCGGTGCCACCGAGTCGCCTGGCGGTGCGGCAGCAGTCCATGGCCGTGTTGCCCACGCCGATGATGAGCACGCGCCGGCCGATGCGGTCCACGTGGCCGAAGTGCACCGCCTCCAGCCATTCGATGCCGATGTGCACGGCGTCGCTCTCCCGGCGGCCCGGCAGCTCCAGCTCCTTCCCCTTCGGCGCGCCGCTGCCGACGAACACCGCGTCGTAGCCCTCGGCCAGCAGCGCGCGCATGCTCGTCACCGGCGTCTCGTAGCGCACCGCGACGCCCAGGTCGACGATCATCGCGATCTCCTCGTCGAGCACCGCGGGCGGGAGCCGGAAGCTGGGGATGTTGGTGCGCATCAGCCCACCGGGGCGCGCCAGCTTCTCGTACACCACGCAGTCGTAGCCGAGGGGGACGAGGTCGTTGCAGACGGTGAGCGAGGCGGGGCCGGCGCCCACCAGCGCGACGCGCTTGCCGTTGCGCACCGCCGGCGCGCGCGGTAGGCGGTCGCGCACGTCCTCCTTGTGGTCGGCGGCGACGCGCTTCAGCCGGCAGATGGCCACCGGGCGGCCGTCCACGCGGCCGCGGCGGCAGGCGGGCTCGCACGGCCGGTCGCAGGTGCGGCCGAGGATGCCCGGAAAGACGTTGGACGCGCGGTTCAGCAGGTAGGCGTCCGTGTACCGCCCCTGGGCGATGAGGCGGATGTACTCGGGGACGTCGGTGTGGGCGGGGCACGCCCACTGACAGTCCACGACCCGGTGGTAGTAGCGGGGATCGGCGACGTTCGTCGGCTCCATTCCCTCGGCCCTCCTGGGCGCGGCGCTCGCGCCATCATGGGGAGCGGGGCGGCGCTTGGCAAGGCGGCGCCCGGCAGCGCGGCGCGGCGTGCCGCGTGGGACGGCGGACGGCCGCTGGCTCGCTCGCACGTTGCCCCGCGCCGCACCGCTCGTCGATCACCCAGAGCCAGCCTCGTCCCGTCGTCCGCCGGTCCGGTGGCGCGTCCATCCCGCGCCGCCGGTCCCACCCGCTCCGCCCTCGCCGTGCGCCTCATGCCGACCCCAACGCCCATCGTCTGCGAGCACGATCTCCGCCCCGGCGTGACCATCTGCCTGCACTGCCGCCACAAGGAGCGGCTGGCCGCCGCCGCCCGCCGCCGCCGCTTCGCCCTCCGCTACGGCTCCGTGGCGCTCGCGGTCGGGGTGGTGGCCGCCGTGGCGGTGCCCCGCCTCCAGCGCGCCGAGGCGCGACGGCCGCCGGCGGCCGCTGCGCCGGCGCCGGTGGTGCGCACGGCGGCGATGCGGCTGGCCGACGCGCCGGCCGCGCTGGCCGCGCCGGGAGCGCCGGCCGCGGCGGCCGCCCCGGCACCCCCCGCCGGCCCCGCGCCGATCGTGGCCGAGGGTCGCACCGAGCTGCACGACGGCATCGTCGCCGTGCGCACCGGCGACACGGTGGCCGTCCACTTCGACACGCCGCTCACCCGCACGCGCCGGCCGTGGAAGTTCGAGCGCATCGTGCGGGCGACGCTCCCCGAGGTCTTCGGCACCGCTGCCGACTCGGCGCTGGCCGCCACCCCCGCCGGGGGCATCGCCCAGGCCGGCGACCTGCTGACCGAGCTCCCCGTGCGCGGCGTGCGGCTGCGCACCAGCGACGGTGACACGCTCGCCCTCTGGCCCGAGACGCGCCCGGGGCGCGACGGCCCGCTCGTCGTCACCTACCGGGTGGCCGTCGTGCGCTAGCCGCGCCGCGGCCGCGCCTCGCGGGCGTCAGCGCTCGCGCCGGTCGCGGGCTGCGTCGTGGCGGTCGTGCCAGAGGATCGACAGCACCATCCACAGCCCGATCACCCCGGCGAGCACGAAGCCCACGGTGCCGAGCGTGGGCCGGTAGGGGAGCAGCATGCCGCTGGCCACCAGCAGCCCGGCGAGCACGGTGCCCGAGAAGATGCGGTTCGCCACCTTCTGCAGCGCCTCGGTGAGCTGCGTGAGCTGCGGTGCGTCCACGCGCGCGGCGAACTCGTTGCTGGCCAGCCGGTCGGTGATGATGTCGAGCCGGTGCGGGAGCGAGGCGAGCAGGTTGCTCCCCTCGGTGGCGAGCTGGAAGAGCCGCCGCGGGCTCAGGTCGCGCCGGGCGCGGTCGGCGGCGATCTGCGCGCCGTACTCGCGGATCGTCTCCACCGGGCTGTAGGTCGGGTCCAGCGCCCGGGCGACGGCGTCGAGGTTGAACAGCGCCTTGGCGAGCAGCGTCAGCTCGGCCGGCAGGCGCAGCCCGCGCTCGAAGGCGATGTCGATCACCTCGAACAGCACCTGGCCGGCCTGCATCTCGCCGATCGAGAGGTCGTAGTGGCGGGCCATCAGCCCCGCCACCTCGTACACGAACGCCTGCCGGTCGAAGTTCGGCAGCGCGTGGCCGATCTCGACGAGCACCGCCGCCGCGTCGTCCCCCTGGTTGTCGGCCAGGTCGAGCAGCAGCCGCACCACCTGCTCACGCAGCGAGGCGGAGAGCCGCGCGGTCATGCCGAAGTCGATCAACGCCAGACGCACGCCGGGCTCCCGCGGCAGCGGCGCCGCGCGCTCGTCGGCCTGCCGGTCGATCTCGGCCAGCGGGGTCACCGTCCGGCGCCGCGTGGCCTGCGGGTCGAGCGCCCGCACCTCCGACGGGGTGCGCGGGTTGTCGCTGTCCGGCAGGACGACGAAGACGTTCCCGGGATGCGGGTCGGCGTGGAAGTGCCCGTCGATCGTGATCTGCTTCAGGTAGGCGCGCGTCAGCTCGTCGGCCACCGGGGTGAAGTCGCGCTCCAGCCGGGTGAGCGGCGAGACGGCGTCGATCTTCACGCCGCGCACGCGCTCGGTGGTGAGCACCCGCTCGGTGCTGTACCCCTCGACGACCCGGGGCACGAGGATGCGCGGGAACTCGGCCAGGCTGCGGCGGAAGAGCGCGGCGTTGCGTGCCTCGATCCGGTAGTCCAGCTCGTCGGCCAGGGCGCGCTCGAGCTGCTGGACCACCCCCACCATGTCCAGGCGCGCGCCGGCGGCGGTGTGTGCCGTGAGGAAGCTCGCCAGCTCGTGGAAGAAGGCCACGTCCTCGGCCAGCGCGGCGCGGATGTGCGGCCGCTGCACCTTCACCACCACCGGCCGGCCGTCGCGCAGCTCGGCGGCGTGCACCTGTCCCAGGCTCGCGCTGCCGAGTGGCTCCGGGTCGAAGGCGAGGAACAGCTTGCTCAACCGCGATCCCAGCTCCTCCTCGATCACGTGCTCCACCTCGGGCAGGGGCACCGGCTCGACGTCGTCCTGCAGCCGCGACAGCTCGGCGATGTACGGGGGCGGGAGCAGGTCCGGACGGGTGGAGAGCACCTGCCCGAGCTTGACGTAGGCCGGTCCCAGCTCGACGAGCCGCTGTCGGAAGGCGGCGGCCAGCTCCGGGCTCGCCGGCGCGCCGTCGCCCTCCGCCCCCGTCTCGCTGGCCAGCCCGTGCAAGCCCTGCTGCCGGGCGAAGTCGGCGAGGCCGTAGCGCGTGAAGAGGCCGACGATGGCGGTGAGCCGCGGGAGGTGGCGCGGAGAGAGGAGCATGATCGGCGCAGAAGGCAGTAAGCGTGCCCTGCCGGCCCACGGCCGGGGCGGCGACGGGTCGGGCGAGGGGTGGGGCGAGGGGTGGGGTGCCAGCTGCGGCGGCCGGGGCGATACGCTTCGGCCTGCCGTGAGGCACGTCACATGCACCTGGTAGATCCCGTGGCTAGACTCCGGGGGAGCGATACGTCCGTTCCACCCGGCTCACCGAGTTGCGCCCGGTCGATCCACCACCGGACCGACCCGACGTCGCTCACGGCCCCTGCGTCCGATGCCCATCTCTCACCCGCATCGCTTCGGCCGCCCCGCAGTCCTGCTCGGGGCGGCAGCCCTCGTCCTGGCTGCCGCGTGCGGCACCCCGGAGGCGCCCACGGCCCCGCCGCTCCACCCCTCGCTCTCGCTGGCGTCCACCGACACCACGCCCGGGCGGCGGCTGCTGCGCTGCCCGCTCACCACGTCGCAGTCGGCGGAGCGCACCCTGAGCCTGCTGGGCGGCACGATCTCCCTTGGCGGCAACCGCGTCGTGCTGCCGTTCGGCGCCATCACGCTGCCGCAGCTGTTCGAGGTGAAGACGGTGAGCGGCGACCTGATGGCGGTCGACGTGCATGCGGTTGGGCTGCTCGGCTTCCGCTTCCAGCAGCCAGTGACGGTCACCATCGACTACTCGCGCTGTGGCAGCGTGCAGGGGCCCCTCCGCGTCTGGTACATCGATCCGGAGACGCACGCATTGCTGGAGGACATGGGCGGCGTGACCGACACGCTGCTGCGGACGATCACCTTCCAGACGACACACCTCTCGGTCTACGCCGT
The DNA here is from genome assembly GCA_035761165.1 of Gemmatimonadaceae bacterium. Lineage (GTDB taxonomy): Bacteria > Gemmatimonadota > Gemmatimonadetes > Gemmatimonadales > Gemmatimonadaceae > CALCHX01. The sequence goes on along the minus strand of DASTRO010000067.1, from coordinate 602 downwards.
GGCCAACTGAGCGCCGGACCCGCATGGAGACCCTCCGTCGCACGGACATGATCGGGAGCTACATGCCCGGGACGAGCGACGCCCGCGCCGCACTGGACGCCGGGCTGCGGCTGGAGCGCGGCGGCATGCCCGACCGGGCGCTGCAGTGGTACCAGGAGGCGCTGGACTGCGCGGCCACCCCCGCGCTCCAGTCGGAGGCGTTGCGCCACATCGCCGACGCGCACCGGGCGCGCGGCGAGTGGGCCGAGGCGCTGGCGGCGGCCCGGCGGAGCGCCGCGGTGGCGACCGCCGCCGGCCTGTCCGAGCTGCGCGCGGAGGCGCTGAACGCGGAGGGGAACGTGCACCTGGTGCGCGGCGATGCGGCCGCCGCGCGCCCCCTCTTCGAGCAGGCGCTGACCGATGCCGCCGATGACCGCATCCGCGGCATCCTGCTCCAGAACCTGGGCACCTGCGCGGCGCGGGACGGGGACGGCGCGGCGGCGCACGAGCTCTTCACCGCGTCGCTCAGCTGCTTCCGGGACGCCGGCTACGAGCGTGGCGTCCTCATCGCGCTGAACAACGTGGCCGCGGCCACGATCGAGTTCGGCGACGCGGCGGCGGCG
>DASTRO010000066.1:0-22989 GCA_035761165.1 Gemmatimonadaceae bacterium | reverse complement strand
CGCGGAAGGCGACGTACGCCTGGCCCAGCAGGGCGGCCGCGCGCTGCTCGGCGTCGGCCGCAGCCAGCGAGAGCACGCGGCACCAGGCCTCGTGCGCGACGCGCCAGTCCTCCGCCTGCGCGGCGAGCCGCGCGACCAGGTCGTGCGCGGCAGCGCGCAGCGGATGGCGCGCCGCGGCCTGGGCGGCCACGCGCCGGGCGGCGTCCAGGTCACCACGGGCGGCCAGCAGCTCGGCCAGCTCCAGCGCCGCCGGGCTGGCCGGATCCCGCGCCAGGGCGTCGCTCAGGCGGCGGACGGCGTCAGACGGCGGCATGGGCCTCCAGCGCCGCGCGCAGGCGGCTCGCCGCGTCCAGCGCCGCGGCGGTCTCGTCGCGCTCCGGACCGGCGGGCACGAGGTGCAGATAGCGCTTCCAGCTCGTCACCGCCTCCGCCAGGTCGCCGGCGCGCGCGGCGGCGTAGCCCAGCTCGCGCTGCAGCTCGGCCGACGCGGCGTCCAGCTGCGCCGCCCGGCGCAGCTCCTCCAGCGACTCCTGCGCCCGGCCCAGACGGTGCAGCGCGCGCGCCGCGGCCACGTGCCCGGCGGCGCAGTGCGGGTCGGCGGCGATGCCCAGCCGCGCCTCGGCCAGCGCACCCTCCACGTCCCCGGCGGCGAGCAGCGCCGCGGAGCGCTCGGCCTGGGCAGGCCCGGCGTGCGAGCCGTCGCCGTGGGGCACCTCGGGACGCCCGACACGGATGACGCGCGCCTGCACGAGGCGCGCAGCCACCATCGCCACGTCGAACTCCGAGCGGCCCAACGCCGCGGCGATGGCGCGCAGGTCGCGCAGCCCGTCCACCGCGGCCAGCACCTCCCATGCCTCCCCGTCCAGCGTCAGCGGGCCGGCATCCCCGTCGTCCTCGGCCACCAGCGCGGGGACCACGGAGAGATCGGGCACGCGGTCGGCGATCGTGCTCCACTCGTCGATGCGCCGCGCCGCCTCCATCAGCAGCGACTCGGCGGAGATGCGCACTGTGGCGTCGGCCGGCAGCCCGGCGACGTCCTGCTCGACGAAGGAGAAGAAGCCCTCGCGCCACGAGAGCAGCTCGAAGACCACCGCCTCGATCTGCAGCCGCAGCTGCCGCTCCAGCTCGCGCGGTGCGATGAGCCCCTCGTCGATCAGCACCTCGCCCAGGCGGCGGCCGTCGCGCGCCTCCAGCTGCCGGGCGCGCGCGCGCGCCAGCTCCTGCTCCGACAGCCGGCCCGAGCGCACCAGCATCGCGCCCAGCGGATGCGGGTTGCTGCGCACGCTGGCGTAGACCACCTGCCCCGCGTCGAAGTAGACGGTGCCCTCGTTGTCGCGCAGCCCGGAGGTGACGCGCAGCGCCCCCGTCTTCCGGCTCAGGTCGAGCAGCTGGAAGACGTCGTGGATGTCCAGCTCCCGCAGCGGTCCTTCGATCGGCATCGTCTCGTCCCGTGCTCAGGCCACGCGCTCGAGCAGGGTGCGCGCGCCGGCGTCCAGCGCCGCCAGGCGGGCGCGCTCGGCGACGTGCCCGTCGACGTCGGCGGCGATCGCGTGGTGCCAGGCCGCCACCGCATCGCGGATCCGGTGCTGCCGCGCGAGCAGCAGTCCCTCCACGTAGAGCGCGCCGGCATGCTCGGGATCGAAGGCGAGCACGCGTCGCACCGCACGCTCCGCGTCGCGCGGGCGGTCCAGGGCGAGCAGCGTCTCGGCCAGCGCCACCAGCGCCGGCAGGTCGTACGGATCGCGCTGCAGCAGCGCCACCAGCACCGCGCGCGCCTCGGCGGGGCGCCCGGCGCGGCGGCGGAGCTCGGCCAGCTGCAGCACGGCATCGGCGTACGTCGGCAGCGTCTCGAGGGCGGCCACGAGCTGCGCCTCCGCGTCGGCCGTGAAGCCGGCGGCGGCGAGGAGCCCGGCCAGGGCGCGGCGCGCGGCCGCGCGGTCCGGCTCCAGCGCCAGCGTGGCACGGTAGGCATCGGCGGCGCCGGCGGCGTCGCCGGCCAGCGCGCGCACGTCGGCCAGCCGCTGGAGGATGGCCGCATCGCGCGGCGCCAGCTCGGCGGCGCGCTCGGCGGCGAGGCGCGCACCACCCACGTCGCCCTCACCGAGCGCGGCGTCGGCCGCGAGGGCGTGCAACTCCGCATCGTCCGGCGCGGCGGCGACCAGCGCGGTGAGGCGTGGGCGCGCCTCGCCGGTGCGCCCCAGCGCCACCAGGGCGCGCACGGCCGCGCGCGCCGCCTCGTCGTGGGCCGGCTCGACCGCGAGCACCGCCTCGAAGCGGTCCAGCGCCTCGCCGTACAGCCCCTGCTCGGCGAAGCGGCGGCCGGCCGCGAGCAGCGGAGCGGTGGCGGCTGGAGCAGGGACCGGGAACCAGGAACCAGCGTGCGTGGAATCTGCGTGTCCCGAGTCCGTTCCTGGGTCCTGGTCCCCGGACCCTGGGGCCTCCCGCTTCGGCGCCAGCAGCGCATCGAGCGCCGTCGCGTCGAAGGTGAAGTCACGCACGCCCGCGCTCGCGCGCTGATCGCCGCCGAGCTCCACGGCCACCGCCAGCTCCGGCGTCTCGTACTCGAGGTCGATCGCCAGCTCGAACGCCTGCCGCCCGTAGAGCGGGTCGAGCTCCAGCGCCCGGCGGGTGGCCGCCAGCGCGGCGTCGAACTCGCCGAGGTTGGACAGCGCGAAGCCGAGGTTGTAGTGCGCCTCGGCGTAGCCGGGGCGGCTCTGCACCGCCCGCGCGAAGGCGTGCCGTGCGTCGGCGTAGCGGCGCTGCTCCACGAGCACCAGCCCCACCCCGTTCCAGGCCACCGCGTGCTCGGGGTCGACGCCGAGCACGCCCCGGTAGGCGTCGAGCGCGTCGTCCAGGCGGCGGGCGCGGAGGAGGAGGAGCGCCAGGTTGAGGCGCGCCTTCAGGAACGCCGGCTCCTCCGCCAGCGCGGCCCGCAGCGCCGCCTCGGCGGCGGCGGCATCGCCCAGGTGGTAGCTGGCGATCGCGAGATTCCCGTGCGCCAGCGCGTAGCCGGCGTCGCACGCCTGCGCCTGCTCGTAGCAGGCGCGCGCCTCCTCCACGCGGCCGCTCAGGTGCAGCACGACGCCGCGCTCGTTCCAGAGCTTGGGGCTCTCCGCCGCCAGGCGCGTCAGCTCCTCGTACAGCGCGAGCGCGGCCGGCAGGTCGCGCTGCAGCAGGCGCACCTCGGCCAGCGCCTGCTGCACCAGGACGCGCTCCTCGCCGTGCTCCAGCGCCAGCTGGTACTCGCGGGCGGCCTCCGCCAGGTAGCCCTTGTGGCGGAAGGCGAGGCCGAGGTTGAAGTGCGCCAGGTGCGCGCCGTCGCAGGCCGGGGCGGGACGCGAGCCGGAGGGGGCGGAGCCGCGCGAGCGGCGGCGCGGGCGGCCGGTGGCGGGCCGCTCGAGCGAGAGGTTGGTCTGCGGGCGCGCCAGCGCGGGGTTCAGCTCCGTGGCGCGCCGCGCCGCCGCCTGCGCCTCGGCGTGGCGCCCCAGGTCGCCGAGCACGAAGCCCAGCAGGTGGTGCGCGTCGGCGTTCCGCGGGTCCAGGCTCACCGCGCGCTGCAGCCGCTCCAGCGCGGCGTCGGGCAGGCCGCGGTGGTACAGCACCTCGCCGAGCTGCAGATGCAGGCCGGCGTCGGTGGGGGCCAGGCGGAGCGCGTGCTCCAGCCAGCGCTGGGCGTCGGCCAGGTCGCCGCCGTCCTTCACCGCGGCCCCGATCTGCACGATGGCTTCCAGATCGCCGGCATCGCGCGCCAGCAGCTCGGCCAGCTCGCTCACCGCCTCGTCGTGCTGGCCGGCCAGCGTCAGGGCCCGGGCCAGCGCCAGGCGCGGCGCCCGCGCCGCCGGATCGGCGGCCGCGGCGGCACGCAGCTCCGCCAGCCGCCGCTCGGCGAACGCCGGCGTCGCGTGGAGGATCTCGAGATTGCGCCGCGCCACGGCGAGTCGCGGCTGCAGCTGGAGCGCGCGCCCGAACATCTCGACGGCCTCGTCGTACAGCCCCTTGTTGAAGTACAGCACGCCCAGGTTGTTGTGCGCGCCCGCGTCCGCCGGGTCGAGCCGGCGGGCGAGCGACCGCAGGAGCTCGCGGTCGCGCTGGGCGGTGAGCGGGGCGGCCATCGGACGGCGTGCCGGCGCGCTCAGGCGAGGCGGATGGCGCGCAGCACCGCGCGCAGCGACGCCACGTCGGGCATGAGCAGGAAGAAGCCGCGCAGCCGCTCGCCCACGTCCTGCATCACGAACTCGCTCTCGACGCAGAAGACGTAGTCGCGGTCGGTGCTGAACTGCAGGCACGCCGTCGAGACGACGGCCGCGGCGACGTCCAGCTCCAGGCTGGGGGGCGACGGCAGGAGGATCATGCCGAGGAACTCGCTCAGCGCGTTCATGTAGGCGCCGCTGAGGATGTTCCCCGCCTCCTTCATCGCCGAGCGCTCCAGCTCCCCGAAGGACGCCAGGTTGGCCTCCGGGCGGCCGAGCATCAGCTCCGCCAGGCGGAGCGCGGTGCGCTGCGGGAAGACGAGCAGCGTCCGCCCCGCCAGGTCGCCCAGGATGTGCATCAGCACGCCCGCCACCGCCTCGTCGGGCGCGGCGAGCTGCGGCGGGAGCTGCTCCATGCGGGCGATGTTCACCGTCGGCACGCTGATCATGATCGTGCGCCCGGTCATCTGCGAGAGCGCGGTGGCGGCATGGCCGGCACCGATGTTCGCCACCTCGCGCAGGGCATCGAGATGGAGCGGGGTCAGCGCCCCGAGGTCGCCGAGCGGCGGCACGGAGGCGAGGTCGAGATCGTTCATGATTGGCCCTGGGTGAGGAGACGTCCCACATCGACGATCAAGGCCGGCGTTCCGTTGCCGAGGATCGTGGCGCCGCTGAAGCAGTCCAGCGCGCCGCGGACCCGGTCGAAGCGCTTGACGACGGCATCCTGCTGGCCGAGCAGCTCGTCCACGACGAGCGCCACCCGCCGCTCCCCCGACTCGACGACGACGAGCTCGCGCCCCGCCGCCGCCGAGGGCGGCAGGCCGACGACGGCGCGCAGGTCGAGCGCCGGCAGCGGCTGGTCGGCGACGAGCAGCACCGGCTCGCCACGCACCGTGGTCGCCGGGATGGCGTCCAGCTCGCCCGTCGCCGCGACGTGGCCGGCCGGCAGCGCGTACACCTCGTCGCCGACGCGGGCCAGCACGGTGCGCGTGATGGCCAGGGTGAGCGGCAGGCGCAGCGTGACGGTGGTGCCCACGCCCTCGCGGGAGTCGATCTCCACGGCACCGCCCAGGGCGCGCATCCGCGTCTGCACCGCGTCCACCCCCACGCCGCGCCCGGAGACGTCGGTCACCCGCTCGGCGGTCGAGAAGCCGGCGCGCGCGACGAGGCGGACGATCTCGGCGTCGGTGAGCGGCCGGTCGTCGTCGAGCAGCCCGAGCTCGCGGGCGCGCCGCCGCACGCGCGCCCGGTCGATGCCGCGGCCGTCGTCGGCCACGCGCACGAGCACCGTGTCGCGGTCGCGCGCCGCGCTCAGCACCAGCCGGCCGGCGCGCGGCTTCCCCGCCGCCTCGCGCTCCGCCGGGAGCTCCACGCCGTGGTCGAGCGCGTTCCGCAGGAGGTGGACGAGCGGGTCGCCCACCTCGTCGAGCAGCGAGCGATCGAGGTGCACGTCCTTCCCCTCCAGCTCCAGCACGACCTCCTTGCCGAGCAGGCGCGCCGTGTCGCGCACCAGGCGCGGGAAGCGGTCGAAGAGCTGGGCCACCGGCACCAGGCGGCTGGACAGCACCTCGTCCTGCATCGCGCCGACGAGGCGCGACAGGTGCGCCAGCGCGTCGCGCAGCTGCGGGTCGGCCGCATGGGGTGCCGCCGCGTCGGCGAGGCGGCCGCGGGCGATCACCAGCTCGCCCGCCAGGTCGAGCAGCGCATCGAGCCGGCGCGCCTCCACGCGCACGCTCCGCGGCGCGGCGGCGCGGCCGGCCACCGGGCCGCTCGGGCGGGCCGCGTCGGGCTCGGTCGCCGGGGCGATCTCCAGCGATACGACGTCGCCGGCGGAGCGGATGGCGCGCTCGATCTCGTCGGGCGACGCCGCGCTGCGAACGTGGAATCGGAATGCGGTGGCCTCGCCGGCCTGCAGCGCGGCCAGCGGCGGCTCGAGGTCGGTCACCTGCCCCAGCGCCTCCGCCCGGCGGACGACGAGCACCGCGCGTGCGCCGGCGAGCGGCGCCTGCGGGTCGAGCCCCACCCGCACCTCGAGCCCGCCCGAGCCGTCGCTCGCGGCGGCGGCGGGCGCCGCGGCGCCCGGGGTGCCCGGCATCGCCTCCCGCCGCTCCTCGCGCGTCGCGTCGGGCGCTGCACCGGAGGTCCGGTCCCCGCTCTCGCCGGCCAGCGACTGCAGGCGCTGCAGCACCGCCGAGCAGTCCACCGCGCCGTCCCGACCGGCGATCGCGGCCTCCACCGCCTCGTCGAGCGCATCGGCGGCGGCGAAGAGGGCGTCCATGACGTCCGGCGTGACGGCGATCGCCTCCTCGCGCAGGCGCGAGAGGAGCGACTCGCAGGCGTGCGCCAGCTCGGCCACGGCCGCGTAGCCCATCGCCGCGCTCATCCCCTTCAGCGAGTGGACGGCGCGAAAGAGCTCGGCGATCGCGCGCGCCGCGTCATCGCCGCGCTCCAGCACGAGGAGCGCGTCGTTGGCGGTCGCGAGGTGCTCGCGGCTCTCGTCGCGGAAGAGCTCCGCGTAGCGCTCCGGCATCATCGGCGAACCGGCGCGGCGCGCGGCGCCGCGCCGCTCACCCGAGCACGCGCTGGACGGCCTCCAGCACCCGGCTCGCCTGGAAGGGCTTCACGACGAAATCCTTCGCCCCCGCCTGGATCGCCTCCACGACGAGCGCCTGCTGCCCCATGGCGCTGCACATCAGCACCTTCGCATCGGGGTCGAAGGCGGTGATCTCGCGCACCGCGTCGATGCCGCCGAGGTCCGGCATGACGATGTCCATCGTCACCAGGTCGGGGCGCAGGCGCTTGTACTGCTCCACCGCCTGCGAGCCCGTCTCGGCCTCGCCGATGACGTCGAAGCCGGCCTGCTGCAGGATGTCGCTCACCAGCGTGCGCATGAAGATCGCGTCGTCACAGATCAGGACCGTGCGGCTCACCGTTCCCCCGGGTCGACCAGTGTCTCTCTCACGAATGCCGGGAGGTCCAGCACGGCGACGGGCTCGCCGTCCACCTCCCCGATCCCCATGACGATTCCCCCCGCCGCCGCGTTACCCAGGGCGGCCGGGCGTTGCGGCGTCGCGAGCGGCACGGCGCGCGCCACCGCGTCCACGCGACATCCCGCCTGCCGCTCGCCCGCGGCGACGATCAGGACGTAGCCATCCGACACGGCGCCGTCGGCGCCCGGGTCGAGCCGGCGCCCGAGGTCGAGCACGGTCACCAGACGCCCGCGCACGTTGAGCAGCCCCAGGACCTGCGGCGGCGCGCCGGGCAGCCGGGCGAGCGCCCCCAGGGGCAGCACCTCCCGCACGTCGTGCAGCGGGCAGCCGAACCACCGGCCGGCCGCCCGCGCGAGCAGCATGCGCGGACCGGCCAGCGCATCGGCGGCGGGATCGTCGCCGTCAGGTGGCGGGGTCGGCGGAGTCGGCGGGAGCGTCGCGGTAGAAGGCAAAGGCGTCCAGGGGGTCGGGGTGGTGTGCCAGCTCCGGCATGCCGGCGGCCGCCGCGAGCGAGGTGGCCAGCTCCCGCGGCAGCGGCGCGCGCAGGTCGAGCGCCGCCCCGGTCACCGGGTGCCGCAGCCGCAGCCACGCCGCGTGCAGGAAGTGCCGCTTCGGCGGCAGCGCGACGAGCCGGCGCCCGCCCCCACCACCGTAGCTGTCGTCGCCCACCACCGGGTGGCCGATCGACGCCAGGTGCACGCGGATCTGGTGCGTGCGCCCGGAGTGCAGGTGCGCGCGCAGCAGGTCCGTCCCGTCGAAGCGGGCGAGCCGCACGAAGTCGGTCCGCGCGGCCCGCCCTCCCTGGACGATCGCCATGCGCTTCCGGTCTCGCGGGTCGCGTCCGATGGGCGCGTCCACCGTGACGCGGTCGTCGCGCAGGTGCCCCCAGGCCAGCGCGGCGTAGCGCCGTGTGACGCGACGGGCGGCGATCGCCGCGGCGAGCAGCCGGTGGGCGCGGTCGGTCTTGGCCACCAGCAGCAGCCCCGAAGTCTCCTTGTCCAGCCGGTGCACGAGCCCCGCGCGCTCCTCGCCCCCCGCTCCGGCCAGATCGCCGCCGCGGCCGAGGAGCGCGTTGACCAACGTGCCGCTCCAGTTGCCGGGCGCCGGATGGACCACCATCCCCGCCGGCTTGTCCACCACCAGCAGCTGCTCGTCCTCGTACACGATGGCGAGCGGGATCGCCTCCCCGGCGATCTCCCGCTGCGGCGGCGGCGGGATCTCGACGGTGACGCGCTCGCCGGCGCGAGGGCGGTAGCTGGCCCGCTCGCGCCGGCCGTCCACCAGCACCTGCCCGGTGGCGATGAGCGTCGCCGCCTGGGTGCGCGAGAGCGCCGCCCGCTCGGCCACGAGCAGATCGAGGCGGGCCGCGGGGCCCGCCTCGATGGTGAACTCGTGCCGCATCGGAGTCGCGTCGCCGGCGGACGGGCTCACCCGGGATCGCGCTCCGTGGCCACCGCGGCGGGCGCCTGCGCGCCGGCGCGGGAGTCCTCGCCCCAGAGCACCCAGGCGAGCAGGAACGCACCCACGCTCACCGCCATGTCGGCCACGTTGAAGGTCGGCCAGCGCAGGTTCCCGACGCCGACGTCGATGAAGTCCACCACGCCCTGCGCCGAGCGGATGCGGTCGATGAGGTTCCCGACCGCACCGGCGCAGACGAGGGCGAGCGCGACGACGCGCAGCGAGTGCCCCGGCCGCGTGGCGCGATAGAGCTGCAGCAGCACGACGAGGGCGGCGAGGGTGAGCGCCATGAAGATCCAGCGCGAGAGCTCGCCCAGGTACAGGCCGAACGCCGCCCCGGGGTTGTACACCAGCCGGAGCTGGATCCAGTCGCCGAGCACCGGCCGGGCGGAATAGCGCGGCACGAGGTGCTCGACGGCCAGCGCCTTCGTGATCACGTCGGCGACCAGCACGACGACGACCACCGTCCAGAAGCGGACGGCGTTCGCGCTACTTCTTGGCATTTTCTTCCTTCTGCTTGCAGGCGATGCAGAACCGGGCGTGCGGCAGCGCGTCGAGCCGCTCGAACGGGATGTCCTCGCCGCAGCTGTGGCACTTGCCGAACGTCTCCGGGGCGCGGTACAGCCGGCGCAGCGCCTCGTCGATGTGCCAGAGGAAGCGCCCCTCCTGGCTGGCGAAGAGGAACGCCTTCTCCCGCTCCATGGCGTCCGTGCCCTGGTCGGCCATGTGGAACGAGTAGGAGCTCAGGTCCCCGTCCGACGCCTGATCGGTCACGCCGAACGTCTCGTCGTGGTGCCCCAGCTCCTTGAGCACCCGCTTGCGCTCCTCGAGCAGCCGCTTCTCGAAGTGCGCCAGGTTCTTCTTGGTCATGGGCTTGGACTTCTTCGCGCTGTTGGGCGTGGCCATGCTCCTCAGTCCTTTACCAGGGCGACGCGCGCGGTGAGCCCGTCCAGGTCCACCGTGCGTGCCGCATGTTCCGCGTTCTCGGGAAGCCGCTCTCCCAGCCAGAGCTCCCGCGCCAGCACCTCCCCCGCCACCCACTCGCGGTGTGCCTCCACCGCCTCGAGCACCGTCGCGTCGCCGGCGAGCCAGACGCGGATGCGGTCGCTGACGTCGAAGTCGGCGTCCTTGCGCATGCGCTGTACCCGGCTCACCAGCTCGCGTGCCAGCCCTTCCCGCCGCAGGGCGTCGCTCAGCTGCGTATCGATCGCGGCGAAGCGTCCCGCGGCCTCCTGCACCACCAGCTCCCCGCTCGCGCGGCGGAGCAGCGTCACGTCCTCCGGCGCGATCGCGCGGGGCGTGCCATCCACGTCGATGGTCACACTGTCGCCGCGCTCCAGCGCGCGCAGCAGGTCGGGCGGCATCGCCGCCACCGCCTGCGCCACCCGCGGCGTCTCCTTGCCGAACTTCTTGCCCAACGTCCGGAAGTTGGCCTTCGCCTCCAGCGACACCAGCGCGTCGGCCGACCCCGCCAGCTCCACCTGCTTCACATTGAGCTCGCCGGCGAGCAGCGGGAGCAGCTCCTCGAACACCGCCGGCGTCTCCGGCGGCACCACCGCCACCAGTCGCGCCAGCGGCTGCCGCACCTTCAGCCCGGCCTCCTCGCGCGCCGCGCGTCCCAGGCGCGCCAGCTCGCGCACCTCGTCCATCGCCCGCTCCAGCGCCGGCTCGCTGCGCCGTTCGGCCGACGGCCGCGTGTAGTCGGCCAGATGCACCGAGCGGCCCGTCAGCTCGCGGTGCATCCAGTCGGTGACGAAGGGCGCGATCGGCGCGAGCAGCCGGCAGACGACCACCAGCACCTCGTGCAGCGTGGCGAAGGCGGCGCGGTCGATCGTACCGTCCGGCGCCCAGTAGCGTGGGCGCGTCAGGCGCACGTACCAGTTCGACAGGTCGTCGGTGACGAAGCCCATCAGCAGTCGCGCCGCGGCGGTGGCGTCGAAGCGCGTGAGCAGCGCGTCCACCTCCGTCTCCACCGTCGCCAGCCGCGACAGGATCCAGCGGTCGACCAGCGCGCGCTCGGCCACCGGCGGGTCGTCGCCGCCCGGCGCCCAGCCGAAGTTGGCGTAGAGCGCGAAGAAGCCGTACACGTTGCGCAGCGTGACGAGGAACCGCCCCGCCGTCTCGCGGATCACCTCCTCGTCGAAGCGCCGCGGCACCCACAGCTGGCTCGAGGCGACGAAGAAGAGCCGCACCGCGTCCACGCCGTGGCGGTCGATCACCTCCCACGGGTTCACGATGTTCCCGCGGCTCTTCGACATCTTGAGCCCGTTCGCGTCGAGCACCTGGTCGTTGACGACCACCGCGCGGTAGGGCGCGGCCTGGTCCGAGGCATTGGCCGGCAGCGCGTCCCCCAGCCCCGTGGCGATCGCCAGCAGCGAGTAGAACCAGCCCCGCGTCTGGTCCACCCCTTCGGCGATGAAGTCGGCCGGGTAGCGCTGCGGCAGCAACTCGCGATGCTCGAACGGATAGTGCCACTGCGCGAATGGCATCGAGCCGGAGTCGAACCAGGCGTCGATGACCTCCGGCACGCGGCGCATCGTGCCGCGCCCGGAGCGCGCCGGCCAGCTGTACTCGTCGATGAACGGCTTGTGCGGGTCGAAGTCGGCGGGCAGCGCACGTCCCACCCGCTCGGCGAGCTCGGCGTAGCTGCCGATGACCTCGATCTCGGACGGGTCCTCGTCGTTCACCCACACCGGGAGCGGCGTCCCCCAGTAACGGTCGCGCGAGATGGCCCAGTCGATGTTGTTGCTCAGCCACTCGCCGAAGCGCCCGGTGCGCATCTCCTCCGGATGCCAGTCCACCCGTGCGTTGCGGGCGAGCATCTCGTCCTTCACCGCCGTCGTGCGCACGAACCACGAGCCGCGCGCGTAGTAGAGCAGCGGCGTGCCGCACCGCCAGCAGTGCGGGTAGCTGTGGACGAAGGTCGACGCCTTCCACAGCGCCCCCTGCTCGCGCAGGTAGTCGATCAGCCCCGCGTCCGCCTCCTTCACGAACTGCCCGCCGACGCGCGGCAGGTCGGCCGGGAAGCGCCCGCGCGCGTCCACCGGCTGCAGGAAGGCGAGGCCGTGCCGCTGCCCGGCCGCGTAGTCGTCGGCGCCGAACGCCGGCGCCATGTGCACCACGCCGCTCCCGTCCTCCGCCGAGACGAAGCTCTCGCCGACGATGATCTCGTGCGCGCCCTCGCCGTACGGCAGCCAGTCGATCGGCCGGCGGTAGCGCCACCCCTCGAGCTCGCGCCCCGGGCGGCGCGCCACCACCTCCCAGCGGTCCGCCCAATCGGCGCCGAGCACGCCGGGCAGCCGTCCTTCGGCCAGGACGAGCGTGCGCGGGTCGCCCTGCCGGCGGCGCACCTCGGCGTACGTCAGGTCGGGGTTCACCGCCAGCGCGACGTTGGACACGAGCGTCCATGGCGTCGTGGTCCAGACGAGGATGCGGCGGCCCGGCGAGCTTTCGCTCCCCGGTGCGGCGGACGGATGCTGGTCGGCGGCGGGGCCGAGGGCATCCTGCTGTCGGGGGGGGCCCCCCGCGTCGCCCCGCGCGTTCGCCGCCCCGCTCGCCGGCTCGACGAGATCCAGCGCGACGTAGACGCTCGGGTCCTCCACGTCCTCGTAGCCCTGCGCCACCTCATGGCTCGAGAGCGACGTCTCGCACCGCGGGCAGTAGGGCAGGATCTTGTGCCCGCGGTAGAGCAGCCCCCGCTCGTGCAGCGTGCGCAGCGCCCACCAGACGCTCTCCACGTACTCGTTCGCGTAGGTCACGTACGGGTCGGCGTAGTCCAGCCAGTAGCCGATCCGCGCGCTCAGCCGCTCCCAGTCGCCGCGGTACGTCCACACGCTCTCGCGGCACAGCTCGTTGAAGCGCGCCACGCCCACCCGCTCGATGTCCTGCTTGCCGCTGATGCCGAGCCGCTTCTCGACCTCGATCTCCACCGGCAGGCCGTGCGTGTCCCACCCCGCCTTGCGCGGCACGAAGTACCCCTGCATCGCGCGGTGGCGGCAGAAGAGGTCCTTGATCGTGCGGGCGAAGACGTGATGGATCCCCGGCCGGCCGTTGGCCGTCGGCGGCCCCTCGAAGAAGACGAACGGCTCGGCGCCGGCGCGCGCCTCGAGCGTCCGCTCGAACAGCCGCTCCGCCTCCCAGGCCGCCAGCACCTCCTGCTCCAGCGCGTCGGCCGGCCCGGCGGGGGGCGTGCGGAAGCGCCCCTCCCCGCGTTCGACCAGCTCCTCGCGCTCGGCCGTCGTCACGCCACGTTCGTCGCTCACAGTCGCTCCACCACGCCGGTCACCAGTGCGGCGAGCTTCGGCTCGGCCCCGCCGGCGACGGCGATGATCTTCTCCAGGCTCGCCGGCTCCAGCGCGTCCGGCAGGCACTGATCGGTGATGATCGAGACGCCCAGCACCCGCATCCCGCCGTGCACGGCGACGATGACCTCGGGCACGGTGGACATGCCGACCACGTCGGCGCCGAGCTGGCGCAGCATGCGGTACTCGGCGCGCGTCTCGAGGTTGGGCCCCGGCACGGCGACGTACACCCCCTCGCGCAGCACGATCCGTCGCTCCGTCGCCACGGCGCGCGCCAGCTCCCGCAGCCCGTCGTCGTACGGCATCGACATGTCGGGGAAGCGCGGCCCCAGCTCGGTGTCGTTGGCCCCGACCAGGGGATTGTCGCCGAGCAGGTTGATGTGGTCGGCGATCAGCATCAGGTCGCCCGGGGCCCAGAGCGGATGCATCCCGCCGCAGGCGTTGGAGACGACCAGCGTGTCCGCGCCCAGGGCGCGCAGCACGCGCACCGGGAAGGTGACCTGCTGCAGCGAGTAGCCCTCGTAGCGGTGGAAGCGTCCCTGCATCGCCACCACCGGTCGACCGGCCAGCGTGCCGCAGAGCAGCCGCCCGGCGTGCGTCTCCACGGTGGAGAGCGGGAAGCCCGGCAGCGCGTCGTACGGGATCGCCGCCTCCACCACCATCTGCTCGGCCAGCCGGCCGAGCCCCGTGCCGAGGATGATGGCGGCCGCCGGCGTGCCGCTCCAGCGCTCGCGCACCACGGCGGCCGCGCGCTCGGCGTTGGCGCGCGTGTGCGCCCACGGCATGGTCGCGCCGGACGGCGACGTGGCCTGCAGCACGACGTCGCTCATGTCGCGTCGTCCACCTTGCGCAGCCAGGCCGGCGTCGGATACGACGGACGCGGGTCGGTGCGCCCGGGCTCCAGCTCCACCGCCCCGGTTTCGTCGCGCTCCAGCGCCAGGCTCATCGCGTGCTCGGCGGCGACGATCTCGTTCAGCTGGCGCTCCACCAGCGCGCGCAGCTGCGCGAGCTGCGCGCGCCGCATCCGGTCGAGCGCCGCCAGCTCGTCCTGGAGCCGGCGCTGGTCGGCCTGCAGGCTGGCCAGCAGGCGGTCGGCCTCGGCCTGCGCCTCGCGCAGCAGCAGCTGCGCCTCGCGCTCGGCCTGCTCGCGGATCTCGCTCCGCAGCTGCTGCGCCGAGACGAGCGCGTCGTTGATCGCCTTGTCGCGCTCGCGGAAGGCGCGCAGCTGCTCGTGGAAGTTGCGGGCCTTCTGCTCCAGCTCCTGGTTGGCGCGCGCGAGCCGCTCCAGCTCCCCGGCCAGCAGCTCGCGGAACTCGTCCACGCGCTGCTTGTCGTAGCCGCGCAGCGCCGTACCGAACTCGTAGCGCCGCACGTCCAGCGGCGTCAGGCGGAAGGCCGCGTCGTCCTCGATCATGGCGCTCTCGCTCCGAACAGGATGGTGCCGAGGCGCACGTGCGTCGCGCCTTCCTCGATCGCGATCTCGAAGTCGTCCGACATCCCCATCGACAGCAGTTCGGCCGGATGCCCGGCCTCGCGCAGGGTGTCGCGGGCCGCCCGCGCACCGGCGAAGGTGGCGCGGAGCACGTGCTCGGGCGCGTCGAACGGGGCCATCGTCATCACGCCGCACAGGCGCACGCCGGCACACGCCGCCAGCCGCTCGGCCTCGGCCCGCACGACGCCGGGCGCGTAGCCGCCCTTGCTCGCCTCGCCCGCCACGTTCACCTGCAGCAGGGCGTCCACCGCCCGGCCGCGCTGCAGCCCGTAGGCATTCACCGCGTCGGCCAGCCGCGCGCTGTCGAGCGAGTGCAGCAGGGCGAAGGGCTCCAGGTGCCGCACCTTGTTCCGCTGCAGATGGCCGATGAGATGCCAGCGCACCGGCACGTCCACCTCCTGCATCTTCGCCAGCGCCTCCTGCACCCGGTTCTCCCCGACGTCCCGCACGCCGGCGCGCCATGCCGCCTCGACCGCGTCGGCGCCGTGCGTCTTGGTGACCGCGATCAGCGTGACACGCTGGTCGTGCCCGCCACGTCTGACGGCGGCGTCGATCCGTTCGCGTACCTCCGCCAGCCGTGCCGGCAGGTCCGAAAAGGGCATAACATTGATACTTACCGCCGGTTACAGATCGAGGCAAGGGAGCCGGCACCGGGCGTCTCGGAGGCCTCGGTGCCGGCGCAGGCGAGCAGTCGCCGAACGACGCGTGAGGCGGGGTCGCTGGAGTCCGGGACGCGCCCACCACCCAGCTGCGGGGCGGCCAGCCGAGCCGCGAACGCCGCGGACGGCAGGCGGCCGATGGCAACGGGCGGCCCGCCCGCCGTGCCAGCGGCCCGCGAGGATGCCTGCAGCACGTACCACGGCCCCACGGTGTCCCACGCGCCGGCGCGCGCGCGCAGCGTGTCGGCCACCCAGCCGGTGGTCACCACCGGCCGCCCCGCGGCGGCCGCGGTCGTGGCGATGCCGGCGATCGTGGCCGGTGTGCCCAGCCACCGCGTCGCCGCCTCGCCGCGAAGCGTCCCCCGCCGGCGCAGCTCGGCGCGATACCATTCCGCCGGCAGCAGCGGCGTGACGATCACCGTCACGTCGCGCCGCGTGTCCTCCACCTGCTGCAGGTACCAGAGCGGGTAGCTGTCGTTGTCGCCGCCCGTCAGCAGCACGGTCCGGGGCGGCAGGGGGAGCAGGAGCGTGCGCGCGGCGTCACGCGCCAGTCGCGCGTCCGGCCCACGTGCCCGGTCCACGGCCCGCCAGTTGAGCGCCGCCGGGAGGAGCGCGACCAGCACGCCCACCCACGCGCGCCCGCGTGCCAGGCGCGTGGCGAGGGTCACCGCGCCGATCCCGGCCCATGCGCCCCAGCTCCAGAAGGCGAAGGTGAAGAAGTAGTCGCGCTCGCGCGCCTCACGCGGCGCCCCGGGCGGCAGGAAGCCGTCGCCGTACGAGGGGGAGGCCCGCAGGTTCAGGTAGGCCACCACGCCCACGCTCGCGCCCAACAGCAGCACGAGCAGCGCGCGCCAGCTCCGCCGGTCCTGGCGCCGGTGCGCCCGGCAGCCCACCAGCCCGAGCAGCGCCCACGCCACGGTGGCCAGTGTCCGCCCCCAGGTGGGCGCGGGGTCGGGGCCGAGCGACAGCGCGACCTGCCAGTCGGCATACTCGATCAGGTTGCCGAGTTGCAGCCACGGCGGCGCCTGCCGCGGCCAGAGCCCGGGCACCGCGTACTGCCGCCGCGCCAGCACGTCCGCCAGCGCGCGCCAGGTCGCCGGGTTCCCCTGGTCGAGAACCGGGTCGTGCCGGGCCCGCAGCAGTAGCACCAGCACGGCCGACGCGCCGAGCACGATCGCGCCGATCGCGCCGAGCGGCAGCGCGCGGGTGCGGCCGGTGAGACCGGCGCCCAGCATCGCCGCCAGGCCGACCGCCACTACCCACGGTCGCATCGTCCCGACGCCCGCGGCCACGACCGCGGCCCCGCCGAGCAGCAGCGCGTCACGGCGGCGCAGCCGGCCGTCGGCGTCGGAGGCCGCCAGCAGCACCGCCGCCGGCGCGGCCACCAGTGCGAAGAGATGCAGCGGCACCGCGAGCGCGAGCAGGTACGCCACCAGCACCAGCCGTCGCGCACCGCCGTGCCGGCCGGCGGCGTCGGCGGCGAGCAGCGTGAGCGCGGCCAGGCAGAGCGCCAGCGCGTACACCTCGGTTTCGGTGGCGTTGCGCCAGACGGTCGCCATCAGCCCGGCGCCGAGGCCCGCCGCGGCGCCCGCCCACCCCGAGCGCAGCCAGCGGCTGCAGCACGCGGCGAGGGCGCCACAGGCCGCCGCGGTGCTCACCGCCGAGAGCAGGTTGGTGGCCAGCGCCGGCGGCAGCGCGCCGAGCAGCACCGACCACGTGCGTGCCGCGACGACGAACAGCGGCGTGCCCGGCGGGTGCGGTATACCCAGCGTGTGGGCCGCGGCGATCAGCTCGCCGGCGTCCCACAGGGTGACGCCCGGCGCGAGCGTGGCGACGTAGATGGCGAGCAGCGGAAGCGCGGCGCCGAGCGCCGTGGCCAGCGCGGGCCGCCGCGAGCCGGTGCGGAGCAGGACCGGCCGCCCTCGCTCAGGCGGTGGCCGTCACGACGGGCTGCTCCATCGTCGGGCGGCGCAGCGTCTTCCCGGCGAGCAGGTCGCGCACCTGTCCCGGCGTCAGCGGGCGCTCGAGCACGCCCATCATGGCCACCGAGATCGTCGCCGTCTCCTCCGAGACCACGATGACGATGGCGTCCGTCTCCTCCGACAGCCCGAGCGCGGCGCGATGACGCGTGCCGAGCGAGCGGTCCACGATCTGCGCCTGCGTGAGCGGCAGGATGCACCCGGCGCCGATGATCGTGTCGCCGCGGATGATCACCGCGCCGTCGTGCAACGGCGAGTACGGCGTGAAGATCGTCGTCAGCAGGTTGGCGGAGACCTTGGCCTGCTCCTCGGAGCCGGACTGCACGTAGTCGCTCAGCCCCACCTCGCGCTCCACGGCGATGATCGCCCCGATCCCCGACCGGCTCAGCCGCTCGACGGCATCGGCGATCTCCTCGGCCACCTCGCTCGCCTCCATCCGGCGGAAGAGGCGCAGCCGCGCCTGGCCCAGGTGGGCCAGCGCCGCCCGCAGCTCGGGTGCGAAGAGGACCACGGCGGCGAACGGGGCGAAGAAGAAGAGCTTCCCGAGCACGCTCAGGATCATCGTCAGCTTCAGCAGCCACGCCAGCGCGTAGACGAAGACGAGCACCAGCACGCCCACCAGCATCTGCACGGCGCGCGTGCCGTGGACCAGCAGCAGGACGCGGTAGATGACGTAGGCGACGAGCGCGACCTCGATCACGTCGCGCCAGCCGACCTCGAGGAAGCGGAACTGGTCGAGGAAGCTCACGCCGGAGCCCCCGCCCGGAGCACCGCCCAGGCCACGTCCAGCGCCTGTCGCGCGGCGCGCACGTCGTGGACGCGGAAGAGGCGCGCGCCCAGGCAGAGCGCGGCGACGTTCGCGCCCGTGGTTCCGTGCACCCGCTCCTGCGGCTCCCTCACGCCCGTGATCTCTCCGATGAATCGTTTGCGCGACACGCCCACCAGCACCGGGAAGCCCCACGCGCCGAGCCGCGGGAGCGCCGCCAGCATGGCGAGCGAGGCGGCCGGGCGCTTCGCGAACCCGATCCCCGGGTCGACGGCGATCCGCGCCGCGGCGACGCCCTCGTGCATCGCGACGTCCACGCCCTCGCGCAGCTCGGCGAGCACCACGTCCACCGCGTCGCCGTCGTAGTCCGCATGGGCGAACGTGGCCATGTCGTGCACCGCGCCGCGCGAGTGCATCAGGATCACCCCGCACCCCGCCCGCGCGCAAATCTCGCCCATCCGGGGGTCCAGGCGAAAGGCCGAGACGTCGTTGATCACCTCCGCGCCCTCGTCCAGCGCGGCCTGCGCGACCTCGGCCTTCACCGTGTCCACGCTCACCGGCACGTCGGGGAGCTCTCGGCGCAGGAGACGCACGACCGGGACCACCCGTGCGCGCTCCTCCGTGGCGCTCACCGGCACGGCGCCCTGTGGCCGGGTGGACTCGCCGCCCACGTCGAGCACGTCCGCCCCGTCGGCCACGAGCCGCTGGGCATGCGCCAGCGCCGCCGCGGGCGTGTCGTGCTGCCCGCCGTCGCTGAAGCTGTCCGGCGTGACGTTGACGATCCCGACGACGACGGGTCGGTCGAGGTCGAGGGTGCGCGTGCGGAGCTGCCAGGGCATGGGGACAAAATAGGGAGGAGGGAGGAGAGAGGAGGAACGGCGACGGGATACTTCGTGTCGCCGTTCCCTCCCTCTTCCCTCTTCCCTCTTCCCTCTTCCCTCTTCCCTCGTCCCCGGCGCTTACGCCGGCGCGACCTCCGGCCCGCCGAGCAGCGGCGGGTTGGCGCGGCGCGGCTCGGCGTGCGCCGGCTTCGTGGGCGCCGGCGCCGTGGGCGGCGCCGGCGGGCGCGGCGGGAGCTTCTCGCCCCGCATCAGCAGGTTCACGTCGTCGCGCGTCAGCGTCTCGCGCTCGAGCAGCCCCTGCGCCACCGCGTGCAGCAGGTCGATGTTCTCGGTGAGCACCTGCCGCGCGCGGTTGTACGCCTCGCCGACCACGCGCGAGACCTCGGCGTCCACCAGCTGCGCGGTCTTCTCCGACACCTCGCGCCGGCTCTGCAGCTCGCGGCCGAGGAAGACCTCGTGCTCGTTGTCCCCGACCAGCACCGGGCCCACGGCGTCGGAGAGCCCCCACTGGGAGACGTAGCGCCGGGCGATCCCGGTGGCCTGCTGGATGTCGCTGGCCGCGCCGGTGGTGACGCGCTCGCGCCCGAAGATGATCTCCTCGGCCGTGCGCCCGCCGTAGGCCATGACGAGGCGCGCCTCCAGCTGCTCGCGGGTCACCGACACGCGGTCGTCCTCGGGCAGCGTGAAGGCGACGCCCAGGGCGCGGCCGCGCGGCACGATGGTGACCTTGTGCAGCGGGTCGTTCCCCTTGACCATCACCGCGCAGACGGCGTGGCCCGCCTCGTGGTACGCGGTCAGCCGGCGCTCGTCCTCCTTCATCACGAGCGACTTGCGCTCGGCGCCCAGCATGACCTTGTCCTTCGCCTCCTCGAGGTCGGACATGTAGATCTTCTCGTGGTTCCGGCGAGCGGCCAGCAGCGCGCCCTCGTTCACGAGGTTCGCCAGGTCGGCGCCGGCCATCCCCGGGGTGCCGCGCGCCAGCGCCGTGATATCCACGTCGTCCGCGATCGGCTTGTTGCGCACGTGCACGCGCAGGATCCCCTCGCGGCCGCGCAGGTCCGGGGCGTCCACCACGATCTGCCGGTCGAAGCGGCCCGGGCGCAGCAGCGCCGGGTCGAGCACGTCGGGGCGGTTCGTGGCGGCGATGAGGATGACGCCGTCGTTGGACTCGAAGCCGTCCATCTCGACGAGCAGCTGGTTGAGCGTCTGCTCGCGCTCGTCGTGCCCGCCGCCGAGCCCGGCGCCGCGATGCCGGCCGACGGCGTCGATCTCGTCGATGAAGATGATGCAGGGGGCGTTGGCCTTCCCCTGCTCGAAGAGGTCGCGCACGCGGCTGGCGCCGACGCCGACGAACATCTCGACGAAGTCGGAGCCCGACATCGAGAAGAAGGGACGCCCCGCCTCGCCGGCCACGGCCCGCGCGAGCAGCGTCTTGCCGGTGCCCGGTGGGCCCACCAGCAGCGCGCCCTTCGGCAGCCGGCCGCCCAGCTTGGTGAACTTCTGGGGGTCCTTGAGGAACTCGATGATCTCCTGCAGCTCGATCTTCGCCTCGTCGGCCCCGGCCACGTCGGCGAACGTCACCTTGGGCGTGTCGCCGGTGAGCAGCTTCGCCTTCGACTTGCCGAAGGAGAACGCCTTGGCGCCCCCCGCCTGCATCTGCCGGAAGACGAAGAGCCAGATGACGATGAGCAGGACGTACGGCAGGAACATGATGACGAGGCCGCCGATCGACGTCCCCGCCTCTTTCGCCGAGATCTCGACGTTGTGCTCCTCGAGCAGCTGCACGACGCGGTCGGCGCTCTCGCCGGGGATCCGCATCGTGAACCGCTTCGCCGGCGCGTTCTTGACCGTCACCGGCTGGCGGAACTCGCCGGTGAGCACGCTGGTGCCCGTGACCGTGGCCCGGGCGACGTTGTCGGCGCGCAGCTCCTGGAGGAGGCGCGAGTACGTGATCTCCCCACCCGACTGCCCGGCCGACCCCTTGAACTGCAGGAAGGCGACGGGGATCAGGATCACGAGGATCCAGAACGACAGGTTCTTGGAGATGCGGCCCCAGTTGGAGCCCTTCTTCGGTGGCGTCGGTGCCATGGCCTCTCGCGGTGACTGCAGCCCGCTATTGCAGACTCGCAATATAAGGTAAATGCCGGAAGTTCTCGGCGTGATCGAGGCCGTATCCGACGAGGAACTCGTTGGGGGCGTCGAAGCCGACGAACCGCGGCTCGCGGCTCAGGTGCGTCGCCACGTGCTTGTGCAGCAGGGCGCAGATCTCCAGCGAGCTCGGGCCCCGCTCCTCGAGGAGGTCGACGAGGCGGCCCAGCGTCCGCCCGGAGTCCACGATGTCCTCGACGAGCAGGATGTGCTTCCCCTCGAGCCGCGTCTCGGGGTCGTAGAGCAGCCGGACGGTGCCACTCGAGACGGTGCCATTCCCGTAGCTCGAGGCGACCAGGAAGTCCACCTGGAGCGGCCGCCGGATCTGCCGCACCAGGTCGCTCAGGAAGATGAAGCTCCCCTTGAGGAGCCCGAGCACCAGCAGGTCACCGTCCGGGTAGGCCGCCGTGATGTCGGCACCCAGCGCGGCGACGCGCGTGGCGAGCTCGGTCTCGTCGAAGGCCACTCGACGCAACGGGCGGCCATCCAGCCGCGGGTCCGCCGCGGCGTCAGCAGGGGCACCAATCACAGAGATAGAGCACTGCCGGCCGGCCGGGCCGGGCGGTTGCCGCGGCACTGCGGCAGACCCCAGGAATCCAGACAACCTCGCCGTCGGCGAGGACCACCGGCCACCCGGTGCGCAGCGGGCCGGGAATCCCGGCGTCCGCAAAGAATCGTTTCACACGGCGTGCCGACCCGGCGCCCTCGCGCAGGATGCGGTCGCCCGCCAGCCAGCTCCGTACCGTCAGTCGTGCCTCCGCGGGCAGCGCTGCCCGCCACCGGTCGTCGGGTGCCCGCGCCCACTCGGTCGCCTCCACCCGCCGCAGCCGCCACTCGCCAAGACGATCCGAGTCGCCCAGCGGTTGCAGGGTCCAGCGCTGCGGCGCCCGGCGCCGCACCAGAAAGTGGTGCGGCAGGGCCACGACCTCCGCGCCGCCCGCGAGCGGCACACGGCCCGTGCGCCCTGCCGTAATTGTAAACTCTGCCAGCCGCCGAGTTCCCCGCCGGTCCAGTCGCACGCGCGCGCGCGCGGCCACCGCCGGCCAGAGCACCGCCAGCTCCTCGGGAGAATATCCCCGGAGCGCCGCCCTGGCAACGTAGAGACCGCCGCCTCCCCGTCGCGGGGCCAGCACCTCCACGACCCGCTCCACCTCCCGCCGCCACCCGGCGGCCCGCCGGCCGAGGACGAGCAGCTCCCGATCGATCGTCGGGCGCACGCGCCGTAGCGCCGGCAGCAGCTCCAGGCGCACCCGATTTCGCTGGTGGCGCCGCGAGACGTTCGACGGGTCGTCCACGTACGGCACGCCGTGCTGCTCCGCCCAGGCGCGGAGCACGGCCCGCGGCACGCCCAGCCAGGGCCGCAGGACCGGCGACGGCGCGGCCAGCCCCGCGAGCCCGCGCGCCCCGGCGCCGCGCAGCAGTCGCTGGAACACCGTCTCCACCTGGTCGTCGCGCGTGTGCGCGGTGACGACCCGGGCCCGGGCACGTTGCGCGGTACGGCGGAGGAAGCGCCAGCGCTGGCGTCGCCAGGTCGCCTCGTCGCGGCCGGGCCGGCGCGCCCACCCCCGGACCACCGGCAGACCCAGGGCGCGCGCCTCGCGCACGACCAGCGCCGCCGCCCGCCGCGCCGTCGCACCCGTGCCGTGATCGAAGGTGGCGACGACGAGCCTCACCCCGGCCGGGCGCCAGGCGGCCGCCGCATGGAGCAGCGTCATGGAGTCCAGCCCGCCGGAGACGGCGAGCAGCAGCCGCGGGGCGCGTCCGCAGACGCGATCCAGCGCGGTCAGCAGCTCGGGCGGCGGTGCGGTGGGCACGGTCCTCGCGACGATGGGACGAACGTGGTGGGGCGGCGCATCGCGCGAGTGGACTGGAAGCGGGCGCGCGGCGTCTGTATGTTATCGCTCGCACCTCCAACTTGAGGCTACGCCGTGGAATCGCACAGTGTATTCGGGACGTTGTGGGCCGGGCTCGGGATGGGCTCCTACTACATGGCGCTCATCTGGATCAACACGCTGCTCGTCTCCTTCCTCACGCCGCTCTTCCTCATCCCCGGCACGTGGCTGCTGGACCGCTTCTACTTCCGCAAGCGTCAGCAGGCGGTGACCGAGGAGCGGTAGTACGCCGCGTGCGCTCCACGCCACCGGGCGACGGGTCGATCCCCGTC